>DASVVY010000217.1:0-3163 GCA_036386335.1 Allosphingosinicella sp. | reverse complement strand
ACCTGCGTCTCGATCGGCGGCCGCGCCGTCCTGCTGACGGGCAAGTCCGGGGCCGGCAAGTCGGACCTCGCGCTGCGGCTGATCGACCGGGGGGCGGTGCTGGTCAGCGACGACTACACATTGGTGGCCCCGTCGGCGGGGCGGCTGCTCGCCGAGGCGCCGGAGACGATCCGCGGCCGCATCGAGGTACGCGGCATCGGCATCGTGCAGGCCGCGGCGGAAGCGGCCGTTCCGGTCTGCCTGATTGCCGAGCTCGCCCGCCTGGTGGAGCGCCTGCCCGATGCCCCGGAAATCCGGACGATGGCCGGCGTGCAAATTCCCGCGGTGGCGATCAGCGCGCTTGAGGCTTCGGCGCCGATCAAGGTAGAGCTGGCGCTTCAGCTCTTCGGACTCCCGCCACCTTGAACGCCGGCCCCGCCCCCAAGCGAATCCTGCTCGTCACCGGCCTCTCCGGCGCGGGCAAGTCGACGGCGCTCAAGACGCTCGAGGACATCGGCTGGGAGGTGGTCGACAATCTGCCGCTGTCGCTGCTTGAGCATCTCCTCTCGACGCCGCTCGCCAAAGGCAGCGGCCGCCGTCGCCGCCCGCTGGCGATCGGCGTCGACAGCCGCACCCGCGACTTCGACGCGGCGCGCATCGTCGAGCAGATCGACGCGCTGGCCAAGGACCACGATTTCCCGGTCGAGACCCTCTATTTCGACTGCGCCGAAGGCGAGCTGCTGAGGCGCTACTCTGAGACCCGCCGCCGCCATCCTCTGGCACCGGACCGGCCCGCCACCGACGGCATCGCCGCCGAGCGCGAGCTGATGGAGCCGCTGCGGCGCTCGGCCGACCATGCCATCGACACGACCGACACCACGCTGAACGCGCTCCAGCAGCAGCTGCGCGAGCGCTTCACCACGCCGGGCACCGCGCCGACGCTGACGGTGATGTCGTTCGGCTTCTCGCGCGGGCTGCCGCGCAACGCGGACCTGGTGCTCGACATGCGGTTCCTGAGGAACCCTTATTGGGAGGAGAGGCTGCGCGATCTCACCGGCCGCGACGCGCCGGTCGCCGATTACGTGCGCGGGGACGAGGCTTATGGCGAGGCGCTGGAGCGGATCGAGGCTTTGCTCCTCACCCTCCTCCCCCGCTACCGGGCGGAAGGAAAGTCCTATCTAACCGTCGCGTTCGGATGTACCGGGGGGAGACATCGCTCGGTTCACGTCGCGGAGCGGGTGGCGGCGCGGTTGCGCGAGGCGGGATTTTCCCCCACCCTCGAACATCGCGACCTCGCCTCGCTCCCGCGCGCTGGCGTGGAGGGGAGCCGGGCTGACCTGAGTACGGTTTCAAGGTGACTGGATGATCGGTTTGGTGTTGGTGACCCATGGCCGGCTGGCGGCCGAATTCGTCACCGCGATGGAGCATGTCGTGGGGCCGCAGCAGCGGATCGAGGCGATCTGCATCGGCCCCGAGGACGACATGGAGCTGCGCCGCAATGACATTGCCGAGGCGATCGCGCGGGTGGACGAAGGAAATGGCGTCATCATCCTCACCGACCTGTTCGGCGGCACGCCCTCCAACCTCGCCATCTCGCTGATGAAATCCGAGAAGGTCGAAGTGATAGCCGGCGTCAACCTGCCGATGCTGATCCGCCTCGAAGGCGCGCGCAAGACGATGGATGTCCGCTCCGCCGTCGGGGCGGCGCGGGAGGCGGGACGCAAGTATATCTCCGTCGCTTCCGAGATCCTCGGCGAGACGGTCTGAGCGTGCCGAGCCGGACCCTGGCGCTCAGCAACAAGCGGGGCTTGCACGCCCGCGCCAGCGCCAAGTTCGTCACCATGGCCGCCGGCCTGCCGGCGCAGGTCGAGGTCGAGAAGGACGGCAGCCGCGTCTGCGGCACCTCGATCATGGGCCTCATGATGCTGGGCGCTGCCTGCGGCGACAGCATCACCATCCACGCCGAGGGGGAAGGCGCCGACGAGGCGGTGGCGAGCCTTGCGGCGCTGGTCGAGGACCGCTTCGGCGAGGAGTGATGGGCGACGCCTCCCAGCTCCCCGGCGAAGGCCGGGGCCCAGCTTCGGCGCCGGCTGGGCCCCCGCCGTCGCCGGGGAGCTGAGATGCCGCGCCAGATTACCGCTTTCTCGAACCCCCTGATCAAGGATGTGCGCGCGCTTCGCGAGAAGAAGGGGCGCAGGCGGCAGCACATGTTCATCGCCGAAGGCCTGAGGATCCTGACCGAGGCGCGCGAGGCGGGACGGCTGCCGGCGATCCTCTTCTACGCGGAAGGGACACGGCACCCGCTCCTGACGACGCTGGTCGAGGCGGTGGAGGCGGCGCATGGCGACGTTATCGAGACGGTGCCCGACATCCTCCACAAGCTCTCCGGAAAGGAAAATCCGCAGACGGTGCTCGGCGTCTACCGCGCCTTCGACACCAGCCTTTCGGACCTCGACCGCAGTGCCGCGCCGCTGTGGATCGTCGCTCAGGCGCTGCGCGATCCCGGGAATCTCGGCACGATCCTCAGAACCGGCGACGCCGTCGGCGCGGGCGGGCTGATCCTGGTCGACGACTGCGTCGATCCCTTCTCGGTCGAAGCCGTACGCGCATCGATGGGCGCTCTCTTCACCCAGCGGGTTGCGAGTGCGAGCTGGGCCGAGTTCCTGCCTTGGCTCCGCTCCGGGTCGGGCCAGCTGATCGGCACCAGCCTCAAGGCGGCGCTCGACTACCAGCAGCCGAGATACACGGCACCGGCCTTCATCCTCGTCGGCAACGAGGCACAGGGGCTGCCGGAAGACTATGAGGCTGAATGCGACCTGCTCGTGAAGGTGCCGATGCTCGGCAAGGCCGACAGCCTCAACGCCGCGGTGGCGACGGCCGTGATGGCCTATGAGGTGATCAACCAGTGGAGGAGGTCGAAATGACGCGTTTCCTTGCGGTCTCGGCCGCGCTGCTCGCCGGTGCCTGCACGACGGCAGAGAGGTCCGCCACCAGCGGTTCCGATGCCGCACAGGAGCATTACGAGGCGCGCGGGCAGGAGCCCGGCTGGCACCTCGTCATCCACGGCGGGCGGATCGACTATGCGGGCGGTTACGGGGAGAAGAAGATCACCGTCGCCCGCCCCGACCCGCGGCCGAGCTTCAACGGCCGCCGCTATGAGACGGCGCGACTCATTGTCGACGTC
>DASVVY010000216.1:0-2003 GCA_036386335.1 Allosphingosinicella sp. | reverse complement strand
CGCCTCCTCGACCAGCTCGGGGAGCAGGATCGGGTCCGTCGGGACGGTGAAGCGCTCGGCCTCGATCCGGGAGAGCGAGATCAGGTCCTCGACCAGCCGCTGCATGCGCCGGGCCTCTTCGTGAACGATCGCGGTGAACCGCTCGCGCGTGCCGTCGTCGAGCTCGGCGGCCTGCTCGCGCAGCGTCTCCGCATAGCCGACGAGGGTGGCGAGCGGCGTCCGCAGCTCGTGGCTGGCATTGGCAACGAAGTCCACCCGCATCTGCTCGGCGGCATGGGCCTCGCTGCGGTCGATCAGGCGTACGAGGAGGTCGCCGTCGCCGAGCGGCGCGACGGTCATGCGCCAGCGGCGCTCCGCTTCCCCGAGGCCGATCAACTCGGCTTCCTCTGGCCCTTCGGCGTCGGCGGTGAGCAGCCGCTCCACGGCCGCGGGATGGCGAATGGCCAGGCGCACGTCCTCGCCGTCTATGTCCCGCCCGAGCGTCGCCCGCGCGGCGGCATTGCTCAACCGCACCTTGCCCTCGGCGACGATCAGCGCCGGCTCCGGCAGCGCCTCAACGAGCTGGCGGATCATCGGGCGAGACTCCGGATCAGCGCCGCCAAGTCGGATTCGGCGACCGCGGCGGCAGCCTCTTCGGGGGGGAACCAGCGGCGTTCGCGCTGGTGCATTTCCGGCCAAGTCTCGGCCTCCTGTTCGACGTGCAGGGCGAACAGCTCGACCTCGGCGGGGACGAACGAGCCGTCGCGCCGGCGCTTGAGGTAACCATAGCGGCCGACGGGGGAGGGGCCGGTCGCGCCGCTGACGCCCGCTTCCTCGAAGGCTTCCGCCGCCGCCGTTTCGGCGGGGCTTCGGCCGGGCATCGGGTTGCCGCGGGGCACCACCCAGCGTCGGGTATCGCGCGACGTGATGAGCAGGACCTCGGTCGCCCCAGCCTCGCCGAGGCGGATCGGGATCGCGCCATATTGGGAGATGCCGTGGCCGCCGACGGAGCCGAACGCCGCGTCGGCACTGCCGAGCGGCGGGCTGCTGCCCTCCGCCACCTGGCGCTGACCGTCGATCACGATCGGCGAGGCAATCCCGGGCACGCCGTCCCGCTCGATCCGCATACCCCGCGCAATCACCTGCGGATCGGCGAATACCTCCTCGACATTATTGATGGGCCCGGCAGGAACCCCCGCTCCGGCCAGTCCGGTCAGCAGCTCGTCCTTGCGGCGGAGCGCGATGGTCGCCGAAAGCTCGGCGGCGAGCGCCTCGCGATTCTCCACGCGCGAGGCATTGCTCGCGAAGCGTTCGTCCTCGGCCAGCGGGGCGAGCCCGAGCAGTGCGCAGAGCTTGCGGAACTGGCCGTCATTGCCGACCGCCACAATCACCCAGCCATCGCTCGTGCGAAAGCTCTGGTAAGGAGCGATGTTGGGATGCGCATTGCCGAGCCGCGTCGGCGACACGCCGGAAACGAGGTAGTTCATGGCCTGATTGGCGAGCACCGCCACCTGGGTGTCGAGCAAAGCCATGTCGATGTGGCAGCCGCGTCCGCTTCGGTCCCGACCGCGGAGGGCCGCCAGGATTGCGGTCGAGGCGTAGACGCCGGTGAAGATGTCGACGAAGGCGACTCCGATCTTCTGCGGCTCGCTCTTCGGGTCGCCGGTCAGGTCCATGATCCCGCCCATCCCCTGGATCATGAAGTCGTACCCCCCGCGCGGCGCGTAAGGGCCCTCCTGGCCGAAGCCGGTGATCGAGCAATAGACGAGCCGCGGGTTCAGCGCCGAGAGGCTCGGCTGGTCGAGGCCGTACTTCGCGAGGCCGCCGACCTTGAAATTCTCGATCAGCACGTCGGCCTGCGCGGCAAGCGCGCGGACGTGCCCTTGCCCCTCCTCGCTGTCCAGATCGACGGCGATGCTGCGCTTGCCCCGGTTGCAGCAGTGGAAATAGGCGGCGCTGCCGTCCTTCGCGACGAAGGGTGGGCCCCAGCCGCGCGTGTCGTCGCCGGCGCCCGGCCGCTCCAC
>DASVVY010000215.1:0-1980 GCA_036386335.1 Allosphingosinicella sp. | reverse complement strand
GGGGAGAGGGACATGCCCTCAGCCTAAGCGGAGAGGCGCGCCTTTACGAGGCCGCTGGCCCTCGACATGTCCATCTGCCCCCCGTGGCGCTCCTTCAGGGCGGCCATGACGCGGCCCATGTCCTTGACCGAGCTCGCGCCCGTCTCGGCGACGATCGCCTCGATCGCGGCTTTCGCCTCGTCCTCGCTCATCTGGCGCGGCAGGAACCCCTCGATCACCGCCACTTCCGCCTTTTCCGCGTCCGCCAGCTCCTGCCGGCCGCCCTGCTCGTAGAGGGCGATCGATTCGCGGCGCTGCTTGATCATCTTCTGGAGGACCTCGGTCACGAGCGCGTCGTCGTCGGCGGGCGCGCCGGCGCCGCCGCGCAGCTCGATGTCGCGGTTCTTGATCGCCGACTGGATCAGGCGGATGGTCGCCGTGCCGGCCTTGTCGCCGCCCTTCATCGCACGGACCAGGGCAGCCTTGATGTCGTCGCGAATCATAATATCTCGTGTGCCGGTGCCGCGGGAAAGCCGCCAGGATAGCCGCGCGCCCGCGCTTTTAATAGATTGACGCTGCCGCCCCCGCGCCCTAGCGGACGGGCCTTAGCGACATCGCCGGAAACCGCCCAAGGGAGTGCCCGCCGTCATGGCCCACGCCAAGCAAACGCCTGCGCCCAAAGGTGCGACGGGCGTATTGGTGTTGGCCGACGGCACGCTGGTCTGGGGCAGGGGATTCGGCGCGGAGGGCGAAGCGGTCGGCGAGGTCGTCTTCAACACCGCGATGACCGGTTACCAGGAGGTGATGACCGATCCCTCCTACGCTTCGCAGATCATCACCTTCACCTTCCCGCACATCGGCAATGTCGGCGCCAATTGGGAGGACGTCGAGGCGGACAATCCCTGGGCGCTCGGGGCGATCGTGCGCCAGGACGTCACCGGACCTTCGAGCTTTCGCGCCGTGCAGACTTTCGTCGAATGGATGCGCTCGAACGGCCGGATCGGGCTTTCGGGGGTGGACACAAGGGCGCTGACGCGGAGGATCCGGGAGGGCGGCGCCCCGAACGGGGTGATCGCGCACCGGGCGGACGGCAGGTTTGACATCGACGCGCTGCTGGATATGGCACGTGCCTGGCCCGGCCTGGAGGGCATGGACCTGGCAAAGGAGGTGTCCTGCCGCCAGATGTACCGCTGGGCGGGCGGCCGCTGGAACCTCGGCGAAGGCTATGGCGAGGGCGGGGCAGGGGAGGAGCGGCCGCACGTGGTCGCGATCGACTACGGGTCCAAGCGCAACATCTTCCGCAACCTCGCCGATGCCGGGGCCCGGGTGACGGTGCTCCCCGCCACCGCCACCTTCGACGAGGTGATGGCGCACGAGCCCGACGGTTTCTTCCTCTCGAACGGCCCCGGCGACCCCGCCGCGACAGGCGAATATGCGGTGCCGGTGATCCGCCGGCTGCTGGAGACGGGCAAGCCCCTGTTCGGCATCTGCCTCGGCCATCAGCTCCTCGGCCTCGCGGTAGGCGCGCGGACGGTGAAGATGCACCAGGGCCACCGCGGCGCCAACCATCCGGTCAAGCGCCTCGAGGACGGGCGCGTCGAGATCACCAGCATGAACCACGGCTTCGCGGTCGATCGCGACACGCTGCCGGAGAACGCCCGCGAGAGCCACATCAGCCTCTTTGACGGGAGCAATTGCGGCATCGAGCTGACGGACCGCCCGGCTTTCTCGGTGCAGTACCACCCGGAGGCGAGTCCGGGGCCGCAGGACAGCGTGTATTTGTTCGAGAACTTCGTGGGACAGCTCGGAAAGTGATGATGGGCGCCGTCCAGACCCCCCCTCCCCGGGGGGGAGAGGGCTGGGGTGAGGGGGCTCTGAGTGCGAGGATAGCTTCCGACGCCGGATCCCCCCACCCTGCCTTCTCCGCGTGGGGAGAGGGGTTAGTCGGGGCGGTCCCGCGCGATCAGAAGCTCATGCCTGATCGCCTCCAGGACGCTTTCG
>DASVVY010000214.1:0-15436 GCA_036386335.1 Allosphingosinicella sp. | reverse complement strand
GAGGCCGCGATCCGCGTCGCCCGCGCGATCGAGATTCCGGTGGTGGGCGTCGATTTCATCGTCCCCAACCCAACCGATCCCGATTATGTCTTCATCGAAGCCAATGAGCGCCCCGGCCTCGCCAACCACGAGCCGCAGCCGACCGCCGAGCGCTTCATCGACCTCCTCTTCCCGCTGAGCATGCCGGCCAGCGCCCGCGATACGAGGAGGGCCGATGCCGCTCCCCAGCATTGACGTCGATTATCTCGGCGAACAGCTCGAGCGGCTGCTCGCGATCGCGAGTCCGACCGGCTACACCGACACGATCGTACGCACTGTGTGCGGGGAGCTCGAGCGGCTCGGCATCCCCTTCTCGGTCACCCGCCGCGGCGCGATCCTCGCCCTCTATCGCGGGCGCGAGGTCGACGGCGCCCGCGCCATCGTCTCCCACCTCGACACGCTGGGGGCAACGGTGAAGATGATCAAGGAGAACGGGCGGCTCGAGCTGGTGCCGATCGGCACCTGGTCGGCGCGCTCGGCCGAGACCACGCGCTGCACGATCTTCACCGAGGAAGGCAGCTACCGCGGGACCATCCTGCCGCTCAAAGCCTCCGGCCACACGTTCAACGAGGAGATCGACACGCAGCCGGTAGGCTGGCGCAACGTCGAAGTGCGGATCGACGCCGACTGCACCGACCGCGCCTCGGTCGAAGCGCTCGGCATCAACATCGGCGATTTCGTCGCGATCGATCCGGGGACCGAGTTCCTCGACAACGGCTACATCGTCTCACGCCACCTCGACGACAAAGCAGGCTGCGCCGCCGCCCTCGCCGCGATCAAGGCGCTGGTCGACGCGAGAGCGTTCACGCCGGTCGACATCCACTTCATCTTCACCATCACCGAGGAGGTCGGCTCCGGCGCCTCGGCGGTGCTGCTCGACAACGTCGTCGCGATGGTCTCGATCGACAACGGCACCACCGCGCCCGGGCAGAACAGCGCCGAATTCGGCGTGACCATCGGCATGGCCGACCAGGTCGGGCCGTTCGACTACCACCTCACCCGCAAGCTCATACGCCTCTGCGAGGACAATGGCGTGCGCTACCAGCGCGACGTCTTCCGCTACTACCGCTCCGACAGCGCGTCGGCGCTAGAGGGCGGCGCGGACGTCCGCACGGCGCTCATCACCTTCGGCATCGACGCCAGCCACAGCTACGAGCGGATCCACATCCACGCGCTGAAGTCGATCGCGGAGCTGGTCGTGCTCTACGCCACCAGCCCCGTCGAAATCGCCCGCGACGTCGAGGAGCTGGCCGGCCTCGAGGGCTTCACCGAACAGCCCGTCGAGCCCGCCCCCCACAGCGGCGACGACCCCTCGGCGCACGAATAGGGTCCGACCTGTTCGGGGAAGCCGTCGTTCCGCGGCGAAGGCCAGGGTCCAGCGGGTGGGGGAATGAGTGGGTCCCGGCTTCGCCGCGAAGCGCTTCAACTGCGTCGCCACCCCAACGAGGTTGCGGCGCTCAGGTGAAGCAGGCGGGGTCGCCGGCGGCGGTGGTGCTGTAGAGGGGGCTATCCTCGTCGGTGAGGATGGCGACGATCCGATCCTCTTCTTCCTCCTCCCGCAGCTCGAGGCGGCGCGGGTCGAAGCCGCCGAGGGCGCACAGGCGGGGCCAGTCGAGAACGCGCATCCGGCTGCCGTCGGTGGCGATCACCTGGGAGAGGCAGAGCATGGCCAGGATCCTCTTCACCTTGCAGAGGCTGAGGCCGAGGGCGCGGGCGATCTCGGCGCGCGGAAGCGGCAGCTCGGCGTCGCGGTCGAAGCCGCGGCGGGCGAGCTGATAGCCGAGCTCCGAGAGGAGATAGGCGACCCGCGTGCGGCTGTTGCGCCCGCCGGTGTCGGCCCGCTCGGCAGCCAGCGCCGCGGCGAGCGCTGCCCGCACCGTCCAGCCGTCGTCCTCCGCCTGCGGCCGGACGAACAGGAACGGCAGAGCGGCGACCGAAGGAGGAAGGTCGGGATAGAATTGCGTTGCCATCGCCACCGTCTCGCGCGCCGGCGGGCCGCCCTCGGCTGCCGGTCTTTTCTCGCCAGATCAACGGCTTGCCGGCGCGCGCAGTTCCTGTCTAATTGATTAACAGAGATTAGGGGCGGCTAGACGAACACCGACCAGCCGGTGCGCTCGGCGAGATGCTCGAGCGCGATCGAGCCCGCGAGCGAGGTGCCGGCGGCGGTGAGGCCCGGCGACCAGACGCAGATCGCGCCGATCCCCGGCACGACCGCGAGAATTCCCCCGCTGACCGCGCTCTTCCCCGGCAGCCCCACCCGGAAGGCGAAGTCGCCAGAAACGTCGTAATGGCCGCAGGTCATCATCAGCGCGTTGATCCGGCGCGCGCGCGACGCGATGGTGACCGCGTCGCCGGTGCGCGGATCGGTGCCGTCGAAGGCGAGGAACAGCGCCGCCTGGGCAAGCTGGCGGCAGCTCATCGCGATCGAGCATTGGCGGTAGTAGAGCGACAGCACCTCCTCGACCGGGCTGGCGAGGTTGCCGAAGGCGGCGATCAGGTGGGCGAGACTCCGGTTGAACGCGCCGGCGCGCGATTCCGACATGGCGAGCTTCTCGTCGATCCCGATGCTGTCGCCGTCGGGCGAGCAGCGCGAGCGCAGGAAATCGAGCAGTTCGGCGGCGGCCGCCTCGGCGCCGCGCGAGCAGATCAGCTGGTCGCACACCACGATCGCGCCGGAGCTGGTCAGCGGATTGCGCGGCCGCCCCTTCTCCAGCTCGAGCTGGACGACCGAGCTTACCGGCAAACCCGCCGGCTCGCGCCCGACATGGTTCCACAGCGCCGCCTTCAGGTGATGGAGCGCCTGCGCGAGCGCGAAGACGTAGGAGATGCTCTGGATCGAGAACGGCTCCTCGGCGTCGCCCGCCGCGTAGGTCGATCCGTCCTCGGTCACCAGCGCGATGCCGAACTTCTTCGGATCGACCTGCGCGAGGCCGGGAATGTAGGACGCGACGGTGCCCTGGCCGCGATAGGCCTGGATGTCGCTCAGCACCTCGTCGACGAGCGCCTGATAGTCCATTGCCCGCATTCTCCCCGCGCGGCCGGTCAGATCCGGTCCGGATAGTCTGGCTGGATGTCGGTCGGGATTCCCGCCGCCGTGGCGAGGACCGCCCGCGCCTCCTCGTCCAGACGGGCATAGCGATCGAAGAAGGCTTTGGTGCCCGCATAATCGCCATTGCCCTGGAGGCGCACCAGCTCCGCGACGAGGTCGCGTATGCCGGCTTCCATGCGGTCGTAGTCGACGCGGTAGCGTTTCGCCCCGCCGTCCCAGGCGAAGGCGCCCTTCTCGCGCAGGTAGCTGTACTGCATCCCGGCGCCGCGGCCGTGGGCCTCGTCGATACCGAACCGGACGGCGCGGAAAATGCCGGCGAAATAGGTTGCCAGCAGCTGCTCCCGCTCGGCGATCGGCAGCTCGCCGCGGCGCATCAGGTAGAGGATGTTGTAGACGCCCATCACGTCGGCCTTCGACTCTTCGATCGCGGAATATTGGTCCTTCAGCTCGGCGTTGACCGTCGTCTGGCGGCCGTTCAGCGTGATCGTGCCGGGCCCGAGGCTGTGCGCCAGCTCGTGGAACAAGGTCTCCTGCGTCATGTACTTCTTGGTGACCAGCCGCGCCTGCTCCGGCACCAGCACCAGGCCCGCCATCGGCGCGAGGATGCGCTCGTACTTGGCGCCGAGCACGTTCTCGAGGATGACCTTCTTCGCCCCCTTCGCCTCCCGCACCCGCTCGTCGTTGGGAAGGTTGAAGGCGATGGTCTGCACGCCCGGCACGTTGTCGCCGCCGCCGTGGACCTGGTCGGCGACCAAAATCGGCGAGGTGAAGGGCCGGTTGAAATTCTTGTAGCGCTCCTCGACCGGCAGGTTGCGCTCCATGTCGGGGAGCAGCGCCTTGTAGCGGGAGAGCGCCGCGCTCTCCTTCGGATCCTGGACGGTGACGAAGGCCTCGAAGGCGGTTTTGGCGCCGTAGAGGGCGTCGGTGTAAACCTCGTATGGGCCGATCACGACCTCGATCGGCGTGCCGGTGACGTCCATCCACGCCAGCTCGGATTCGTAATAGTCGTTGGTCCGGAACGCCTTGGCGCGCAGCGTCAGGAAGCGCCTGAGACTCGCATTGCTCGTCCGCGCCGCCGCCCGCTCCAGCAGCTTCGCGGCCGGCTCGAGCCACTGGCGGTACTCGACGCTGTACGGCACCGCGACCAGCTTCTCGCCCTGGCGCCGCACCACGGTATAGCCGCTGGTCAGCGCCTCGCGCTGCGCGGGATTGGCCGTGACATAGGCGTCGAACGCCTCCTTCGTCAGGTCCTTCGGGTAGAAGCCGGCCCCGGGCGGGGTCGGCTCCTCGCCGTAGAAGGGGCGGTTCTCGGCGAGCGTGTCCCACGGCCCGAAATGCAGGTCGAACATGTCGAGCAGCAGCGCCTTGCGTGGGTCTCGGCTTCCGGCGATCCGCGTTCGGATCGTCGGGTTCTCGATCGAGCGCTGGCGGAGGTATATCGGGTTCATCAACTCGGCGGCCTGGATGAGGAGGTTCACCACCTCCCGCTCCTCGGCGTTGAGGAAGCTGGTGTCGGGCTTCATCGCGACCCTGGCGATCTTCGCCCGCTGGGCGGCGAGGTCGTAGCCGCTCGCGGCGGCGGCGGAAGCGGGCGGACCCGCGGGGGCGGTCGTGCAGGCGGCGGTGGCGAGAAGCAAAGCGGCGAGGGCGACGTTACGCATGGGAGGGACTCCTCTCTGCCCGCGCTTTAGCGGCAGCTGAACGGCATTGGAACGGGCGCGGCACGAGACACGTTGCGCGGAGGTGTCGTCGAGTATCCAGCACCCCGACTTCCGTCTCGAGCCCGGCCGCAATTGCTGGCGGATCGCGCGCGCGCACCGTGCCTCGCTGATCGTCGATGCGTGCGACTATTTCCGCATCGCTCGCGAAGCGATGCTGAAGGCGCACTCGCAGGTCATGCTGATGGGCTGGGACCTCGACACCCGGGTCGCCCTCGACGACCGGGAAAAGGCGACGGAGGCCCCGGTCGAGGTGGGGGCGATCGTCTCCTGGCTCGCGGACAAAAGGCCCGACCTCAAAATCTATATCCTGGCCTGGGATGGAGAGGCCTATCGCTATCTCGGGCGCGGCTCGACCCTGTTCCGCATCGCCGAGTGGGCGCGGCGGCCGAACATCATCTTCAAGCTCGACCACAGCCACCCCCGCGCGGCCAGCCATCACCAGAAGATCCTAGTGATCGACGATTCCATCGCCTTTTGCGGCGGCATCGACATCACCGGATCGCGCTGGGACACGCGCGACCATTGCGACGACCATCCCGGCCGCCGCCGCCCGACCACCGGCCGCGCCTACGAGCCGTGGCACGACGCGATCATGGCGGTCGACGCCGGGGCGGCGCGCTCGCTCGGCGACCTCGCGCGGATCCGGTGGCTGGCGGCGACCGGCGACAAGCTCGAAGCCGCCGAGCCGGTCTCCCTGTCCGTGCACGATTACTGGCCCGAGGAGCTCGAGCCGACCTTCCGCGACGTCGATATCGGCATCGCCCGCACCCGCGCGAAGCACGAGAGCTGGTCGGAGGTCCGCGAGATCGAGAAGCTGTTCGTCAACCTGATCGCCTCCGCCCGTCGCTTCGTCTATTTCGAGACCCAGTATTTCGCCTCCCGCGTCGTCGGCGAGGCGATCGCGCGCCGGCTGGCGGAGCCGGACGGGCCCGAATTCGTCGTCGTCAATCCGAAGACCGGCTACGGCTGGCTCGACGAGGAAGTGATGGGCTCCGCCCGCGCCGAGCTGATGCGCGCGCTCGAAAAGCGGGACCGCTACGGCCGCTTCCGCATCTACTATCCAGTGACCAAGGGCGGCACCGACATCTACGTCCATGCCAAGATCATGATCGTCGACGACGTCGCCTTCCGCGTCGGTTCGGCCAACCTCAACAACCGGTCGATGGGCCTCGACAGCGAGTGCGACTTGCTGATCGACTGCCGCCTGCCGGCCAACGAGGATGCGGGCACGGCGATTGAGGAATTGCGCGCCGACCTCCTCGCCGAACATCTCGACAAGTCTCCCTCCGAAGTCCGCGCCGTCTGTGCGAAGACCGGCTCGCTGATCGCCGCCATCGAGCGGCTGCGGGGCGACGGACGCTCGCTGGTGCCGCTCGACCCGCCCGAGCTCAATGCCGTCGAATCCGCGATGGCGAGGAGCGAGCTGCTCGATCCCGAAGGGCCCAACGAGCCGTTCGAGCCCCGTGCGCGCCACCGGCTGCTCGGCGGCATCCTCGGGCGCCGGTGAAGCCTTTCGCCCGATCGGCGGTTATCTGAGGAAGAAACCCACAGCGGAGAATCCCATGAACAGCGCCAAGACGATCATCGTTGCCGCAGCGGGCTCGCTCGCCCTCGCCGCCTGCGGAGGCGGGAGCGGCAACGCCACCGACAACGCCGTCGGCACCCAGGCCAAGGACGTCGCCGAGGATCCGTTCGGCGCCACCGGCGCGCCGGGGAGCGACATGACCGACAACGGGGCTACCGACGGCTCGGCGGGGCTCGCCGACGGCAACGCCACTCCGGGCGACAACGCCGTCGCGGGAGGGAACGGAGCGCAGGCTGGTAACACGCAATAGCCGGCCCCCACCCTGAGCTCGTTGCTGCCAAAGCAAATCAAATATATGATAAGATCGGCTTTGCTGGCGGGGGATTGCCGAAGGCGTGGCGGAGGCTGACGAAAACACGCGGGATGCCGCACAGCGCGCAATTGAGCCGCCGGGCCGGAACCTCACCTTCGGGCTTCTCGACACGCTCGGCCGCGCGATCGTCACAGGCGAGTACGATTCCCGGCGCTTCCCGACCGAGGCTGAGCTCGCCAAAGACCATTGCGTCAGCCGCTCGGTGACTCGCGAGGCGGTGAAGATGCTCACCGCCAAGGGCCTTCTCACCGCCCGTCCCCGGAAGGGGACCACGGTCCAGCCGGCCGGCGCGTGGAATTTGTTCGATCCCGACGTGCTGCGCTGGCTGCTCGAGCGCAGCTTCTCGATCGATCTCCTCCGCCACTTCAGCGAGCTGAGGATTGCGATCGAGCCGGCCGCTGCCGCGCTCGCCGCCAAGGCCGCCGACGAAGCCGCCGTTGCCGCGATCCGAGACGGCTATGCCCGTATGGTAGTCGCCGAGGCGGGCGGCGAGGATACGCTGGAGGCCGACATCGGCTTCCACGTCGCGGTGCTGGAGGCGAGCGCCAACCCCTTCTTCCTCCGCTTCCGCGACGTCGTTGCGACGGCGCTGCACACCTCGATCCGATTCACCAACCGCTTCGGCCACCACAGCGCCAGCCTTCCCGCCCACCGCGCCGTGCTCGAAGCGATCGAGGGAGGCGATGCCGACCGCGCGCATGCGGCGATGACGACGATCATCGCCCAGGTGATGGGCCTCTTCGCCGAACGCTCGCGCTAGTCGCCAGCCGAACGTCGCACTCAGGCCGCGCGCGGTATCGTCATCGTGAAGGAGGCGCCGCCGGCGTCGCGGTTGCGGGCTTCGAGGCGGCCGCCATGGGCGAGCGCCACCTGGCGGGCGAGGGTGAGGCCGATGCCGGAACCGCCCGTCTTGGTCGTGAAGAAGGGAACGAAGATTTCCTGCAGGCGATCGGCCGGGATGCCGGGGCCGTTGTCGGAGACGGTGCAGGCGATCTCCCCGCCGCTCGCTTCGCAGGAGAGGTCGATCGCCGGGCTGTTGATGCCGGCGAGCGCCTCGGCGGCGTTGTGGAGGAGGTTGAGGACGGCCTGCGAGAGCAGCTCGGGATCGGCGTCGAAGGCGAGGTCGGGCGGGCGGACCTCGCTCCGCCAGGCGATGCCGTGCGCGGCGAGCTCCGGGCGTAACAGCGCCTCGACGTCGCCGATGAGCTCAGCCGCCCTCACGGGGCGCAGGCGCGGCTCGGGCAGCTCGGCGAGCTGCCGGTAGCGCTCGACGAAATCGAGGAGGTGGAGGCTGCGTCGCGCGATCGCGTCGACGGCGCGGGCGACGGCGGGCTCGGCCTCCGGACGGCCCCTCAGCAGGGCGGCGGCGCTTTCCGAGAGGGAGGCGATCGGAGTCAGCGAATTCATGATCTCGTGCGCAAGGACGCGCGTCATGTCCTCCCAGGCGCGAACCTGCACCGCGTCGAGCTCGCCGGCGACGCGCTGCAGCGACACCAGCTTCTGGGGCGCCTGGCCGGGCACGGAGAGGCCGACCGCCCAGACCAGGGCCGGACCGCCGTCGGCGAGGGTGAGGATGCGCCGCGCGCCGACGGGCAGGTCGACGATCTGCGCGGCCGCCTCCTCTCCCAGCGCGCCCATCCCGGCGAGGCTCGCCGCCGCGCCGCCGAGCCGGCGTGCTGCCTGGTTGGCAAAGGCGATGCGTCCGTCCGGCGTGATCGCGATCAGCGCCACCGTCACCGCGTCGAGCAGTGCCTGCGCGCGCTCCAGCTGGCGGATGCGCTCGCGCTGCTCCGGGTTCGACTCGTCGGCGGCGGCGGGCGCATGCTGCAGCCGCGACGCGTCCCAGACGGTGAGGAGGGCGAGGCCGGCGAGGGCGAAGGCCGTCGCGTAGAAGCGGGTGCCGGCCAGCACTTCGAGGAGCACAAAGGTAAGGCCGCCGACGAAGAGGCACCGCGCCGCCAGCGAAAGCCGGAACGCGCGGGCCGTGGTCCTAGAGGCCATGTCTGGCCATGCGCCGGTAGAGGGCGGGGCGGCTCAGTCCCAGCCGCACCGCCGCCTGGGCGATGTTGCCGCCGCTCTGCGCGAGGGCGTGCTCGATCGCCTCGCGTTCGACGCTGTCGAGCGGCCGGCCGGCGCGGGCCGCCCGGGTGGCCTCGCTCGCCGAGCGCACCGCCTCGACGAGGTCGCGGTTGCGCCAGGGCTTCAGCATGAAATCGTGGGCGCCCCGCTTCAGCGCCGCGACCGCCAGCGAGACGCGGCCGAAGGCGGTCATCAGCACGATCGCGAGCGACGGGTCCTGCTGCCGCAGCATGGCGAGGGCGTCCATGCCTTCGCGGCCGGAGCGTTCGCCGGCGACGAAGTTCATGTCGAGCAGCACGCAGCCGAAGCGGCCGGGCACCACCAGCGCCGCCAGATCCCGCGGCGACGCCAGGGCTTCAATCGCCTCGACATGGGGCTCCAGCGCCAGCTCGGCGGCGTGGCGGACGTCGGCGTCGTCCTCGACAATCAGCAGCGGGGGAAGCGTCTCCATGGCGGGATAGTAAGACGGCCGTCGCCGCGAGGGCAATGCGTCCGGTTCCGGACGTCTGGCGCGCGACCGCCGCGAGAGCGCCCCGGCAACCCTTTGACGCAGCACGTTTTTTATTGGGGCGACTTTGCCGTAGACTGGTCTTCATGTCGCACAGCAGGGACGCAAGAAGGACATGCTGACGCTCGCCGCGCTGGCCAAGACCTACGAGACGGGCGAGGTGGAGACCCACGCGCTCGACGGCATATCGTTCGAGGCGACGGCCGGCGAGTTCGTCGCCATCATGGGCCCGTCGGGCTGCGGCAAATCGACGTTGCTCAACATCCTGGGCTGCCTCGACCGGCCGAGCGGCGGGTCGTACCGGCTGATGGGCGAGGAGATTGCGGGCCTCTCGGAAGCAAGACTGGCCCGCGTGCGGCGCGCTCACATCGGCTTCGTCTTCCAGAACTTCAACCTGATCGAGGAGCTGACGGTCGAGGAGAATGTCGAGGTCGCATTGCTGTACCGGGGCGGCGGCGCGGCGCGACGGGCGCGAATCGCCGAGGCGCTGGAGCAGGTCGGGCTGCCGCATCGGGCCCGCCATCGGCCGCGGCAGCTTTCCGGCGGCCAGCAGCAGCGCGTCGCCCTCGCCCGCGCGCTCGTCGCCAGGCCGGGGATCATCCTGGCCGACGAGCCGACCGGCAATCTCGACAGCGCCAACGGCGAGGCGGTGATGGCGCTGCTGAAGCAGGCTTCCCGGGCCGGCACCACGATCATCATGGTCACTCACTCACCGGCCCACGCCGCGGAGGCGGAGCGCACGGTCCAGATGCTCGACGGGCGGATCGTCAGCGAGACGCTTGTTTAGGAGAGGCGGCACGATGGTTGGCGACCTGATCAGGACCGCATTCAAGTCGGTGATGAACAACAGGTTCCATGCCGGACTGAACGTGGCGGGGCTCGCCACCGGGCTGGCCGCAGCGATCCTGCTCCTGCTCTACGTGCGCGACGAGATGACGTTCGACCGCGCCTTCCCCGCCGACGCCTATCGCATCTCCTCCTCGATCACGATGCCCGGCGGGCAGACCGTGGTGTTCGACGGAACCGACTATGCCCTGGCCGAGGGGATGAAGCTGGATCTGCCCCAGATTTCGACCGTCGCGCGCATGATGCCGCAGGACTGGACGGTGCGACGCGGCGACGTCGAGTTCAACGAGACGATCTACTGGGCCGATGCCACGCTATTTTCCGTCCTCCCCGCATCCGCCGTGGCGGGCGATCCGAAGACGGCGCTCGACCGGCCCAACTCGCTGGTCCTCACCCGGACGATGGCACGCAGGCTCTTCGGGAAGGACGCACCGCTGGGAGAGACGCTCCAGTTCAACCGGGAGCATCTGATGGAGGTGACGGCGGTCATCCGGGACCTGCCCTCGAACAGCCATGTCGCCGGGCGGATCTTCGCCTCCGGAAAGACGCCCTTCTCCAACCTCGCCGCCCTGGATGCGGACACCGGCGGGTTCCACTTCGACGGCACCACCTACACCTACTTCCGCCTGAGGCCCGGTGCCTCGCTCGAGGCGGTTCGTGCCGCCCTGCCCGATCTCGTCGTCAACCGGCTGCATATCCCGAAGGAGAATGCATTCGGGGTGGCCGTGACGCTGTCGGCGATTCCCATCCGCGACATCCACTTCGCCCCGGCCGGGATCAACGCCATGAAAGCACCGGGCGACAAGGCCACGGTGGCCGCCGCAGGGATCATCGCGCTCCTGATCCTGGTCGGCGCGTGCGTGAATTTCGTGAACTTGACGACGGCGCGGGTGTCGGGCCGCGCGATCGAGGTGGCCGTGCGCAAGGCGGCGGGCGCGAGCCGCGCCAACCTTGCGCTTCAGTTCATCACCGAGGCCATCCTCCAGGTCGCCGCCGCGATGGTCCTGGCGCTCGCCGCCGTCGAATTGCTGCTGCCCTCGTTCAATGCCTTCCTCGAGCGCGAGATCCTGTTCGCCTATTGGCGCCCCGAGATGCTGGCGTCGCTGCTCATCGCGGTGGTGGGCGTCGGCCTGCTCGCCGGCGCATATCCGGCGCTGGTGCTCTCCGCATTGCGGCCCGCCGTGGCGATGCGCGGCGGGCCGAGCTTCCTCGACAGGGGGCGCCTGCGCCGCGCGCTGGTCGTGGTTCAATTCGCGATCCTCACGGGGCTGGTGATCTCGACCGCGATCATCTGGCGCCAGACCCAGTTCGCTGCAGAGTCTGCGGGGCGGCTGAGCGCCTATTCCATGGTCCTGGTTTCGGCGCCCTGCACCGATGCTCTCAAGAACGGCCTCGCCAAGCTCCCCGACGTCGAGAGCGCGGCCTGCTCCGAGCCGACGATGATGGACTCTGAGCGAGCGATGGAGATGATCGAAATATCGCCCGCGCGGATCCATTCGTTCGAGACCCTTTCGGTGGAGCCCGGCTTCCTCGAAGCCTATGGGCTGAGGCCACTCGCCGGACGGATGTTCGACCTGCGCTACGGCGGCGACGTCGTGACCCCGCCAGGGCCGACGCCGCAGGAAGTGCGGATGGTGATCAACCGGACGGCCGTTCGTGAGCTCGGCTTGCGCCAGCCCCGCGCGGCGATCGGCCTGCGCCTGCAGGCTTCGGCCGCCCGAGGGTCACGCTTCTTCACCGTCATCGGCGTCGTCCCCGATTTCCCGACCGGATCGGTGCGGGTTCCGACCGCCCCCACCGCCTATTTCGTCGATCCCGCCCGCTTCGGGATGCTGACCGCGCGCGTGCGGCCGGGCCGGATGGCGAACGCTCTCGCCGGAATCCGCGATGTCTGGCTCGCGACCGGACAGGAGGGGCTGCCGAAGATGCTCCCGCTCGAAGTCTACGCGACCGGGCTTTACCGGGAGATCGTACGGGAGGGCGTGATCTTCGCCATCGCGGCGGGCGTGACGCTGCTCATCGCGTGCATCGGACTGTTCGGGATGGCCTCCTTCATGGCCGAGCAGCGCACCAAGGAAATCGGCATCCGCAAGGCCCTGGGCGCCAGCACCCGCCAGGTGGCAACATTGCTGCTCTGGCAATTCTCGCGTCCGGTCGTGTGGGCGAACCTCATAGCGTGGCCGATCGTCTGGCTGCTGATGAGCCGCTGGCTGTCGGGCTTCGCCTATCATGTGCCGCTGCAACCCTGGCCGTTCCTCGCCGGCGGCGTCCTCACCCTCGCCATCACCCTCGCGACCGTGGGCGGACAGGCCTTCTTGGTCGCCCGCCGCCCGCCGGCGACGGCGCTGCGCTACGAGTGAGGCGGAGGCGACGCAGCCGAGGGCGGCGGCGAGGGCGGCGACGTCCCGGCGTAGACAGGGGGTCAGTCGGGCCGGAGGAGGACGAGCTGCCAGGGGCGCAGCTGGGCCGGGCGGCCGCCGCCGAGGAGGTCTTCCCCCTGGATCGGCAGCGCCGCCGGCGCCGGCGAGAGGTTGGCAACGATGATCAGGCGGCCGGCGCCGGCGCCGCGTTCGACGGCGAGGACGGGGCCGGGGGCGGCGAGGACCGTCTGGCCGGCACCGGTCAGCGCCGGCTCGGTGCGGCGGAGCGCGAGGAGGCGGCGGTAGAAGGCGAGGAGCGAGGCGGGGTCGCGCTCCTGCTCGGCGACCGAGATGCCGTCATGGTCGCGGACGAAGCGCTCGGTCCAGGGGGTGCCGCCGCCCTTGTACCAGTGGGCGTGGCCGGGCGCCTCGACGCTCGCTTCCCACTCCATCGCCTCGCGGTTGCCGATGTCCTTGGAATCGTCGTCGGCGGCCTCGCGGGTGGTGCCGCGCATGCCGAGCTCCTGCCCGTAATAAAGGAGCGGCGTGCCCTGGAGGAGCATGGCGAGGCCGGCGGCGGTCCGCAGCCGCTCGGGCGTCATGCCGGGATCGGAGGCGAGCCGGTTCATGTCGTGATTCTCCACGAACAGCAGCTGGTGCCTGCCGGCGGGCGTGGCGGCGGCAGTGCCGCGTATCGCCTCCTCGATTTTCGCCTTGTCGAGCGCGCGGATGGCGGTGCGCAGCGGAAAGGCGAAGGCGTAGTCGGCATCGCCCCGGGTGAGAAAGTCCTCGCCGTAGCCCCAGTCCCACTGCTCGGCGATGAAGGTGAGGCGCGGATTCCTCGCCCGCAGTTTTGCGAACAGCGGACGCCAGAAATCGGCGAAGAGGTCGGTGAGGAGGTGCCTGTTGTCGAGATCGTCCATCATGTGGTCGATGCGGAAGCCGTCGACTCCGTCCGAGAAATCGCCGTCGCCGTTCGGATCGACCCAGGAGAGGTAATAACGGTCGAACCAGGCCTTCACCTCGGGGTTCTTCATGTTGACCGTGGTGATGCCGGTGCGAAGGCCGGGAAAGTGTTTCGCGACGCGGATTCCGAACGGCCCCTCCTCCGCCACCCCGGCGGCCTTGTCGTCCCAGAGGATGAAGTCGGCGTAGCGCGATCCGCGGTCCCTGAGCGGCTCCTCCCACCACGGGTGCCCGGAGGCGACGTACTGCATCTCCTGGTCGATGTAGATCTTCATGCCGCGGCGGTGGACCTCAGCGACGAGGCTGCGCCAGTCGTCCATCGTGCCGAATTCGGGATCGATGCCGTCGAAGTCGGTTGCGAAGTAATTGTGGTAGAAGGGCGAGGGATAGAGCGGCGTCAGCAGGATCGAGGTGACGCCGAGGCGCTGCAGGTAATCGAGGCGGTCGGTGATGCCGCGCAGATCGCCGTTCAGGTCCCCGTCGCCGTCGCGGAAGCTGCGGGTGAAGATGTGGTAGAAGACTTCGCGCTCGGCCGTCAGCGGCGCCGAGGCGGGGGGTCGCTGGGCCGGCACCGTGGCGCAGGCGGAAACCGCGACGGCCAGAGCGGCGGTGAGCGCGCGGCCAATCATCTTTCGGGCGGGAGCAGGTTCGTCGTCTCGGGGATGCGGTGCCAGGGGATCGGCGCGGCGCCGCCGCCGTCGTCGGGCGGGAGGAGGTGGCGCACGCGGTTCAGGATCGCTTCGGGCCAGTCGAGGAAGGTGAGCGGACGGCGCGCGCTCGAGGTCGGGATGTCGTCGCCGCGCATGTAGCCGCGCCAGGCGAGCGCGCGCATGCCCGGGGACATGCTCGACCAGTGCGGCATGTACCAGAGGGTGAGCAGCGGCCGCTCCTGCTGGGTGCGGTTGCCGTAGGCGCTGTGGATCAGGCGCGCATCGCCGATCAGGATGTCGCCCGCCCTGACCGGCACCGGCACCTCGTCCGGGTGGGAGCCGTAGGCTGGGTCGGTGGGATCGCTGAAGGCGGCGAGGCCGCGGGAATGGGCGGCTTCCAGATGGTGGAGCTCATGGTCGTGGCGGTGGGTGCCGGGAACGACGCGCAGGCACCCGTTCTCGACGCTGGTGTCGGTGAGGTAGATCATCGCGAACAGCTGGTGCGCGGTCGCGGTGTAACTCTCCGGCTCCGTCCAGCCCCACCAGTCCTGGTGCCAGAAGAGCGGCGGTCCGCCGGCCGGCTTGGAGATGAGGTAGCCGCCGGTGAAGCGCGGATCGGTGGCGCCGACTTCACGGAGCGCGGCGAGGATCGCGGGGGAGGCGATGATGTCGGCGAATTCGGGGCTGTCGGCGAGGTGGCACATCGAGCCGTTCGACTTCACCGCCTCCCGGTCCTCGGCGGACTCGCGGAACAAGGTGGCGTGGGCGCGCAGGAGCAGGGTGTCGACGGTGACGCGGTCGAGCGCCTGCTCGAAGCGCACGAAGCCGTTCTCCTCCAGCTCCTGGCGGGACGAGAGACGGGCAGCGGTGCGGTCTAGGGTCGTGGCCATGACGCGAGACTATCGCGCCGGACGGAGCGCGTCACCGCCTTTCGGGGAGCGGTGCAGAGCCGGATTAGAAGCGCAGCTCGCCGACGAGCTGGACGAGGTTGCGAATGCCTTCGCCGCGGCCGGAGCCGGGACCGCCGTCGATGCGGTGGAGGAGGCTGGCGCCGAGGGTGACGCTGTCGTCGCCGCCAAGCGGTACCTCCTGGCGCAGGTTGACGCCGGCGTAGCGGGACTCCTCGAGCGGCTCGCGGCTGAAGCCCCCGAGGCGGAAGGCCTGGCCGGAGGTCTCGACGCCGAGCCAGGTGCCGGGGGCGACCGCGCGGCCGATTCGGGCGGAATAGGCGGCATAGGCGCCTTCCTTCTCCTCCTCGTTGACGCGGCGGAGCATGACATTGCCTTCCGCCCACCAGGTGGGGGTCCGCTTCTCGGCGAT
>DASVVY010000213.1:0-9704 GCA_036386335.1 Allosphingosinicella sp. | reverse complement strand
GGCAAGATCAAGCACGGTGTGGCGGGCAAGCGCCACCGGCTGATCAGCCACAACGCCAAGTATATCCGCCAGAATCGCGGTACCGAGGTCCTCGCCGACGCCGACACGGCGCGGGTGAAGGCCTGGGCGCCCTACGGCCTGAAGTAAGGAGACCCGCACATGGCACGCGTCAAGCGCGGGACCACCACCAAGGCCCGCCACAAGAGAATCCTGGAGCAGGCGAAGGGCTATTACGGCCGCCGCAAGAACACCATCCGAATCGCCAAGCAGGCGGTCGAGAAGGCTGGCCAATACGCCTATCGCGACCGCAAGGTGAAGAAGCGGTCTTTCCGCGCCCTCTGGATCCAGCGGATCAACGCCGCGGTGCGGGCCGAGGGCCTGACCTACGGCCAGTTCATGCACGGGCTGAAGCTCGCCGGCGTCGACCTCGACCGCAAGGTCCTCGCCGACATCGCGATGCACGAAGGCGACGCCTTCCGCGCGATCATCGCCCAGGCCCGCGGAGCGCTCCCGCAGGAGGCGCAGGCCTGAGCCTGTCCGCGTTCGCGGAGCGTATGCGAAACAATGAGGCGCGGGAGGAAAGCCTTCCGCGCCTCTTTTTCGTCTAGAGCGAGGCTGCGGCGTCCTGCAGCGTCTTCTTCGCCGCCGCTCTGGCCTGAGCCTGGAGCTGCGAAGCCGGCACGCGCCCCTTCACCGCGTTCGGCACGATCACATGGACGACGCGGTTCTTCCCCGCCGCCGCAGTCTCGTGCAGCGTCAGGGTGAACAGCTGGTTGTCCGCGTCATAATGGTTCAGAGTGAAGGCCATGGGTCCCTCCCGTCGACAGCGACGGCCCCCACCTTACTGCAGACGGAGCCGAAAACCCAATCGGGATCAGTGAGGCGTCTCCTCCTGGTGGGCACCGTAGCATGGTGGGGCGCTAGACCTCCCTTGGCACCCGCGGGACGCCGCGCGCGCATTCCAGGGCGGCACGGTCCCAGCGGCCGAGGCCGGCGGCCGCCGCGTAGGAGGATTCGAGGAAGGCCAGCACTGCCGCGTCGGGATCGGGTGCGTTGCGAACGGCCTCATAATCGAGGACGAACTCGCCCAGGCCCGCGTCGAACCGCGCCTCAGCCGGCTCCACCGGGGCCTCGGCGAACCCCTCCGGCACCGGATAGGCGTAGGAATAGAAGAGCGGCGTCCCCCCATTGGCCCCGCCCGGCCAGAAGCCGGCGCTCGACACTTCGTGGCTGTAGGCCTCCCGTGTCACCGCATCGGGGAGGTGGGGGATGCCCCCCGGGTGCCGCGGCGCCGGCCGGCCCGAGAAGCGCGTGACGGCGAGGTCGAAGCTCCCCCAGAAGAAGTGGACCGGGCTGACCTTCCCGAGGAAGCCGGAACGGAACAGGCGCAGCACGCGGTCGGCATCGACCAGGGCGCCGAGCAGCCGCCGGGCGCTCGCCGGCTCATAGGCGCGCGGCTGCCGGTCCTCCGCGAAAGGCGTGGCCGGTTCCACCTCGTTCGGTGCCCGGTGGATTCGCACATGCTGCCCGGCCTCCGCGAGCAGCGCCATCGCGCCGGCGTGGAAGTCTGCGACCGACATCGGCCGGAGCGGCAGCGACCGCATCCGGCCCGAGTCGGCGAGGGTCAGCGCCCCGTCGACCAGGTCGAGGCCGAGCTCGAAAATGCCGCCCGGCCCGTGCAGCGGCTCGGTCCGCAGGCCTCGTGGGTGGAGGTGGAGGGTCAGGTGCCAGCCGTGGTTGCGCCACGGCAGCAGCGCCACCGCGGCCTTCCCGACCACCTGGCTGAACAGATGGAGAGTCGCGATCGTCCCCCCGTCGCGCGCCTCGCTGAGCTCGGGCCACTGACCTTCCGGCACTAAGGATCCTCCCGCGCCCTTCGTCCGCCAGCAAGAGAAGGAAAGCAACTCTTCTCCCCTCTCCCAAGGGAGAGGGGCCGGGGGTGAGGGGGTACGGCGCCGGAACTGAAGTCGCAGCAGCCCCTCACCCTACCCTCTCCCCTTGGGAGAGGGTTTCTTTGTGCCGCCAACCTCGTCTAGAGCGCCCCACCATGTCGGACCTGGATCAGCTCGCAAGCGATGCTCTCGCCCGGATCGCGGCCGCGCCGGATCTCGGCGCGCTCGACGCCGAGCGTGTCGCCACGCTCGGCAAGCAGGGGACGATCACCCAGCTGCTGAAGTCGCTCGGCCGGATGACTCCCGAGGAGCGCCAGAGCGAAGGGCCGCGCATCCACGCCCTGCGGGAGCAGGTCACCGAGGCGATCGCCGCGCGCAAGGCGGCGCTTGAGGCGGAGGCGCTGGAGCGCCGGCTCGCGACCGAGACGCTCGACATGACGCTGCCCGTCGCGCCCGCCCCGCAGGGCAGCGTCCACCCCGTCAGCCAGGTGATGGACGAGCTCGCCGAGATCTTCGCCGACCTGGGCTTCTCGGTCGCGACGGGGCCGGAGATCGAGGACGACTGGCGCAACTTCACCGCGCTCAACATTCCCGAGAGCCACCCCGCCCGGGCGATGCACGACACCTTCTACCTGGCGCAGAGCCCGCGCGACCGGCGCATGCTGCTGCGCACCCACACCTCGCCGGTGCAGATCCGGGCGATGCAGACGCAGCCGCCGCCCATCTACATCATCGCCCCGGGCCGCACCTACCGATCCGACAGCGACGCCACCCACACGCCGATGTTCCACCAGGTCGAAGGGCTGGTCATCGACCGCGGCATTCACCTCGGCCACCTCAAATGGACCTTGGAGACCTTCCTCAAGGCTTATTTCGAGCGCGACGACATCGTGCTGCGGATGCGGCCTTCCTATTTCCCGTTCACCGAGCCTTCGGCCGAGGTCGACGTCGGCTATACGATGGTGAAGGGCCGCCGCGTGCTCGGCGGAAGCGAAGGATGGATGGAGCTGCTCGGCTCCGGCATGGTCCACCCGCGGGTCATCGCCAATTGCGGCCTCGATCCCGACGAATGGCAGGGATTCGCCTTCGGCTGCGGAATCGACCGCCTCGCCATGCTCAAATATGGAATGGACGACTTGCGCGCCTTCTTCGACGGCGACCTGCGCTGGCTCCGCCACTACGGCTTCAGCGCCCTCGACGTGCCGACGCTGAGCGGAGGAATAGGCGCATGATCCGGGATGTCATCTGCTCCCCGGCGAAGGCCGGGGTCCAGCTTGGCCTCGCCGTGCAGGTGGGCCCCGGCCTCCGCCGGGGAGCGGAGAGGGATCAATGAAGTTCACTTTGTCGTGGCTGAAGGAGCATCTTGAGACGCAGGCCTCGCTCGACGACATCCTCGAGACGCTGACCGGCATCGGCCTGGAGGTCGAAGGGCTGGAGAACCCGGCGGAGAAGCTCGCGCCCTTCACCGTCGCGAGGGTGCTCACCGCCGAGCGGCACCCGCAGGCAGACAAGCTTCAGGTCCTCACCGTCGACACCGGCACGGGCGAGGCGATCCAGGTGGTCTGCGGCGCCCCCAATGCGCAGGCGGGGATGAAGGGCGTCTTCGGCCCGCCCGGCGCCTACGTGCCGGGCAGCGACCTCACCCTGAAGGTCGCGGCGATCCGCGGCGTCGAGAGCCGCGGCATGATGTGCTCGATCCGCGAGCTTGAGCTGGGCGAGGAGCATGACGGCATCATCGCGCTCCCCGACGACGCGCCGGTCGGCGCCCGCTACGCCGAATATGCCGGGCTCGAGGATCCGGTGATCGACGTCGCAATCACCCCCAACCGGCAGGACTGCATGGGCGTCCACGGCATCGCCCGCGACCTCGCCGCCGCCGGGCTGGGCACGCTGAAGTCGATCGAGGCGCGCGAGGTGGCGGGCAGCTTCCCCTGCCCGGTCGAGATCCGTACCGACGATCCGGAAGGCTGCCCGGCTTTCTATGGCCGGGTCATCCGCGGCGTCCGCAACGGCCCCTCGCCGGCCTGGCTGCAGCAGCGGTTGAAGGCGGTCGGCCAGCGCCCGATCAGCGCGCTCGTCGACATGACCAACTACATCATGCTGAGCTACGCCCGGCCGCTTCACGTCTACGACCTCGCCAAGCTCACCGGCGCCGTCGTCGCCCGCCGCGCGCAGGCCGGCGAGGAGGTGCTGGCGCTGAACGGCAAGACTTATCGCCTCGATCAGACGATGACCGTGATTGCCGACGACAGCGGCGTCCACGACATCGGCGGCATCATGGGCGGCGAGCATAGCGGCGTCACCGAAGACACGACCGACATCCTGATCGAATGCGCCTATTTCGATCCCGGGCATATCGCGCGCACCGGCCAGAAGCTCGCCCTCACCTCGGACGCGCGCAGCCGCTTCGAGCGCGGCGTCGATCCCGCCTTCGTCGAGACGGGCCTCGCGCTCGCCACCGCGATGGCGCTGGAGCTCGCCGGGGGCGAGGCCTCCGAGATCGTCCGCGCCGGCGCACCGCCCGTCGAGAGGCGGACCGTGTCCTACCGCCCCGAGCGCGCCCGCGCCTTGGGCGGCGTCGACGTCGCCCCGGAGCGGCAGCGGGAAATCCTTGGCCGCCTCGGCTTCGAGGTGGCGGAAGGCGACAGCTGGACGATCACCGTCCCAACCTGGCGGCGCGACATCGACGGCTCCGCCGACATCGTCGAGGAAGTCGTCCGGATCGAAGGGATCGACAAGGTCGAGGCGACCCCGATCCCGCGCGCCCCCGGCGTCGCCCGGCCGACCGCCACGCCCGAGCAGCTCATCGAGCGCAAGGCCCGCCGCACCGCCGCCGCCCGCGGCCTCAACGAGGCGGTGACCTGGAGCTTCGTTTCCGAAGCTGAAGCCGCGCCCTTCGGCGGCAGCGCGTGGGTGCTCGAAAACCCGATCAGCGAGGATCTGAAAGCGATGCGGCCCTCGCTCCTCCCGGGCCTTCTCGCCGCCGCCCGCCGCAACATCGCGCGCGGCGCGCAGAGCGTCCGCCTGTTCGAGGTCGGCCGCCGCTACTTCGCCGACGCCGAACGGCCGACCCTCGGCCTCGTCCTCGCCGGCGACCGCGGCCCGCGGCACTGGCGCACGGGCAGGGCGCAGGGCTTCGACGCCTGGGACGCCAAGGCGGAAGCGCTCGCGATCCTCGCCGCGGCAGGGGCGCCGGTGGACAACCTCCAGGCGCTCGCCCCCGCGTCCGGCGTCTACCACCCCGGCCGCTCGGCGCGCCTCAGCCTCGGACCGAAGAACGCGCTCGCCGAATTCGGCGAGCTGCACCCGGCGATCCTCAGCGCCTTCGACCTCGACGGACCCGTCGTCGCCGCCGAGATCTACCTCGACGCTTTGCCCCAGAAGCGCGGCGGCGGCCGCATGCGGGAGGCCTATGCGCCGCCGGCGTTGCAGGCGGTGAAGCGCGACTTCGCCTTCCTTGTCCCGGCGGAGGCGCCCGCCGACGCCCTCCTCCGCGCGGTCCGCGGCGCCGACAGGCACGCGATCGCCCGCGTCGCCCTGTTCGACGTCTTCACCGGCCCGGGCGTGCCCGACGGCCGGAAGTCACTTGCGGTGGAAGTGACGCTGCAGCCGGCCGAGAAGAGCTTCACCGACGAGGAGCTGAAGGCGATCTCCGATCGCATCGTCGCCGCGGCGGCCAAGGCCGGTGCCCGGCTCCGCGACTGACGGCGAAGCGGCCGTCCGCGCCGCCTTCGCGGAGCAGGCGGGATGGTGCGAGAAGCTCGGCTCCCCCTTCACCGCGCGGCTCTGCGGGGTTCTCGGACGGACGTTGGACCGCAACACTGAGGCCGGACGCTGTGTGCTGGACTGGCCCGGCGACCCTTCCGCGACCGCCGACGCGCTGGCGCTGCGCGTCTGCGGCGGCCTCCACGCGCTCGTCCGCCGCGGCGCCGTGCCGGAGCTCGCCGCCTGCTATCCGCCCCACGCGCTGCCCACGGAAGACGGGCTAGCGTCGGCGCTGGAGCCGGTGCTGGCGCGGGACGATCTCCTTCCCTGGCTGGACAGCGCCCCGCAGACGAACGAGGTCGGGCGTTCCGCCGTGCTGATGAGCGGCCTCCTCGTCGCGGCCGCCGCCCTCGGAGCGCCTGTCGAACTGCTCGAGCTCGGCGCCAGTGCCGGCCTGAACCTGATCCTCGACCGCTATGGCTACGACCTCGGCGGGGTGCCTGCCGGCGATCCCGCCTCGTCCGTCCGGCTTTGCCCTGAGTGGGAAGGCGCGCCGCCGCCGCGGGCGGAGGTGCGGGTCGCGAGGCGGCGCGGAGTGGACCTCCGGCCGGCGCCCGACCCGGACCGGCTGCTCGCTTATGTCTGGCCGGACCAGGCGCGAAGGCTGGAGCAGGCCGAGAAGGCGATCGCGCTGCTCGCCGCCGATCCTCCGCACATCGAGGCGGGCGATGCGGCGGACTGGATAGAGATGCAGCTCGCGGCCCCGGCTCCCGAGGGAACGGCGCGCGTCATTATGCACTCCGTCGCATACCAATACTTCCCGCCGGAGACGCAGGCACGGGTGACCGCCGCCATCGAAGCGGCCGGGGAGGGCGCGCCGCTCGGCTGGTTGCGGATGGAGAAGGTGCCGGGCGACGAACATTTCAGCCTTCGCCTCCGTCTCTGGCCGGGAGGCGAGGACCGACTGCTGGCCTGGACGCACCCCCACGGCGCGTGGGTCAGATGGCTGTTGCCTCCAGCGCGTTGATCGCGGCATGGACCCGCGCCTCGATCTCGCGGCGCGGCAGGCCCGGCGGGATCGCCTCGGCGAAGCGCATGGTGACGATTCCCGGCCGCTTCACGAACCGTCCCCGCGGCCAGAGAAGGCCGCTGTCCAGCGCCAGCGGCACGACGGGAAGACCGAGCGCGCGGTAGAGGCCGGCAAATCCCGGCTGGAGCTCGGGGCGTTGCCCCGGCGCCACCCGGGTCCCCTCGGGAAAGATCACCACCGGGCGTCCCGCCGCGCGCGCCGCCTCCCCCTCCTTCATCATCTGCCGGAGCGCCGCAGCCCCTCCTCCCCGGTCGACGGGGATCATCCCGTAACCCGTCGCGAGGCGGCCCCAGAGGGGGATTTTGGCGAGCTCCCGCTTCATCACGATTTGCGGGGTGCCCAGGATCACGACCAGGTCGAGCGTCTCGTACATCGACTGGTGCTTGGCGGCGACGAGCACGGCGCCGCGTGGGACCTCCCCCTCGATCCGGGTCCGCATGCCGAGTATCCATGCGGCGCAGCGGCGGTGATAGGCGGCCCAGCCGTTCGCCACCCGCCGCACCGCGCCGCCGCCGAACGGCAGCACGGCGATGCCGCTGAGCACGAACAGCACCGTCCCGCCGTAGAAGAGGACAGCGAAGACGGCCGAGCGCAGGACGGCCATCAGATGCCGACCAGCACCGCCGCCCGCCGCAGCAGATACTTGTTATACTCCATGAAGAGCTGCCGAAAGCGCGGGTTGCTTTCGACGGCGTCGCCGACCACGCGCACGTTCCCGGGCAGCTGGCGCGCGATTTCGAAGCGGGCGCGCGGCATGTGCCAGTCGGTGGTGACGAGGCGGATGCTGGCGAACTTGCGCTCGCCGACCCAGCGGGCGACCTCCTCCGCGTTCGAGCGGGTGTCGACCGCCTCCCGTCCGAGGTCGATGCAGCAGGTGAAGAGCGGCGCCGCGCCATATTGGACGGCAAGCTCGCCCGGGCGCACCGTGCGGGCGACGCCGGAGACGAGCATCCTTTTCGCCCGATGGCGGCCGAGAAGATCGAGGCCCCGCTCGATCCGCTTGGGCCCGCCGGTCAGCACCACAATGGCATCGGTCTGCCGGTCGTCGGCGGGCCTCGGCAGGGCGACGGCAAAGACCGCGTAGCCGAGCAGGTAGAGCAATGCGACCAGCGCCATGCCGCGGACGATCACAGCATCCTCCCCAGCGCGCGCAGGATGGTGAGGCGGGCGACCAGCATCGCCAGCAGGACGGCAAGGACCGGAAGCGCCGCAAGCATCGCCCAGCCGGCGAGCGGCAAAGTCGCCGATCCGAGCAGATCGGAGCCGAGCGCCGCGACCCGGTTGCCGATCACCAGCAGGACCAGGCCGGCGAGCAGAAGCCCCACCAAGCCGCCGAACAGGGCGTCGAGCGCGATCCGCCGCTGGAAGAGCCGCGCCACCTGCACGTCGGTGGCGCCCATCAGGTGGAGGACCTCGATCGTGCTGCGGTGGGTGTCGAGCGCCGCACGCGCGGCGAGCACCACCGTGGCGGCGGTGGCGCCGATCATCAGCACCACCAGCGCGATCGCCAGCCACTTCAGGGAGGCGATCAGGCGCCCGAGCGGCGCCAGCCACTGGGCGTTGTCGTCCACACGCGCGGATGGCGCGACCTGGGCGAGGGCCGCCCGGACGCTGTCGAGCTGCGCATAGGCACCGGGGCTCAGGTCTACGTCGATCATCGCGGGCACCGGCAGGTCGGACTCGAGGCCCCCCGAACCCAGCCAGGGCTCGAGCAGCTCCTCCATCTCGCGATTGCCGATCCGCCGCACCTCGTCGACGCCGGAGAGGCTCTCCAGTGCGGCAACGGCGCGGCGCGCCTCCAGCTCCCGGCGATCCGGGTTGGACTGGACGATCTGGACGGTGACGCGGGTGCCGATATCGGCGTCGAGGCTGGAGGCGGCGGTGCCGAGGCCGAGGCCGGCGGCGGCGGCGAGGACGCTCAGGAACATCATGATCGCGATCACCCACGGCATCGGCCCCGAAAGCCGTCCCTCGGGCAGCAGGCGGCGGTCCGCCGCCCCGAACCTGCGCACGCCCCCCTTCATGCGCCCGGCCTGCGCGGCGGATGGCGCAGCGCGCCGGTTGGATCGAGGATCTGGCCGCGGTCGAGCCGCAGCATCTCGGCCCGGCCGATACTGGAGATCAGGTGCAGATCGTGGGTGGCGACCACCACCGTCGTGCCGAGCTTGTTGAGGCTGTCGAACAGATGGAGCAGGCGCTTGGCCATTTCCGGATCGACGTTGCCGGTCGGCTCGTCGGCGACCAGCAGCTCGGGCCGGGCGATGACGGCGCGCGCGATCGCCACCCGCTGCTGCTCGCCGCCCGAGAGGGTCGCGGGGCGGGCGGTGGCGCGGTGTCCGAGGCCAACCCAGGCGAGCATCTCCTTGACCGGCGTCTCGAGGTCGCGCTCGTCCACGCCGGCCACGCGGAGCGGCAGCGCTACATTGTCGAAGGCGGAAAGGTGCGGGACCAGCCGGAAATCCTGAAAGACGACGCCGATGCGGCGGCGGAAGCCCGGCAGGCGGCCGCGCGGCATGGTCACGATGTCTTCCTCGAACAGCCGGATGAGGCCGCGGCTCGGCCGCTGGGCGAGGTAGAGGAGGCGCAGCAGCGACGTCTTGCCTGCGCCGGACGGGCCCGTCAGGAAATAAAAGCCGCCCTCCCGCAGCGAGAAGCTGAGGTCCGACAGCGTCTCCGCGCCCGTGCCGTAGCGCAGCCCGACATTGTCGAACTGCACGATGGTGCCGCCAGCGCCCAGACCCGCCTCCGCTCTTGCCTCTTCGCCCCGCCCAGGCGACCCATCGCATGCCGGATAGCGGCGCGTAAACCACTCAATGGCGCGCATTTGCTTGCAAGCCGCCGCTTACATGTGCTTGGATTCCCGACAAAGCACGACCCCGGGGGCCTGCCGCATCCAATGATACTCAGCTGTCCCGCCTGCAAGACGCGGTACGTGGTGCCGGACAGCGCCGTCGGCCCGTCCGGACGCCAGGTCCGCTGCGCCTCGTGCAAGCACAGCTGGCACCAGGCGCCGGCTG
>DASVVY010000212.1:0-18697 GCA_036386335.1 Allosphingosinicella sp. | reverse complement strand
GCCGAACCTCGCCAAGGCCGGGCCGATCAAGCTGGTGCCGATGATCGGCAGCTTCGGCTGCCCGTACAGCTGCAGCTTCTGCATCGACGCGCTCGTCCCCTACCAGCCGCTCGACTTCGCCGAGCTGCAGGCGGACCTGCGGTTCCTCGCAACCAAGATCGAGAACCCCACGATCGGGTGGCACGACCCCAATTTCGGCGTGCGCTTCAAGGATTATATGGGTGCGATGGAGGAGGCGGTGCGCCCGGGGTCGGTGCGATCCGTCGCCGAGATGAGCCTCTCGCTCCTCACCGACGAGAATCTCGACCGCCTGAAGAAGAACGGCTTCGTCGGCATGCTGCCGGGCATCGAGAGCTGGTACGATTACGGCAACAAGTCGAAGACCACCCGCGTCTCGGGCGTCGAGAAGGTCGAGCAGGTCGCCGACCAGGTGAATCGCGTCCTCGACCGCATCCCCTTCGTCCAGACCAACTTCATCCTCGGCCTCGACTGCGACGCCGGCACGGAGCCGTTCGAGCTCACGAAGCGCTTCCTCGACATGACGCCGGGCGCCTATCCCGCATTCTCGCTCTTCACCTGCTACGGCCGCGCCTCGCCGCTCAACCTCGAGCTGCAGCGGGCGGGCCGCGTCAATGCGATGGCGTTCCACTTCCTCGACAGCAATCACGGCATGAACATCGTGCCGCTGAACTACGAGTGGCCGGAATTCTATGACCTGGTGGCGGACGTGACGCAGCATGCGCTGGGGGCGCGGGGGACGTGGCGGCGGCTCCGGGCCAACAAGGTGTTCACGGCCCGGCTGTTCAACTTCTTCCGGGGCGCCACCACGGGCCGGCCCAAATACCAGCGCGGCATGGCTGAAATGCTTCGGTCCGACCCCCTAATGCTCGCTTACCTGAAGGGCGAGAGCCGGGTGCTGCCGCCCTTCTTCGAGGCCCGCATCCGCAAGGACCTCGGCCCGCTCTGGGACGCGCTTCCGCCGGGCGCCCTCGAGCACGACCCCAACGGCTACCTCCACAGTCAGGCGGCGGCCGCGGCGTAGCGGAGTATGCGTATGAGAATCCATCCCCTGGGGCTCGGCTGTGCCGGCCTCGCAACCGCCCTTCTCGCTCCGGCCGCATCGGCGACCCCGTCGCAGGGGCAGCCGGAATGCGAAGGCCCGCCTGGACCGGTGCGCCTGTACGTCGAGGTCGAGGGCGTGCGATCGAGCAGCGGCCGCATCGCCGTCACCGTCTATCCGGACGAGCGGCGGCGGTTCCTGGCCAAGGGCGGCTCGCTCTACGTCGGGCGGGTGACGGCCCGTGCCGGCCGCACCCGCGTCTGCCTGCAGCTTCCCAGGCCCGGCACCTACGCTTTCGCCGTCTACCATGACGCCGACGGCGACCGCGGCTTCGACAAGAACCGCCTCGGCCTCCCCGCCGAAGCCTATGGCTTCTCGCGCAACCCGGCGACTTTGTTCGGCCTGCCCAATTTCAGCTCGGTGCGGATGAACGTCCCTAGGAGCCACGTCGTCACGCGGGTGAAGCTGACCTATCCGTAGGATCAGGCGGGACGCGCGGCTTCCGTCGTCGGGCGCGGCTCGGCGGGCGGCACGGCGATCGGAGCCCCCCGCAGGATCGCGGGAACCGTCGCCAGGACGACGAACAGCCAGACCGTCGTGAAGGCCGTGAAGGTCCAGGGCACGAGCCAGGCCCGCCCAAGGACGATCATCACCGGCAGCACGAACGAGAAGACGTCGCGGCTGATCAGCGTATTCATCGCCTCGACAAAGGCGCGGCCGGCGCCGCCCGGCACCCATCGCCGGACTTGCGCCGTCACGACGCTGTAGCTGCGCGGCGGCGGCAGGCGGCGGAGCACCTGGCTAAGGATGGCGACGCCGATCGCCGCCGCGGCGAAGCCCCAGAGGCCGATCAGACCGTGCTTGAGGCCGTAGAGCCGCCCCGCCGCGAGGCTGATGCCGAGGAAGAAGGCGAGGATGGTCGCCCGGTCGACGATCATGTCGAGGACCGCGCCTCGCAGGCTGCTGCGGAAGGTGACGCGGGCGATCTCCCCGTCCACCCCGTCGACGACGGAGGCGACATGGAAAAGGATGCCGCCGACGACGACGGCTGAGGGCCCGCCGAAGACGAAGCAGGCGAACATCGCCGCCGCGATCAGCGCCGTCAGAATCGTGACATGGTCGGGCCGCAGCCAGGGAAGCCTGAGCGCGGCGGCGGAGAGATGCTGCGAGACCGGGCGGTTAAGCCACCGCGCCACCGGGCCGTCGCTCGCCTTGGCGGTGCGGCGCAGCAGCGTGCGGGTGGCCGCGGCCGCTGGAGCGAGAGGGATGACGTCCTCCGCCCGCAGGTTGTCCGGCTGGGCCGCCTTGCCGAGCACCCGCGGCCCGCCCTGTGCTGCCACGATCCGGCCGCTCCACACCAGGCATTCGTCGGGGCCGGTGAGGAACCGGCGGATGGTGTCCGCCGGGATCAGGTGCGCCCCGGAAAATGCCGTGCCGCCCACGGCCGCGTCGGCGGTCACCGCGTCGATCCCGAGACCGGGCGCGAGCCGCGCCGCCTCCGCGCGGCAGCCGCCGCCGGGCGTGCTCCCGTCCTCGACGAGCAGCTCGACCCGGCGCACGCCGGCGGCGGCGAACTCGCGCAGCACCCGCGCCAGCGCCGGCACGCCGGCGACCCTCGCGTCGCCCGCGGCAGCGCTTTCGAGGACGATGACGGGGACGGCGGCCTCGATCACGCGCTCTTCCTGCTGGCCGGCCGGGTCCATCCCCGCGACTTAGGGATGATTTGTGGCGGGAAAAGGATTTTCCGAAGCAAAACAGTTACTCCCTCGCCTTTTCCCCCTCCGCTGGGGAGACGCCGCCGTGGGGGCAAACCCGCACCCGCCTCAACGCCGGGCCTGCTCCAGCCGCTCCGAGAGGAAGGAGAGAATCTTGCCGGCGCGGCTGTCCCAGCTCAGCGCCTCGCCGTCGCGGCGCGCAGTGGCCGAGAGCCGCTCCGCCAGCGGCCGGTCGGCAAGGATCCGGTCGAGCGCCGCCGCCGCCGCGGCCAGGTCGTCGGGCGGGACGAGGATTGCATTGTCGCCGTCGCGAAGCAATTCGGCGGTGTCCGGAGAGGCGGGCGCGAGAATCGGCCGGCCGGCGGCGAGATACTGGAACAGCTTGATCGGCAGCACGCAGGTGCGGTGCTGCTGGAGCGGCGCCAGCGTCGGCGGGATCAGCAGCGCGTCGGCCGCGTAGAGCCACGGCGCGAGCCGGCCGGGCTCCTGCCACGGCACGAGGGTAAGGTTGGGCACGGCGGCCGCGGCCTGCTCGATCGGCCCCTCGCGCTCGGAGCCGACGAGGAGGAAGGCGACTTCCGGCCTCAGCTTCGCCAGCGCCAGCAGGCGGTCCAACCCCTTTCGCGCGTTGATCCGCCCGGCATAGGCAGCGATCGGGCGGCCGGCGGGAAGGCTGAGGCGCTCACGGGCCTCGTCCCTGGTGAGACGGGGCTCCATCCTTTCGGGATCGGCGCCGTTATGGGCGACGAGCAGCCGCTCGGGCGGCACGCCGCAGCGGGCGTAGCTCCCCGCCGCGAAATGCGAATGGATCACGAAGCCGAGGCAGTTGCCGCGCCGGGACGTGCGGCGGATGAAGGGCCTCAGCCATGGCCAGTCGTCCGGCCACGGCCGGTAGTGGTCGACCGCGAACGGCACCGGCGAGCCGCCGCCGAGCACCAAGGCGTTCGGAATCCGCGTGTAGAGCACGTCCGCCCCTCGCACCTCGGGATCGCGAAACGCCCGGCGCAGCCAGAGCGTGCTCGGCACCACCTTGCCGCTCGCCCAGCGGCTGGGGCGCTGGACCACGCCGAAATTCCCCTCCACCTCGAAATAGGCGCGCAGGTCCTCCGGCGTCACCACCGGGTCCTGTGCCCGCCGCGGCATCAGGAAGGTGACATCCACCCCCTTGCGCGCCAGCGCGGCGGCGGTGTTGACCGACTGGTCCCGGCACGCCTCGCGGGCGGGCCGCGACCACAAAAGGGGATAGACCAGGCGCAAGCGGACACCTCGACGGGGGCGGAACGGGCGGCGGTTGCATCGCCGCCGCGGCCGGAATGTCAACCTCAACGCCCTTGCCAGCACCGTTACGATCGGTTGAACAGGGCCGATGAGCGCGGCCATTCGGATCGGGAGCGGGGGCGCGGCGGGCTCCCTTGCCGGCGCCGCTGCGGCGCTCGTCGGGCTGAGCCTCGCAGCGCCGATCAACCACGACGAGGGTCAGTATCTCGCGGCGGCACGGCTGGCCTGGGAGGCCCGCCCGTTCGCCGATTTCCTCCACCTCCAGACGCCGCTGCAAGTCTACCTGTTCGCGCCCATCGCGGCACTGGCGGGCGATCATAGCCTCATCGCGCTGCGAATCGTGGCGGCACTGACCGGCGGTGCGGCCCTCTCCCTGGTTTACCGCAGCCAGCGAATCCTCGGGGTGGCCCCGGCGACCGCCCTCGCCTGTGCCTTGCTCCTCGCCCTTTGTCAGAGCTTCCAGTTCGGCGCGACGGTGGTGCGCAACGACGCCCTGCCGGCCCTCTTCGAGGCCGGCGGCATCGCCTGCGCGATCGCCGCCCTCAGTCAGGGCGGCCAGCGTCAGTGGCTCTGGCTGGCGGCGGGAGCGCTGTTCGGCTGCGCCGCCTCGACCAAGATCTCCTACCTGCTCCCGCTCGCGGGGCTGGGGCTCTTCCACCTGATGCGCTTCAAGCCCGCCGAGGCGGCGGCGGCCGCCGCAGGCGCCCTCGCCGGGCTGGGGCCGATCCTGATCGCCCGCACCGCCGCGCCGGAGGCGTTCGACTACGGCGTCCTTCACTATGCGGCGCAGGCCCCGTTCGACTGGTACGCTTCCGCCGGAGCGGGTCACCGGCTGACGCTCGCCTCCAAGCTCTGGGAGACGGCAAAAGCACTGCTCGCTGGACCGGCCGCCCTCGCCCTCGCCTGGATCGTCTGGCGGCGGCTTCGAGGGGGCTGGCGCCGCGACCCCGCGGTTCGCCTGCTCGACCTGCTCATCGTCGCCGGCCTGATCGCCGCCTTGCTGCCGACGCCGACCTGGCGCCAGTACGTGATCCCCCTCCTGCCGCCGCTGTTCGTGGCCCTGGGGCTCGACTTCTCCCGTGCACCGCCACCGCGCGCGCTGTGGGCCGGCCTCGGCGCTTTCGCCGCTCTTGGGCTGGTGCAGCCCGCGCAGTGGCTCGGAAGCGGCGCGCTGGGCCCGATCGATGCGGTGCGAGAGGCGCACTGGATCGGCGGCCGCCTCCGCTCCGCCGGCGCGCCCGGCCCGATTGCCACCCTGTCGCCGCAAGTCGTGCTGAACAGCGGAGCACCGCTCGACCGCCGCTTCGCCACCGGGCCCTTCTTCTACCGCACCGGCGATGCCGTTCCCGACGATGTGCAGCGGCGGATGCACGTCGTGTCGCGACGCACGCTCGGGCGCTTCCTCGACGAGGCACCTCCAGGCGCGATCGTCACCGGCTATGAAAGCGACAGCCGCGGGATCGACCTGGAGCGCCCGCTACGCGCCTGGGCCGCCGCGCGCCGCTACCGGATGGAGCGCAGCCCGTACGGCAAGGCCGAACTGTTCATCGCCCCGTCCGCCGGAAAATAGAAGAGGGCCGCGGAATCGGTCCCGCGGCCCTTCTTTGCCCTTCGCGAAGGGGCGGGTTACTTCATCTTGTCGGAAGCGGCGTTGAACGTGTTGCTGAGGCCGTTGCCGAGGCTCTGCATCGCCGTGATCGCCGCAACCGCGATCAGCGCAGCGATCAGCCCGTATTCGATGGCCGTCGCGCCCTTCTCACCCTTCAGCAACCGAACGAACGTCTTCATTGCCCCAGTCTCCCCTCCAGGAACGGTAATAGCTGCGCGACCTGTCGTATCGCGATCGACATTAAGAAAGCCCTAGCCACGTTCGCGGACCCCCGAGCGGCAGACTTAACGCTTCCTCAACCATGGTGCGTGCAGGGTAGCGGCTCGTTTTGGGACGCTTAGAGGGGCAGAGGCCGCCGATGGACAGCATGCGCGCGTTCGAGGAGGAGTCGGACTATGGCTTCTCGGCCGACGACGAGGTCGCGATCGAGGCTCCGCCCGAGATCGGCGTCGACGAGCGCCGAATGCATGTGCGCGCCTACAATTACTGGGTCTCGCTGCTCGATGGCCGCGCCTATCCGTCCATTGCGGACCTCAAGCCGCAGAACCTCACCGATTTCGGCCCCAACAGCGTCATCCTCGATTTCTCCGAGGGCAGCGACGATCCCAAGGTCTCGTTCCTGGGCGGCGCGCTCCGCCAAGAATGCGGACTGATCGGCGACGTCCGCCGGATCAGCGACGTGCCCAAGCGCTCGCTGCTCTCGCGCCTTACCGACCATTATCTGCAGATCATCGCCAACCGCGCACCGATCGGCTTCGAGGCCGAGTTCGTCGGGCAGCGCGGCCACAACACGATGTACCGCGGCATCCTGATGCCCTTCTCGTCCGGCGGCGACCGGATCGACTTCATCTACGGCGTGATCAACTGGAAGGAGGTGGCCGACCACGCGACCACCTCCGCGATAGGGCGCGAGGCTGAGCGCCTGCTCGCGGCCGCCGCCCAGGCCGCCAGCCCGATCTGGGCCGACGGCCCCAATGCCGAGATGGCCGACGTGGACGCCGAGGAGGCGGAGGCGCCGGAGCTGCCGCTCGGCGACGACCCCGGGCTCGCCGACCGCCTCTGCGCCGCCCGCGACAGCGCGGAGGCGCTGAAGGGCGCCGACGCCCGCAGCCGCGCCGCCCTCTACCGCGCCCTCTCCCACGCCTACGACTTCGCCGTCGCCGCGGAGGCCGATCCGGCCGACTATGCCGAGATGCTCGAGGATGCCGGCGTCAAGCCGCAGAAGCGCGCGCCGATGACCGCGGTCGCCAAGCTCGTCTTCGGCGCCGACTACGACAAGGCCCGCCTCACCGAATTCGCGGCCGCCCTGAGCTTCGCCCGCCGCGAGGACGTGGCGATCGGGGATTTCCGCGGCTTCATCGAAACCTTCGACGGCGGCCTCAAGGCCCTCGTCCAGGCCGAGCGCCGCGCCCGCCGCCCCGAGCCCCGGCCCGACGCCGGCGAAAAGGCCCGCGAGACGATGCGTGCCGCCCCAGCCGTCGGCTTCGTCGACTTCGACACCGCCGACGAATTCGTCATCATCCTCGCCCGCCGCGAAGGCCCCGGCCGGGTGGCGCTGGTCGCCGCCATCGAGGACGCCGCCCTCGCCGAGCGCGCCGTCCGCAAGGCCGCCGCCTAAGCCCCAGAGGGTTGCCCCGCCCGCTGCGGGGGAGCATAGGACGCCGCATTCCCCGCGGCGTTTCACGCCGCTCCTCTGGGAGCCTTGTATGAACCTCGAGAGCATGGTGGCGGGCAAGGCCGCTGACGTGCCGATCGTGGACGCCCTCGCCGAAGCGCTGGTCAGCGGCGCCCTCCCCGGCGAGATCGCCGACTTCACCGAAAAGGACCGGATCGCGGCGGCGCAGTTCATCGCCGCCTCGGCCGAGCGCCGGCCGCGCGGCATCGCCCTCGTCCGCCTGGAATCGCTCGGCGGCGCGCTCGGCCAGCGGCGGATGCGCATCGGCATCGTCAACGACGACATGCCGTTCCTCGTGGATTCCGTCGCCAACACGCTGGCATCGCGGGGGCTTACGGTGCGGCGGCTGCTCCACCCCGTCGTCTGCGCCGAGCGGGACGAGGACGGGTGCCTCGTGTCGGTAATGCCGAAATGCGACGGCGCCGAGAACCGGGAGTCGATGATCTATCTCGAAGTCGACCGGGCCGACGCGCGCGGCCGCCGCGACCTCCTCGCCGATCTCCACCGCGTGCTCGCCGACGTTCGCGCCGCGGTCGCCGACTGGAAGGCGATGCAGGCGCGGATGCGCGCCGACGCCGACGCGATTGACGACGAGGAAGGCGCCTCTCTGCTCCGCTGGTTCTCAGACGGGGCGATGACCCTGCTCGGATTCGAGGTCGAATCCCCCGATGGCCCCTCCACCGAGGCGCTCGGCCTCTTTCGCCTCCCGGGCGACCCAACGGATCCGGGCGGCAGCCTCGGCGCGATCCGCTATTTCGAGGAAGGCGGATCGGTGCCCCTGCTCGCCAAGGCCGAGCGGCGCTCGACCGTCCACCGCCGCGTGCCGCTCGACCTCGTCGTAGTGCCGCTGCGAGAGAACGGCAAGGTCACCTCGATCGGCGTCCATGCCGGCCTGTGGACCAGCGAGGCCCTCAAGGCCCGTCTCGAGGAGGTGCCGCTGCTGCGGCGGCGGCTGAAGCAGCTCGAGGATGAATTCGGTTTCGATCCCAAGGGCCACAGCGGGAAGGCGCTGCGCCACGCCATCACCTCGCTGCCGCACGACCTCCTGATCAGCCTCAGGCTCGAATGCGTGCGCGATCTGGTGACGACGGCGATGTCGCTCGCGGACCGGCCGCGGCCGACCTTGGTGCTGGTCCGCTCCGTCCTCAAGGGCAACATGTTCGCCTTCGTGTGGCTGCCGCGCGACGAGCTGACCACGCGGCGGCGCCTCGCCATCGGCGACATGATCGAAAAGGCGGCGGGCGGCCGCATCTTCAACTGGGCGGTGGAGCTCGGCGACGGCGACCTCGCTTTGATCCGCTACAGCCTCTACGTCGGCCCCGAGACGCCGACGCCCGACATCGGCGAGCTCGACCGCCGGCTCGACGAGATGGTGCGCGGCTGGGAGCCGGCGGTGGAGGAGGCGCTCGGCGACCTGGTCGGCGCGCAGCGGGCGACCCGCCTCGCCCTCTCCTACCTCGACGATTTTCCCGAGACCTACCGCCTCTCCACCCGTCCCGGCGACGCGGCGCACGACATCCTGCGGATCTGCCGGCTGGAGAATGCCGGGCAGCGCGACGCCCGGCTCTACCGGCTCGACGAGGACGGGCCGACGCGGCTCAGGGTCAAGACCTACCGGCTCGGCGACGTGATCCCGCTCTCCGACGCGGTGCCGGTGTTTGAGAATTTCGGCTTCCGCGTGCTCGAGGAGCACCCCTCGGCCCTCGACGAGGGCCGGCTCGGCTACATCCACGCCTTTTTGCTCGAGACCCGCTCGGGCGAGGCGGCGGCGGTGCTCGACCGCGCCGATCTCGTCGCCCGGGCCATCGCCCAGGTGCTGGAGGGCAAGGCCGAGAACGACCCGTTCAACCAGCTCCTCGTCTCGACGGGCCTCGCCCAGCGCGACGTCATCCTGCTGCGCGCGTGGTTCCGCTACCTGCGCCAGATCGGCCTCTCTTACTCGATGGTGACGGTGGTCGAGGCGCTGCGCCGCGCGCCCGACGTCACCAAGGCGCTGATGGTGCTGTTCGAGGCGCTGCACGACCCCGGCTTCAAGGGTCCGCGCGAGGCTGCCGCCAAGGAGGCCGAGCAGGCGGTACGCGACGGCCTCGCCCAGGTCGCGGCGATCGACGAGGATCGTATCCTGCGGCTGTTCCACGGCGTCGTCTCGGCGATGCTGCGCACCAACGCCTTCGCGCCTGCCGGGCAGGAGGCGCTCGCCTTCAAGCTCGACAGCGCCCGCGTCCCCGGCGTCCCCGCGCCGGTGCCGTGGCGGGAGATCTGGGTCTACAGCCCGCGTGTCGAAGGCATCCACCTGCGCGGCGGCCCGGTCGCCCGCGGCGGCCTGCGCTGGTCCGACCGGCGCGACGATTTCCGCACCGAGATCCTCGGCCTGATGAAGGCGCAGCTGGTCAAGAACGCCGTCATCGTTCCCACCGGCGCCAAAGGCGGCTTCTACCCCAAGCAGCTGCCCCCCGTCTCCGACCGCGACACCTGGCTCGCGGAAGGGACGGAGAGCTACCGCATCTTCATCCGTGCCTTGCTGTCCGTCACCGACAACCTCGCCGGCACCAAGGTGGTGCACCCCGAGGGCGTCACCATCCGCGACCGCGACGATCCCTATTTCGTCGTCGCCGCCGACAAGGGCACCGCCACCTTCTCCGACATCGCCAACACTATCGCGCTCGACCGCGGCTTCTGGCTCGGCGACGCCTTCGCCTCCGGCGGCAGCAACGGCTACGATCACAAGGCGATGGGGATCACCGCCCGCGGCGCCTGGGTCTCGGTCCAGCGCCACTTCGCCGAGCTCGGCATCGACGTCCAGACCCAGCCGATCCGCGTCGCCGGAGTCGGCGACATGTCCGGCGATGTCTTCGGCAACGGCATGCTCCTCTCAAAGGCGATCAAGCTGGTCGCCGCCTTCGACCACCGCCACATCTTCCTCGATCCCGATCCCGATCCTGCGAGGAGCTGGGAGGAAAGGCAGCGCCTGTTCGGGCTGCCGCGGTCCTCCTGGGACGATTACGACCGGTCGCTGATTTCGGAGGGCGGCGGCATCTTGCCGCGGGGACAGAAGTCGATCCCGCTCAGCCCGCTGGTGCGCGACCTGCTCGGGCTGGACGGCGAGGAGACCGACCCAGCGACTCTGATGACCGCGATCCTCAAGGCGCAGGTCGACCTGCTCTGGTTCGGCGGCATCGGCACCTACATCAAGGCGCGCAGCGAGGGCCACGGCGAGGTCGGCGATCCGGCCAACGACCCGGTCCGCATCAACGGCTGCGACATCCGCGCCAAGGCGATCGGCGAGGGCGCGAACCTCGCCGTGACGCAGGCCGGCCGGATCGAGTTCGCGCAGGCCGGGGGGCGGGTGAACACCGACTTCATCGACAATTCGGCCGGCGTCGACTGCTCGGACAACGAGGTCAACATCAAGATCCCGCTGAACCGGGAGATGATCGAGGGCCGCCTCGGCCTCGAGGACCGCAACGCCCTCCTCGCCGAGATGACCGAGGACGTCGCCGCCCTCGTGCTGGAGGACAACCGGCTCCAGACCCTCGCTCTGTCGATCGCTGAGCGCAGCGGAGCGGCGGGCCTGCCGCCGCTGCTCCGGGTCATGGAGATCATGGAGGAGAGCGGCCGTCTCAACCGCGCCGTCGAGGGCCTGGAGAGCAACGAGGAGCTGATGCGGCGCGCGCAGGAGGATCGCGGCCTCACCAGGCCCGAGCTCGCGGTGCTCCTCTCCAACGCCAAGATCGCGCTGCAGGCGGCGCTCGAGGCCGGCAAGATCACCGACGATCCGACTCTGACGCCGGAGCTGATGGCGGCCTTCCCGCAGGTTATGCAGGAGCGGCACGGCGACGCCATCCGCCAGCATCGCCTGCGCCGCGAGATCATCGCCACCAGGATCGCCAACCGCTTCGTCAACCGCCTCGGCATCACCGCCGCCTTCTCGCTCTCCGAAGAGGAAGGCGCCTCGCTCGGCCAGGTGGCCGCCGCCTTCGTCGCGGCCGAGCGGCTGTTCCGCCTCGACGATCTCTGGCGCGAGCTCGAGACCGCCCCGATGGCCGAGCAGCTCCGCCTCGAGCTGTTCGAGGAAGCGTCGCGCGCCGTCCAGGTCCATCTCGCCGACATCCTGCGCAATACCTCGGCCACGACCAAGCTTGCCGAGATGGTCGACAACCTGGCCCCGGGCCTCGAAAAGCTCAGCACGGGTGTCGACGACCTGCTGCGCAACGAGGTCGCGAGCGAAGCGGAGGGGCGGCGGTCGAGGCTGACCGAGCTCGGCACGTCCGAGGACATAGCCCGCCGGATCGTCCGCCTCTACGAGCTCGACGGCGCCATCGGCATCGCTGCGCTCGGCAAGCGCCTCGGCGCCGACGAGATCGCCCTCACCAACGCCTACACCCGGCTTGGCGAGGCGCTCGGGCTCGACTGGGCGCATGGCGCCGCGAGCCGATTCAACGCCCGCGACCAGTGGGAGCGGCTGCTCACTGCCGGCCTCGCCCGCGACTTCGAGCAGCTCCGGCTCGACTTCCTCCACCGCAAGCGCAGCGAGAACCCCCAGGCTGCCGTCGAGCAATGGGTGGAGGCGCAAGGCCCCCGCATCGACCAGTTCCGCCGCCTCATCGACCGCGCCCGGAACGCCCCGGTGACGACGGCTCCGATGCTCGCCCAGATCGCGACGCAAGCCCGCGTCCTCCTCGCCCGCTAACTCCCTCTCCCCGAGGGAAAGGGCGGGGTGAGGGTGTACGGACCCCGAGGTTCTGCCGCGGACTCAGAGTCCGCGAGGAGGAGACCCCCTGCGCGCGAACAGCCAGACCCTGATCGCGCTCGCCAAATTCGCCGGCTCGGGCTCCTGCACCCGATCCGCGTCGATCCGCGCGACCAGCGCGTTCAGCGGCAGCCCCTCGGCCTCCGCCGCCTCCCGCAACGCCTCCCAGAAGACCGGCTCAAGGCTGATCGACGTCGCATGGCCCGCGATCATCATCGATCGTTTGACGGGACCGTTCATCTGGATCGAAGTACTACTTCGATCCACCTAGTACATGTGCTGGCCGCCGTTGATGCTCAGCGTCGAGCCGGTGATGAAGCCGCCGTCCTCGGCGCAGAGGAAGGCGACGCCGCGGGCGATCTCCTCGGCCTTGCCGAGGCGGCCGACGGGGATGCGGGCGACGATCTTCGCCAGCACGTCCTCCGGCACCGCCGCCACCATCTCCGTGTCGATATAGCCCGGCGCGATCGCGTTGACGGTGATCCCCGCCCGGGCGCCCTCCTGCGCCAGCGCCTTGGTGAAGCCGTGGATGCCCGATTTGGCGGCGGCATAGTTGACCTGTCCGTACTGCCCCGCCTGGCCGTTGATCGATCCGATATTGACGATCCGCCCGAACTTCCGCCCGTTCATCCCGTCCCACACGGCCTTGGCCATGTTGAAGCAGCCGCCGAGGTTCACGTCGATCACCTCGTCCCACATCTGGCGCGTCATCCGCTTCATCGTCGCGTCGCGGGTGATGCCGGCATTGTTGACGAGGACGTCGACCGGCCCGAGCTCGCTCTCAACCTGCTGGATGCCGGCAAGGCAGGCGTCGAAGTCGCTCACGTCCCACTTGTAGGCCTTGATGCCGGTGCGGTCGGTGAATTCGCGCGCCTTCTGCTCGTTGCCGGCATAATTTGCCGCCACCGTCATGCCTGCGTCGCGTAGCGCGATGCTGATCGCCTCGCCGATGCCGCGGGTTCCGCCCGTTACGACTGCAACGCGTGCCATGCTTCGACCTCTCCTGTTGTATTGTGCGGCGGCCTTAGTTTCCGCCCGTCCAACCTTCAAGCTCACGGCCAACTATGCTGCGCAGCATTTCGATCCCGGCAGGGCTGTCGTTGAGACAGGGAAGGTAGGCGAAATGGGTGCCGCCGGCGGCGAGGAAGGTAGCGCGGCCGCGGATCGCCAGCTCCTCCAGCGTCTCCAGGCAATCGGCCGAAAAGCCGGGCGCGAAGATCGCCACGCTGGTGACGCCGCGGCCGGGCAAGGCGGCAAGCGTCCTATCCGTCGCCGGCTCCAGCCATTTCGCCCGGCCGAACCGCGACTGGAAGGTGAGGACCAGCTCCCGCCCCGCCGCCTCTGCGAGCAGGCGCGCCGTCTTATGGCAGTGGCAGTAATAGGGGTCGCCGAGCTCCAGCGTCCGCACCGGCATGCCGTGGAAGCTCGCCAGCACCGCCTCGGGCGCGAAGTCGAGGCTCGCCAGCCCCTCTTCCAGCCGTGCCTTCAGCGCGGCGATATAGGCGGGGTCGTCGTAATAAGGCGGCAGCGTCCGCACCGCCGGCTGCCAGCGCGTCCGCCGCAGCTGCAGGAAGGCTTCGTCATTCGCCGTCGCCGTCGTCGCGCCGCAATATTGCGGATAGAGCGGCGCGAGCAGGATCCGATCGCAGCCTTGCTCCTTGAGCGCGTGGATGCGCTCGCGGATCGCCGGCTGCCCGTAGCGCATGGCGTGGTCGACGATCACGCCTTTGCCGAACGCCCCGGCGAGCGCCCGCGCCTGCCGTGCGGTGATCGCGGCGAGCGGCGAGCCTTCCCCGGTCCACACCTGCTTGTAGGCGTGGGCGGACTTCTTCGGCCGGGTGCGAAGGATGATGCCGCGCAGGATCGGCTGCCAGACGAGCTGCGGGATCTCGACCACCCGCGGATCGGACAGGAATTCCTTGAGGTAGAGCCTGACGGAGCCCGGCTCGGGGGAATTGGGCGTGCCGAGGTTGATCAGCAGCACGCCGACTTTCGGCGGCGCCACCGGCGGATGATCGGCCGGACGGTTCATGCGGTGAGCGGCAACGTGCGCACCCGCCGCCCGGTCGCGGCGAACAGCGCGTTCGCGACGGCCGGCGCGGCGGTAGGCACGCCGAGCTCGGTGACGCCCCCCGGCGCTTCGTCGCTCTCGAGCAGTTCCACCGTCACCTCCGGCGCATCGGCCAAGGTCGGGAAGGCGAGTTCGCGGAACCCCTTCGCGTCCGGGCGCCCGCCCTCGAAGCGCACCGGATTGCCGGTCGCGGCGGCGATGCCGAAAACGAGGCCGCCTTCGATCAGCTGCTTGACGATCGCGGGGTTCACCACCTGCCCGCAATCGACGGCGCAGACGGCGCGCAGCACCCGCACCCGCTCGCCTCTGCCGCCCTCAATCTCGACCATGGTGGCGATGTGGGACCCGAAGGCGCTGTGCGCCGCGAGCCCCATCCCGCTCCCCGGCGGGCCCCCGTCCCAGCCGCCGAGCGTCGCCGCCGTCGACAGGCAGCGGGCGAGGCGCGGATTGTCGCCGAGCATCTGCATCCGGAACGAGAGCGGCTCGACATTGGCCTGCCGCGCCAGCTCGTCGAGGAAGCATTCGGTGAAGAAGGCGGTGTAGCTGTGTGCGCCCGAGCGCCAGTAGCCGGTCCTGAGGCCGACCTCGGCGGGGAGATGGTCGATGGCGACGGCGGGAATGCCGTAGGGCGGCACCGCGCCCGCGACCGGCGAGGCGACGGCGCCGAGCGCGGAGGCGCCGCTGCCCAGCCGCGCCTCGAGCTCGGCGGCGGTGTCGGGGGCGGCGATCCGCGCCTGCCAGCCGAGCACCACGCCGCCCTCGCCCAGCCGCGCCGTCATCACCGCGCGGGCCGGCGGCCGCCAGCTGTCCTGCACGGTCTCCTCGATCCTCGACCAGACCAGCTGCACCGGCTTCTTCAGCCGTACCGCCAGCGCCGCCGCCTGCTCGATCGCCCGCGTCTCGAGCTTGCGCCCATAGCCGCCGCCGATCAGCGTCGGGTAGATCGTCACCTCGCCCTCGGCGATGCCGGATCCCCGCGCCGCCGCCGCGCGGGCGAGGCCCGGCGCCTGCGTCGGCGCCCAGATTTCGAGCCGGTCGCCGCTGAGGCGCGCCGTCGCGGTCAGCGTCTCCAGCGGCGCGCTGGCGGCCGGCGCCGCCGAATAATAGGCGCGCAGAGCGCCCCCGGCCCCGAGCACCGCGCCGACGTCGCCGCGGCTGAAGGTGCGGGTGCCCTCGTCCCGCTCGAACGCGCCGATCAGCGCCGCCTCGATACCCGGCGTGCTGGCGAGATTGGGCGTCCGCCACGCCGTCTTCAGCGCATCGAGCCCCCGATTGGCCGCCCACCAGTCGGTGCCGACCGCCGCCACCCAATCCCCGCCGTCATAGACCGCGAATACGCCCGGCACGGAGAGGCCCGCCTTACGGTCGATCCGCTCGAGGCGGCTGCCCGGCCCGGGCGCCGAGCGCGCCGAAGCGTAGACCATGTCCGGGAGGCGGATGTCGCCCGCGAATTGCGCGGTGCCGTCGACCTTCGCCGGAAGGTCCAGCCGCGGCAGGGGCTCTCCGGTCAGCCGATTGTCGATGCCGCCCCGCATCGGCAGGAATTCGGGCAGCTCCTCCTTCGCAGCGTCGGCGGCGAGGTCGGCGAAGCTCAATTTCTCGGCGCCGTTGATGACGAACCCGGCGACGGTATCGAGCGCCTCCCAGTCCGCGTTCCAGCGCTTCGCCGCCGCCTTCATCAGCAGCGCCCGTGCCCCCGCCCCGGCCTCGCGCATCCGCGGCTCGAAGGCGCGGATCGAGGTCGAGCCGGCGGTGAGCATCAGCGCCCCCCGCGTCGCCACCTCCCGCGCCGTCCACCGCCCCGCATCCTGGAGGAAGGACGGCCAGCGCCCCTCCGCCGCTTCCTCGGCGAGGAGCTGGTTGGCGTAGAGCGGGCTAAGCGGCGCCGGCTCGACCGAGACCGTCTGCCAGTCGGCGCCGAGTTCGTCGGCGAGGATCTGCGGCAGCGCCGTCCACACGCCCTGCCCAAGCTCCGCCTGCGGCACCGCGACGATCACCCGCCCGTCGCCGCCGATCTTCAAAAAGGCGTTGAGCAGGGTCTCGCCCGGCGCGGCGCGCAGGCTGTTGCGGTAGCTGCGCGGCCATAGCGCCCAGGCCAGCACCAGCCCCGCCCCGGCGGTGCCGGCGACGAGCAAGGTCCTGCGGGTGATAAGGGGAGACTTCGCCTCTGCGGCCATGCGCCGGTGATAGAGGGGGCCGGCTGAGCGGGCTAGCCCTTGGCGAGGCCCCCGACGCCACGATCAGCAGCCGTGAGAAAGCGGCGCTAGCGCCGCCCGCCGAAGCCGGCGCCGCCGCAGGCCTCGTCGAGCTGCCGCAGCCGCTCGAGCGAGCAGAGCGGACCGATTTCGTCGGTGAGCGCGCCCTCCGGGAGGTGCAGCGCCCAGTCGCGCGCAGCCGCTGCTTCGGAACTGCCGGGATTGCCATCCTGCATCGCGCGCGCCTCTGCTGACATGCCATCTGCCGTAGCGGAAACCGCCTGCCGCCTCATTCACCTATGTCAGTGCCGCGGGGCGCCGCGCCCCCGCCGGCCGGCAAGCTCAGGCCGGCGGCGTGTAGGCTTCGAAGTCGAGGTTGGTGAGCGCGGTCCCCGGCCCCACCTGGGCGAACAGCACCGCCGCCCCCGCGCCGCTGCCGTCGGCGTCGTAGAAGATCTTGCCGCTCGCACTGTCGTAGATGATGCGATCGTCCGCGTCGTGCGCCGCCGTGCCGGTGTGAAAGGCCGATGAGGACAAGGTGCCGTTCGCGCCGATTGCCGAGAACACCGTCCGGTCGAGCATGATCGTGTCCTCGGCGGCCGAGTAGGCGTCGATCCTGTCGACGTTCTTCGTCGCACTGAGCGCCGTGTCGAAGTAGAAGCGATCCATGCCCGCCCCGCCGACCAGCGTGTCGTTGCCGCCCTTGCCGAAGATCGCGTCGTCGCCGTTCTCGCCGCGCAGCACGTTGGCGGACGCGTTGCCGGTCAGCCGGTTGGCGAGGCCGTTGCCGGTGGCGTCGATGACGTTGCCGCCGATCAGCGTCACGTTTTCGACGTAGATGCCGGCGGCGGTGAAGCTCACCGACGTCTGGACGGTGTCGGTACCCCCGCCGCTGGCCTCGACCACCCTGTCGCCGGCATTGTCGATCACGTAGGTGTCGTCGCCGGCCCCGCCTTCCATCCTGTCGGCCCCGCCGCGCCCGTCGATCAGATTGGCGGCCGAATTTCCCTTGATGATATTGGCAAAGCCGTTGCCGGTGCCGTCGATTGCGGCGGCTCCGGTCAGCGTCAGGTTTTCGGCATAGCCTCCCGCGAGGCTGAAGCTGACGGAGGCGAGGACTGTGTCGAAGCCCCTGTCCTCGCCCTCGATGACCTGATCCCCGGCATTGTCGACGACGTAGGTGTCGTTGCCGTCGCCGCCGCGCATCAGGTCGGCTCCCGCCATCCCGTCCAGCATGTTGTCTTTGACGTTTCCGGTGAGCTTGTTGTCGAGGTCGTTACCCCAGCCGTCCGACGCCAGGTTACCCCCGATGACAAGCTCTTCGATATTGGCGCCGAGGACGAAGCTGGCGGACGAGGTCACCTGATCCCAACCGGGCGCATCCGGTTCGAACACCTGGTCGCCGAATCCGTCGATGATATAGGTGTCGTTGCCGGCCCCGCCGTAGAGTTTGTCGGAGCCCCCGCCAAAATCGAACAACTCATTGTCGCCGTCATTGCCGAAGATGCGGTTGTCCCCTCCATTGCCGAAGCCGCGGATCGCGCCCTCCTCCAGGATCAGGTCCTCGACGTATTCGGCCAGGTGATAGCTGACGAGCGTGCTACGGACCGTGTCGAACCCGCCGCCCGCCTCTTCGATGACGATGTCGCTCAAGGAATTCACCCGGTAGCGGTCCCGGCCGGTGCCGCCGATCATCGTGTCGCCGCCGCTGCCGCCGTCCAGGAAGTCGTGCCCGTCGCCGCCCTCCAGGCGGTCGTTGCCCCCCTCCCCGAACAAAGCGTCGTCCCCGCCTTCGCCGTAGATCGTGTCGTTCTCGCTCGTCCCCGGAAGGTTGTCGTCGCCGCTGGTGCCCGTGATCGTCGCCATCTTCATCTCCTCCGGGGCCGCTGCGTGGAAGAATGGCACGGCCGTTCACCGTTTATTATGCCATGGGAAGTCTCGGGTCCAGACTCCTGAAACAAGGGCGCAAGGCCGCTCTTCCGGCGTGCGGCGGCCACCGGGCGGGTTACCGGCGGGCCGGGGTCATGCAGGCGGCAAGTACGCCTGGAAGTCGAGGTTGGTGAGCGCCGTCCCCGCCGCCACCTGCGCGAACAGCACCGCCGCTCCGCCGCCGCTGCCGTCGGCATCGTAGAAGATCTTGCCCGAAGCGCTGTCGTACACGATGCGGTCGTCCGCGTCCTGCGCCGCCGTGCCCGCGAAGAAGGCGGACGAAGACAGCGTGCCGTTCGCGCCGACGCCGGTGAACACCGTCCGGTCGAGCATGATCGTGTCCTCGGCGACCGAGAACGAGTCGATCCTGTCGACGTTCTTCGTCGCGCTGAGGGCGGTGTCGAAATAGAAGTCG
>DASVVY010000211.1:0-26690 GCA_036386335.1 Allosphingosinicella sp. | reverse complement strand
GGATCGGCTTCGAGCCAGGCGGTGAACTCCGCCCAGTCGCGCTCGTCGGCCTCGCGCAGCCGCACGACCCAGCCGATCGCGGCGTCCTCAATCTCTCTGCTCGTCGTCACCATCGTATCACCTCGATGGGAAGACGCCGTGGCCGCCTTCAATCCGCATCGAGCCGTCTCCGGACTTCGATAAGGGCGCGATAGGCCTTCTGGAGATGCTTCTCGACGGCGCTGAGGCTGATGCCGAGGTCGTCGGCGATCTGCTTCTGCGAGGCGCCCTCCAGCCGGAAGCGGCGGAAGATCGTCTCGGTACGCTCACCCAGCGCGCCGAAGGCGGCGCGAACCTGGTCGAGCTGCTGGCGGGCCATCAAAGTCCGCTCGCCGGAAGGAGCGTCTGAGGCGGCGGCTGGAGCGGCATCCGAATCGGCCGACCAGTCCTGCTCCCGACGCGCCTGGCGCATCTCGGCGCGGCGGCGGTCGAGCATCAGATTGTTCGCGGTGCGATAAAGGTAGGGGAGGGGGTCGCGAACGGGCCCGGCGGCGGCGGCCGAGGCGCGGATCCACAGCTCCTGGAGCAAATCGTCAGCCGCATCGCCCGCGCCGCGCGCGCGCAGGAACCGCAGCAGCAAGGCGCGATTCTCCAGATAGACCTGTTCCAGCCCGCTGGGAGCCGGCGTTACCCGCTGCGTGCGTTCGAGCGCACCCATTTTCCTGACCCCGAACCTGTTTCGCCTCCCCCCAGAAGCGGCCGCTCAGTTCCACCTCCGTCATGAACGGCGGATGTACCGGCCCCATGGCCCATAGCCGGTCCCGCTCCCGGGAAAAAGCGCTTTGCGACGGGCGTCCTTGCCGCCATCAGCGGCGGGTGAACTTGGATAGTGGGAAGAGGCGGTGAAGCGCCTCGCCGTCTATTGCGGATCGAGCCCCGGCTCCGATCCCGCCTTCGCCGAAACCGCCGGCGCGCTCGGCGCGGAGATGGCGCGGCGGGGGATCGGCCTCGTCTATGGCGGCGGCCGGCTGGGCCTGATGGGCGTGGTCGCCGACGCGGTGTTGCGAGGCGGCGGCGAGGCTCACGGCGTCATCCCGCGCGCACTCATCGACCTCGAGCTCGCCCATACCGGCCTCACCGAGCTCCACGTCGTCGAGTCGATGCACGAACGCAAGGCGCGGATGACCGAGCTCTGCGACGCCTTCGTAGCGCTCCCCGGCGGCATCGGTACGCTCGACGAGCTGTTCGAAGCCTGGACCTGGAACGCGCTCGGCTATCACGCCAAGCCCTTCGCCCTGCTCAACGTCGGCGGCTTCTGGGACGGCCTCGCCGAGTTCATGGACAAGGTGACGCAAAGCGGTTTCCTCTCCCCCGCCCGCCGCGCGCAGCTCCTCGTCTCCGACGACATCGGCGAGGTCATCGACCTCCTCGACGCCGCCATCGGCGCACGCGAGCGCGGGATCGTCTGGTAGTCCGACGCGGCCGATCTACGAGGCGGCGTTGAAGACCGCGAGCTGCGCCTCGAAAGCGCGCTGGTAGGCCGGCCGCGCCTCGCCTCGGGCGACATAGGCGGCGAGCTTCGGATATTCGTCCAATATGCCTGGGGGTCTCAGCCGGAGCAGCACCGAGACCATCATCAGGTCGCCGGCGCTGAACGCACCGTCGAGCCACTCCGCATCGCCCAAGCGGGCGGAGAGCTGCTCGAGCCGGTCCCGCACCCGATCCACGACCAGAGGCATGCGCTCCCTGGTCCACGGCTTGTCGACTTCGAGGATCCTGGCGCTCGCCAGTTCGAGGATCGGGGGTTCCACCGTGTTCACCGCCGCGAACATCCACGCGATTGCCCGCGCCCGGCCATCAGCGTCGTCCGGCAGCAGGCCGCGATGCCGGTCGGCGATGTGGAGGACGATCGCGCCCGTCTCGAACAGGGCGAGATCGCCTTCCTCATAGGTCGGGATCTGTCCGAACGGATGAAGCGCCAGATGCGCCGGCTCCTTCATCGCGGCGAACGAAAGCAGGCGGACCTCGTAAGGCTGCCCCGCCTCCTCCAGCGCCCAGCGGACCCGCGTGTCCCGCGCCAGCCCCTGGCCTCGGTCGGGCGAGCGTTCGAAGGCGGTGATCGTGATCGTCATCGTGAGGCTTCTCCCTGCGAGGCCAGTCGGCGTTGGGGAGGCCGGGCTGTCAAGGCAAATCCAATCCTCCCCTCGACGGCGAGGACCGGCGCAGCCGGTGGAGGGGCGTCAGCGTCACCGCCCCACGCGCGTCTCCGCAGAGGCCGACACACCTCCGCCGCGCTGACGCGCGCCACGTCCCCTCGAAGGGAGGATTATACTCCCCTAGACCCGCATCCCCTTCATCGCGGCGGCGTGCGCGCGGATCAGGGCTTTGCTGGTCTCGTCGGTGGCGAGTACGCTGTACCAGCCCTGCGGCTCGTGCGGCGGGTCGCCCATGTAGCTGAGGTCGCCGCGGACGAAGGCGTAGTCGGGATGCTGGGCGCGTCCCTCGCCGCCCCAGGCCCAGAAATTGGTTCCGGCGATCACTCCGCCGCCGCGCACATTTTCGAGCGCCGCATCGTAGATCACGCCGTAGAAGCGATCCTTCCACGTCGTCGCAGCTGCGGGGTCGAAGCGGCCGGTATTCCTCGGAAATCCGAACTCCTCGATCACCAGCGGCTTGCCCAGCCGCTGCGCGAGGGCGACGTGCTGGGCGATATAGTCTCGCGTCTTCGCCTCGACATTGGCGAAGGTGCCGGGGAGGTCCTTCGGGTCCGCCCAGCCCCAGTTCTGCGGCCAGATATGCGCGGTGAGATAGTCCACCTCCGCAGGCTCGTGCGCGGCGACGACGCAGGCGTCGCTGCCGACGCAGCCCTGCAGCCCCTCGCTGCCGGTCGAGACGAGATGGTTGGGGTCAATCGACTTGATCAGCTGCGCCGTGCCGCGGATCCAGGCCAGGTAAGCCGACATCTGCCGCTGCGCGACCTCCTCGCTCCCGCCCGGCCGCGGCTCGTTGGCGAGCTGCCAGGCCATGATCGCGGGATCGTCCCGATAGGGGCGGCCGGTGATCGAGTTGGTCCGGCCGACCACGGCGCGGACATAGTCGTGGTACAGCCGCACCGCCTCGGTGCTCGAATAGAATTCCGAAACCATGTTTGCGAATTCGGGCCAGGGATGGGCCGGGTCGTTCATGTTGATGTAGCGGCCGCCATTGGTCCAGTAGAGGTAGGTCATCATCCCGCCCGACCATTCCCAGAAGTTGGTCAGGTAGAGCACGGCGCGCATGTTGCGCCGGCCCATTTCGGCGAGCGTGAAGTCGAGCCCCTCCAGGAGCGTGCGGTTGTAGTCCGAACCGGCGGTCCGGAAGCCCGGCGTGATCGAGTTCTTGAGCGGCGACAGCTCCGAGGAGCCGAGGATGCGCAAGTTGTCGACGCCGAGGTCCGCGAGCGCGTCGAGCTCGCGGCGGAGGCGGTCGCGATTGCCGAACGGCGCGTCGGCCCCGAGATACGCGGCGTACCAGATGTTGGCGCCCGCGTAGCGGTAGGCGGCGCCGCCGAGGCGGAAGGCGGTGCCTTCGCGCCGGACGAACTGAGAGGCCGCGGTGCCGCCCGTCCTCGGCTGCGCCGCGCAGGCGGCGAGGGCGGCCGTCGAGGACAGCAGGAAGCTGCGCCGGGTGAACATGTCCATGCCTCCGTACTCTCTCGGAAATGCTGCCTAGGCGTCGATGTTCCGCCGGCTCGTCTCGGGCAGGAGCAGCAGCCCCAGGACGACGGTGAGCGCCGCCACCCCGACCGGGTACCAGAGGCCGAAATAGATGTCCCCGCTCGCCGCCACCATCGCGAAGGAGATGGTCGGCAGGAAGCCGCCGAACCAGCCGTTGCCGATATGGTAGGGGAGCGACATCGACGTGTAGCGGATCCGCGCCGGGAAGAACTCGACCAGCAGGGCGGCGATCGGTCCGTAGACCATGGTCACGTAGAAGACGAGGATGAACAGGATCAGCACGACCAGCGGCTTGTTCACGCGCGCCGGATCGGCCTTGTCGGGGTAGCCCACGGCCTTCAGGGCCGCCTTGGCCTCGGTCTGGAAGGCGTCGATTGCCGCCTTGCGGCCGGCGGCGGGAACGGCGCGCGGATCGACCGCGGGAATCGCGGTGTTGCCGATGCGGAGATGGGCGACGGTGCCCGGTGGAGCCTCGACATTGTCGTACTGGATACCCGCCTTGGCGAGCCACGACTTGGCGATGTCGCAGGAGGTCGCGTCGAACTTGTTGCGGCCGATCGGATCGAACTGGACCGAGCATTCGGCGGGGTCGGCGACCACGCTTACCGGCGCCTGCTGCCGCGCCTGATGGAGCGCCGGGTTGGCGGCGGCCGAGAGGGCGCTGAAGAGGGGGAAGTAGGTGAGGGCGGCGAGGAGGCAGCCGGCGAGGATGATCGGCTTCCTCCCGATCCGGTCCGACAGCCAGCCGAAGAAGACGAAGAAGGGGGTGGCGATGGCGAGCGCGATCGCGATCAGGATGTTCGCGGTCGCGCCGTCCACCTTCAGCATCTTCTCGAGGAAGAAGAGGGCGTAGAACTGGCCCGTGTACCAGACCACTGCCTGGCCGGCGACCGCGCCGAACAAAGCGATCAGCACCAGCTTGAGGTTGCCCCACTGGCCGAAGGCCTCCTTGAGCGGGGCCTTCGAGGTCGTGCCTTCCTCCTTCATCTTCTGGAAGACGGGGCTCTCGGCGAGCTGGAGGCGGATCCACATCGAGATCGCGAGGAGGAGGATCGAGACGATGAACGGCACCCGCCAGCCCCACTCGGCGAACGCCTCCTCGCCGACCACCGAGCGGATGCCGATCACCACCAGCAGGGCCGCGAACAGGCCGAGCGTCGCGGTGGTCTGGATGAAGCTGGTGTAGAGCCCGCGCTTGCGGTTCGGCGCGTGCTCGGCGACGTAGGTCGCCGCCCCGCCATATTCGCCGCCTAGCGCCAGCCCCTGGAGCAGCCGCAGCGCCACCAGCATGACGGGGGCCGCGACTCCGATCGAGGCGTAGCTGGGGAGGAGGCCGACCAAGAAAGTCGACAGGCCCATGATGCCCATCGTCACCAGGAAGGTGTTCTTGCGCCCGACGAGGTCGCCGATCCGCCCGAACACGAGCGCGCCGAACGGCCGCACCGCGAAGCCCGCGGCGAAGGCGGCGAGGGCGAGGATGAAGCCGGTCGTCTCGTTGACCCCGGAGAAGAACTGGGCGGAGATGATCGTCGCGAGCAGGCCGTAGAGGTAGAAGTCGTACCACTCGAACACCGTGCCGAGGGAGGAGGCGGTGATGACCAGCTTCTCGCTTTGGGTCGCCTCGTGGTGCTTCGGTAGGCCGGTCGCCGTCTCGCTCATCCTCTTCGCTCTCCTTCGCTGCCACCGTGTCGGCTCGCGCCGGCCGGGGCAACAGGAAATGTGACCGCTAACATCTGCCCACTCAGCCGGCCGCGAGCTCCGCCGCGAGGCGCCGGTCGGACGCCCTCTGTCGCACCACGGACACGACCAGCAGCAGATTGAGCAGCGTGACCTCGAACAGGAAGAACCACAGCGGCGTGCCGAGCGCCATGCTGAGGCCGAGGGCCACGGTTCGCGGGTTCGCGCCGAGCCACGCCTGCATCCTCAGCGGCCCGCGCGAGGCGGCGCGGCAGAGGGCGACGGCACGCGCGCGGTCCTTGTGCCGCTCCATGGCCGTGTCGACTTGGCCCGACAGCGCGTTGAGCGCGCCGGCCATGGCGACGTAGCCGCGCGCGGCAGGCGCGGCGAGCCTGGCGAAGAGGCCCCGGTCCCTGAACAGCGAGTCGCCGCCCGCCTGCGCCTGCCGCAGCCACGGCACGCCGCAGACGCGCCAAAGGTAGATGCGCCGCTGCGTTTCGGCATGGTTCGCCTGCACGATCCGGGACAGACCGGCCGCCAGACCGAGCGCATAGCCCCACCAGCCGATCCGGTCCGCCAGCCAGAAGCCGAGCCAGGTGTAGAGGAACAGGTGGCTGAGATAGTCGGCCGCCCCGTCGACCAGCTCCCCTGTGGGCGAGGCGGTGCCCGTCATCCGGGCCAGCATTCCGTCCGCGCCGTCGAGCACGTGCCACAGCGCGTGCGCCGCGAAGCCGAGCAGCACCGAGAGCGGCCAGCTGAGCTCCGTGTAGAGGATCGCGGCGGTCGCGACGAGCGCGCCCCCCGCCACTGAGAGGGCGTTGGGACTGACGGGGGTTGCAACGGCGGCCCTGGCCAGCCGCCGCGCCAAAGGATGGTAGAGATGCCGGTTGAGCCAGGCGTCGAGCTCGGGCGGGCGCTCCTGCCCCTGCTCGGCGCGTGTCTCGCCTCCCGCCGCCATGCCTGCGCTGGTCTGCACGATTCGCCCTCGTCTTGCCGCGGGCACTCGTTCTAATGGGCGCCGATGTCCAGCGTAGAAAAGACGCGGCCGTGAAGTGCCTGATCATCGCCGCCGGCCAGGGCACCCGCCTGCGCACCCGCACGCCCTCCAAGCCGCTCGCCAAAATCGCCGGCGCGCCGCTGATCGAACATGTCGTCCGGTCCGCCCGCGCCGGCGGCGCCACTGCATTCGTCGTCGCCACCGGCTACCGCGCCGAGCCGCTCGAGCGCTGCCTCGCCGACATCGCCGCCCGCCTCGGCGTCGCGATTACGCCCGTCCGGAACCCGGACTGGGAGCGCCCCAACGGCCTCTCCGTCCTCGCCGCCGCGGAGGCGCTGCAGGGGGAGGAGTTCATCCTCCTTATGTCGGACCATCTCTTCGACCCTGACATTCTCGCCCGCACCCTGGCCGGCCGCCGTCCCGAGGCGAAGCTGACCCTCGCCTCCGACTACCGGCTCGCCACGCCTTTGCTCGACCTCGACGACGCGACCAAGCTCGACGTCGCGCCGGACGGCCGCATCCTTCGCCTCGGCAAGACGATCGCCGGCTACAATGCGATCGACACCGGCATCTTCCTCGCCGGACCCGCCCTGCTGGAAGCGCTCCGCGCCAGTGTCGCCGCCGGCGCCAGCGGCTCCCTCTCCGAAGGGGTTCAGCGTCTTGCCGACCGCGGCGAGGCCTTCGCCCACGACATCGGCGAGGGCTGGTGGATCGACGTCGACGACGAGGCCGCCTTCCGCCGCGCCGAGTCGAGCCTGCCGCCGGGCTTCGCCGCCGCCTGAGCCGCTGTCGGCACGGCTCCGGAACCAATCCACCCCGCATCGGTTCGCGAAGGCGCGGCATCGAGGGAGGATCGGTGAAGTTCGTCATCTTCGGCCTCACCGTCAGCTCGTCCTGGGGAAACGGCCACGCCACCCTCTGGCGCGGCCTCATCCGCGCCCTCACCGCCGCCGACCACGAGGTGGCCTTCTTCGAACGGGACGTCTCCTGGTATCGCGGTGCCCGGGACCTCTGGGAGCTTCGCGACGGCGCCGAGCTGATCCTCTACCCGGACTGGAACGCCGTCGCCGAACGCGCCCGCGACGCCGTCGAGGCCGCCGACGTGGCGATGGTCACCTCCTACTGCCCGGATGGCATCGTCGCCTCACACCTGATCTGGGACCGCGCCCCCGCTTTGCGCCTGTTCTACGACCTCGACACTCCCGTGACCCTCGCCCGCCTCGGCGCCGGCGAGCGGCTGCCCTACCTTCCCCGCGAGGGGCTCGGTGAATTCGACCTGGTGCTGAGCTACACCGGCGGGGAGGCGCTGCACGCGCTGCGCACCCGGCTCGGCGCTCGCCGGGTGGCGCCGCTCTACGGCCATGTCGATCCCGCGCAGCACAGCCCCGCCGAGCCGACGGAGGCTTTCCGCGGCCATTTCTCCTACCTCGGCACCTGGGCAGCCGACCGTCACGCGGCGCTCGAGGCCCTGTTCCTCCGTCCCGCCGACGCGCGCCCGGACCTGCGCTTCGTCCTCGGCGGCTCCGGCTATCCCGACGACTTTCGTTGGCGCGAGAACCTCCACTTCGTCCGCCACCTGCCGCCCGCGGACCATCCGAGCTTCTTCTCTTCCTCGCCTCTCACCCTCAACATCACCCGCGCAGACATGGCGGCGATGGGCTGGTGCCCGTCCGGGCGGCTGTTCGAGGCAGCGGCCTGCGGGACGGCCGTGCTCAGCGACTGGTGGGAAGGGCTCGACCGCTTCTTCGCGCCAGGTTCCGAGATATTCATCGCCCGCGACACCGCCGACGTGCTGGCGGCGCTCGACCTCGCGCCCGACGATCTCGCCCCCAGCGCCCGCGCGGCGCGGGAGCGGGTCCTCGCCGAGCACACCTCGGCGCACCGTGCGCGCGAGCTCGTCCGCCTGGTCGAGGACCTCGCCGCCCCGGAGCTGCGCGCGGTGGCGGGAGAGTGACATGTGGGGCGTGATTCCCGCCGCCGGCAACGGCACCCGCATCCAGCCGCTGGCCTTCTCCAAGGAGCTGCTCCCCGTCGGCGGCCGCTGCGAGGCGCTGACGGAGCGTCCGAAGGCGGTCAGCGAATATCTGGTCGACCGGATGGTGACGGGTGGCGCCCAGAAGATCTGCTTCGTCATCTCCCCGGGCAAGTCCGACATCGTCGAATATTACGGCACCGGCCGGGTGACGGATGCCGACATCGCCTATGTCGTGCAGCCGCGCGCCGTCGGCCTCTGCGACGCCATCTTCCGCGCCGCCCCCGTCATTCCGCCGGACGAGCCGGTGCTGGTCGGCCTCCCCGACACGATCTGGTTTCCCGAGGACGCGCTCCGCGCGCTGCCGGACGACAGGCTCTCCTTCCTCCTCTTCCCGGTCGAGGAGCCGCAATATTTCGACGCGGTGGTGATGGACGAGGATGGCCGCGTCGAGGAGATCCAGGTCAAGTCACCCGTCGCGCGTTCCAACTGGATCTGGGGCGCCTTCAAGATGCCCGGCAGCGTCTTCCACGAGCTCCACGCCTTCTGGCGCGCCCGCCCTGACCCCGACGAATATGTCGGCACCCTGGTGAACGCCTGGCTCGCCCAGGGCGGCGAGGCGGTCGGAATCCCCGCCGGCACCTCCTACGTCGACGTCGGCACCCTCGACGGCTACCGCTCCGCGATGCAGCTCCTGCGCCCCGTCGCGGCGGAGTGAAACTCGCCTCTCCCACGGAGAGGGGATTAGAAGGTCAGCCCGAACCCGCGCAGGTGCCCCGCCAGCACGTCCCGCAGCCGCTCCAGCGCCTCGGGCGAGGCAGCCTCAATCCGCGCCGTCAGCTTCGGCTCGGTGCCCGACGCCCGCAGCAGCCACCAGCCGTCCGCCTCCGTCACCCGAAGGCCGTCGGTGCGGTCCACCCGCGCGCCCTCCAGCGACGCAGCGATCCCCGCCAGCACTTCGGCCTTGCGCTCGTCGGGGCAGGAAAGGCGGAGCTCGGGCGTGGCGTAGGTGGGGGGCAGGCTTTCGCGGAATTCCCGCAGGCTGCGCCCGGAGCGGGCGAGGGCGCCGAGCGTCCGCATCGCCACGTAGATCCCGTCGTCGGCGAAGTGCCAGCGGTCGCCCAAGAAGATGTGGCCGCTCATCTCACCGGCGAGCGGCGCCGCCTCCCGCAGCATCGCCTCGCGCACCAGCACATAGCCGGAGGGCCCCATCACCGGCTGGCCGCCGGCGGCGGCAATGCCGTCGAACAGGGTGCCGCTCGACTTGACGTCCGCGACCACCGCGCTCCCCGGTCGCTCGCGCAGCACGTCCTGCGCGAGGAGCAGCAGGAGCTGGTCCGCCCAGACGATCTCACCGATATCGTCGACCAGGCCGATCCGATCGCCGTCGCCATCGAACGCAATGCCGAGGTCGTAGCTGCCCGCCACCACCGCGTGCCGGAGCATCGCCAGATTCTCCGGCACCGAGGGGTCCGGATGGTGGTTCGGGAAGGTGCCGTCGATCTCCGCGCAGAGCGCGTCGTGGCGGCCGGCCAGCCGCGCCGTCAGCCGCTCCACGATCGTGCCCGTGGCGCCGTTGCCGCAGTCCCAGGCGGCGGCGATCGACCCTTCCGCCTCGGCGGCGAGGGCCGCTAGATAGTCATCGGAGAGGTCGACTTCCTCGACGCCTCCGCCCGCTGCAGGGGAGGGGTCGACCTCCCATAGCGCACCCAGCGCCTTACCGTAGAGCGGGTGGCCGCCGAGCAGCAGCTTGAAGCCGTTCTGGTCCGGCGGGTTGTGGGAGCCGGTCACCATCACGCCTCCGTCGAGCCCGAGCCGGTGGACGGCGAAGGAGACGAGCGGGGTCGGGCCCAGCGGCATGCGAAACACCTGCATGCCGCCCTCGGTCAGACCCTCCACCAGCGCCGCCTCCAGCTCCGGCGAGCTCAGCCGCCCATCGCGCGACACGGCCATGCGGGAGAGCCCCTTCGCCCGCGCCAGCGCCGCGAAGGCGAGGCCGACGCCGTGCGCGTCATCGGCCGTCAGCGTGCGCCCGACGACGCCGCGCAGATCGTAGGCGCGGCGGAGCGCGGGATTGATCGCGGGAAGGCTCAGTCCTCGAACCGCTCGCTCGTGACCCGCCGGCCGAGCAGAAAGGCGTCGGCGGTGATCCGCAGCGGCGCGAGGTCGATGTGCGACGCGCCGCTGTCGAGCAGGTCGCCGAAGCGGCGGTAGATTTCCGGATATTCGCCGCGGCCGGGCGAGGCGACCTCCTCGCCGTTCTTGTAGACCCGGGCGCCGCCGTCCCGCAGCTCGATCCGCTCGCCATCCGCGGTCTCGACCTCGATCGTCCAGGTCTCGCCGCCGGTCTCCCGCCAGTCGAACTGCGCGGTCAGCTCGCCGTCCGCCGCCGGGCTGGCGAAGGTGATGTTCGCTGCGATCGGGGCCTCGTGATTCTCGGCGAAGGTCAGCTCCGCGTCCCGGACGATCAAAGTGCCGGGAAAGATGCGGGTCGCGATCGACAGCGCGTTGATGCCGGGATCGAACACGCCGAAGCCGCCCGCCTTCCAGATCCACTGCTGCCCCGGATGCCATTTGCGGACATTCTCCAGCCAGCGGATGCGCATCGAGTGCACCCGCTTGCCCTGAAGCAGATCGGCCGCGGTCGGCACGCCGGGATTATCCTGCGCGTGCCACGTCGTGTAGAGGCTGATGCCCTTGTCCTCAGCCAGCTTCACCAGCTCCTCGACTTCGCCGAGCGTCATACCCGGCGGCTTTTCGAGGAGCGTGTCGAGCCCCGCCGCGATGCAGTCGCGGGCGATGTCGAAGCGGGCCGAGGGCGGCGTGCAGATCGCCACCGCGGTGATGCCGTCAAGATTGTCGAGAAGGTCGGTGTGGCTGGTGAAACAGCGCACGCCCGGATGGCCGTTGCCGCCGCGGCTGACCGTCGCCGCCAGCTCGAAGCGCGGCTCGCCCTCGATCGAGGGGACGTGCTGGTCCTGCGCGATCTTGCCGTAGCCGATGATTGCGATGCGATAGGAGGCCATCAGCGTCTCACTCCCTCGACATAGGCGCGCGCTTTCGCGGCAGTCTCTTCCACGCTCTGGCCGGGCTTGTAGAGCCCGCCCCCGAGGCCGAAGCCGTCGGCGCCCGCGTCGAGCCAAGGCTGCATGTTATCCGGATTGATCCCGCCGACGACGAGCACCGGCACGTCCTTGGGAAGCACCGCCCGCTGCCCCTTCAGCACCGCCGGGGTCGCGCCTTCCGCCGGAAAGAGCTTCAGGCCCGTGGCGCCGGCGCGAAGGGCGTCAAATGCTTCGGACGGCGTGAAATAGCCGGGCAGCGAGACGAGGCCGGCGTGCGCGGCCGCCTCGATGACCGGCGGGTGGGTGTTGGGCGAGACGATCACCTGGCCCCCCGCGTCGGCCACCTGCTCGACCTGCATCGCCTCGAGCACGGTGCCGGCGCCGACCAGGGCGCGGTCGCCGAGGCTGCGGGCGAGGCGCTCGATGCTGGCGATCGGATCGGGGGAATTGAGCGGCACCTCGATGATTCGCATCCCGGCTTCGTAGAGCGCGGCGCCGATCTCCTCCGCCTCGTCCGGCGTCACGCCGCGGATGATCGCGACCAGAGGGCATTCCGCGATCCGCCGCTTCAATTCTTCTTTCGGATTCATCGGATCAGCTCCGCCAGATGCTTCGCGCCGCACAGGAACGCCTGCTCGCCGTCGATCTCCCGCACCGTCCGGCCGGCATGGCCGAGGGCGGCCGCGAACAGCCCGGTAAGCTCCGGCGTGCCGACCGCCACCACCTCCGCCTCGCCAGCAAAGCCGAGGCCGATCCTGATGTCGCTGCCGATCAGCAGGCCGCTCGTATAGGAGGCCGCGTCCTCGCGCGCCGCCTTGCCGAGCAGCACGCGGGCGCGGACCGAGAAGAGCTCCGCCGTCAGGTCGTTGCAGTCGAGGCCGCGGCGCACACCGGCGGCGAACGCCTCTTCCCGGTCGGCCGGCTCGGCGAGCAGGTCGGAGAGGATGGAGTGCTTGCGCAGCAGGTTGAACATCTCGCCGGTCATCACGGTGCGGAAGGCGGCGATGCGGCCGTCCTCGAGCCTGATCCACTTGTTGTGGGTCCCCGGGTGGCAGACCACCGCGTCGGCCGGGAGCATGCCCTCGGCATAGGCGCCGAGGATCTGTGCCTCCTCGCCCCGCATCACGTCGGCGCAATCGTCGTCGCTGAAGCAGACGCCGGCCACGATCGCGATCCGCTCCGGCTCCACCCACTTGAGGCTGGCGGCAAGCTCGGGCAGGCCGGCGGGGCAGGGGACGTAGGGCGCCTCGACCCAGCCGCGATTCGATCCGATCATTCCCGCCAGCAGCAGAGGATGGTCGCCGAGGCGGGCGGTGATTTCCGAAACTGAATTTCCGAATTCGCCGGCTTTCACCGAGAGGATGCCGAGGCCGTCCTCCATTTCGTCCTCGACGTTGCCGTCCGCGCCGATCCGCCAGGCGCGACGGTTCGTCGTGCCCCAATCGACGGCGATGAAGCCTTCAGCCCAGCCCATCGAGCTCCTCTCGTTCCGCCCGGCCTTACCGGCGCTAATAGCCGAGGCCAACCGTCTTCGTGCGCACCCGCGCCAGCATCTTGTCCGAGGTCAGGAACAGCGTGCGCCCGTCCTCGCCAAAGGTGCAATTGGCGATGGCGGTGCCGGTCGAGATCAGGCCGAGACGGGTGCCGTCGGGCGCGAAGACATGCACTCCGCCCGGGCCGGTCGCGAACAGATTGCCGTGGCGGTCGATCGCCATGCCGTCCGGCAGCCCCGGATTGGCGGGGCCGACCAGCGGCGTCATGTCGGCGAACACACGCTCGCCAGCGATGCGGCCGTTTTTGAGCGTGTAGGCCATGATCACCGCCCGCTGTCCGTCCGACTGCGCCACGTAGAGGGTTTTCTCATCCGGCGAGAGGATGATGCCGTTGGGGAAAGCGAGCTTGTCGGTGAGCAGGGTCACCGTCCCCTCTGGATCGAGCCGGTAGACGCCGTTGAACGGCAGCTCCTTGGCCGGCGACTCGTTGCCACCCTCGAGGCCGTAGGGCGGGTCGGTGAAGTAGATGGCGCCGGTGCGGGAGAGGACGAGGTCGTTGGGCGAGTTGAAGCGCTTGCCCTGGTAGCGGCTGGCGAGGAAGGTCTTCTTCTTCGTCGAAAGGTCGAGCCGGGCGATGGCGCGGTTGCCGTGGTCGGCCGCGAGGATGGTATTGCCGGGGCCGCGGATCAGGCCATTCGTGCCCGGCTCGCGGAAGGGCGAAGGCTGCGGGCCGTCATAGCCGGAGGGATCGAGGAACACCGAGATGCCGTCGGCCTCGGACCAGCGATACATCTTGTTCTGCGGAACGTCGCTGAACAGCAAGTAGGATCCTTGCGCGATCCAGACCGGCCCTTCGGTCCAGGTGAAGCCGTCGGCGAGCTTCTCGATCCTGGCCTCGGGGGCGACCAGCGCGTCGAGCGCGGCGGCATCGCGGCGGACCGCGCCGAGCGCCTGGAAACGGGCCGGGGGATCCTCGACGCTCATGCAACCTCCCGTGGAAAGCATCAGAATCGCGGCCGCTAACGTTCCAGCTTTCACAAACACCATTGGGCGCGCTCCATCCGCCGCTCGTCGCGTGGGCCATGGGCGAAGGGCGCGGCCGGATCAAGCCGGTGCAACTTTCCGGCGCGCACATCTTTCTTTGCCTTGGGCGGGCGCATGCGGCATGAGGCTGCGCGCACCCGGCGGAGCCGAGGGAGGGACCCCATCGCCAATTTCATGTTCGCGACCGGGATCGAGAACAGCATCCCGACCATCAACCAGGGCCGCACCCGCGTCGATCAGATGGAGGTGTGCGGCCACTATCGCCATTGGCGCACCGACTTCGACTGCCTCGAAGAAATCGGCATTCATTATCTTCGCTACGGGCCGCCCATCCATCGCACTTTTCTGGGGCCGCGCAATTACGACTGGGAATTCGCGGATATCACGTTTGCGGACCTGAAGCGCCGCAACATCACCCCGATCGTCGACCTCTGCCACTTCGGCGTCCCAGACTGGATCGGCAATTTCCAGAACCCCGATTTCCCGCAGCTCTTCGCCGCCTATGCCGGCGACTTCGCCGAGCGGTATCCCTGGGTGCAGCTCTACACGCCGGTGAACGAGATGTTCATCTGTGCCGTCTTCTCGGCCAAATACGGCTGGTGGAACGAGCAGCGGACCGACGACAAGAGCTTCGTCACTGCCCTCAAGCACATCGTCAAGGCGAACGTGCTCGGCATGATCGAGATCCTGAAGCGCCGGCCGGACGCGATCTTCATCCAGTCGGAGAGCTCGGAATATTTCCACGCCGACAGCCCCGCCGCGATCGGCAAAGCCGAGTTCATGAACGCCCGCCGCTTCCTCTCGCTCGATCTCAATTACGGCCGCCGCGTCGAAAGCGACATGTACGAATATCTCATGGATAACGGCATGACCCGCGATGAATACCATTTCTTCCTGACGCATCGGCTGAAGCAGCACTGCATCCTCGGCAACGATTACTACCGTACCAACGAGCACCGGGTCTTCGCCGACGGCCACACGACGAGCTCGGGGGAAGTGTTTGGCTATAGCGAGATCACCCGGCAATATTACAATCGGTACCGGCTCCCGGTCATGCATACCGAGACCAATCTGCGCGAAGGGCCGCGCGGCGACGAGGCGGTGCAGTGGCTGTGGAAGGAATGGGCGAACGTGCTCAGGATCCGCAACGTCGGCATCCCGACCGTCGGCTTCACCTGGTATTCGCTCACCGATCAGGTCGATTGGGACACGGCGCTTCGCGAGCAGAACGGCAACGTCAATCCGCTCGGCCTCTACGACCTCGATCGCAACATCCGCAACGTCGGGCGCGCTTACAAGAAGCTGATCCAGGACTGGCGCGACGTGCTGCCGGCGTCGAGCCTATGCCTGGTGGTGCCGATCGTGAACCCTTCCCACGCCGGCGGCACCAACGACCGCGAGCAGCAGGCGCTGGCGCGGCGGCGGATGAGCCATGTCGAGGAAGAGGGAGCACCGGAGGCGGGACGATGAAGATCGCACGGATAGAGACGTTCTACGTTCCCCCACGCTGGCTGTTCGTCCGCGTCGAAGCGGACGAAGGCGCGGTCGGCTGGGGCGAGGCAAGCCTCGAAGGCTGGGCGGAGGCCGTCGACGGCGCGATGGAGGCGCTGAAGGACCGCTTCATCGGCCACGATCCCTTCCGGATCGAGGACATCTGGCAGATCGCCTATCGCGGCGGCTTCTACCGCGGCGGGCCGGTGCTGATGTCGGCGCTGGCCGGGCTCGACCAGGCGCTGTGGGACCTGAAGGGCAAGGCGCTCGGCATTCCCGCCTGGGAGATGCTGGGCGGCCGGGTGCGCGACCGGATCCGTGCCTATGCCTGGATCGGCGGCGACAGGCCGGACGACATCGTCGGCGCCTGCGAGGTGCGCAAGAGCCAGGGCTTCTCCGCGGTCAAGATGAACGCCACGGCCGAGATGGACTGGATCGGCACGCCCAAGCTGTTCGACGAGGTGATCGCCCGCGTCGAGGCGGCGCAGGGTGCCGGCATGGACGTGGGTCTCGACTTCCACGGCCGCGTCCACCGGCCCATGGCGAAGCAGCTCGCCAAGGTGCTGGAGCCGTATGGGCTGCTGTTCATCGAGGAGCCGCTGCTGTCCGAAAATCCCGAGGGGCTCGCGCAGATCTCGCAGCTGGTCAGCACCCCGGTCGCGCTCGGCGAGCGGCTGTTCTCCCGGTGGGACTTCAAGCCATTCTTCGAAGCACGGGCGGTCGACATCATCCAGCCCGACCTCAGCCACGCCGGCGGCCTCAGCGAGTGCCGGCGGATCGCCGCGATGGCCGAGGCTTACGACGTTGCCGTGGCGCCGCACTGCCCGCTGGGCCCGCTCGCGCTCGCCGCCTGCGTCCAGCTCGCCGCTACCGCGCCGAACCTCGCCATCCAGGAGATGTCGCTCGGCATCCACTACAATGTCGGCCACGATCTGCTCGAATTCCTGACCGACAAGGAAGTGCTGACCCCGGTCGACGGGCACCTGCCGATCCCGACCGGACCAGGCCTCGGCATCACCATCGACGAGGATGCGGTGCGGGAGGCCCACAAGGACCGCCACCGCTGGCGCAACCCGATCTGGCGCCAGAAGGACGGCAGCTTCGCGGAATGGTAACCTGATCCTCCCCTGCAAAGGCAGGGGAGGACAAGAAAAGGCGGCGCCGGAGAACCGGCTGCCGCCCTTCTTTTGTCACAAGGTCCCCGCCCCCCGGCGGGACCTTTCGACTTACGCGACGATGCGCAGCCGCTGCGCGCGCGGAGCCACCGGGCAGAAGCCCAGCTCGTCCTGGAGACGGGACAATTCCCGCTCCCGCGATTCACGATAGGCTTCGGCGTAGCGCGCGTCGCACTCGGCCTCCTCGGCGGTCTGCGCGCGGAAGAAGCTGATGCACAGGTGGCGGCCGAACACGTCGTCGCCCCGCATCCGCACTTCCGCCCGGCTCGAATCCGCCAGGCCGTCGCGTACCTCGATCAGCCGCTCGATCAGCGTGTCGAGCGACGTGTAATCCTTGATCTCGATGAAGTCTTTTACTTGCCTACTCATAACTCACCCCTCCCGGCTCCCCGGGGCTCTCATACCAAGCGCCGGAATCCCGCCGCAAGGCTAATCTGCATTTACCCACAAGAGAGTTTCGCGCGGCTGAATGAACCTGTAGTCGGCGGCCCCTATGGAAGACGACGCCGATTTCCCGATTCTCGCCTGTGGGGCACTCGAGCTGATGCTGGCGGCCCCCCGTGGCGGCAGCATCGCGCGCTTCGACTACAACCATCCGGAACGGGGGAAAATCCCCATTTTGCGGGGGGTTGAAGAAAAAGATGCGGCGATCCTCGACTTCGCCAACTTCCCGCTCGTGCCGTTTTGCAACCGCATCCGCGACGGGCGCTTCACCTTCCGCGGCCGCGAAGTCTCGATCGCGCCGAACCTGCCCGGCGATCCGAGCCCGCTCCACGGCCAGGGCTGGATATCGCGCTGGCAGGTGGAGCGGCTGGAGGCGGCGGAGGCGGAGCTCGTCTTTCACCATGGCGCCGGCGAGTGGCCGTGGGCCTATGAGGGGCGGCAGGCCTTCGCGCTCGACGAGCGGGGGCTGAGCCTCGCCTTGAGCTGCACCAACAGGTCCGACGAGCCGATGCCCTGCGGCCTCGGCCAGCACCCCTACATGCCATGCGCGCCCGAGACGCGGCTCGACACCGGCGTGGAGTGCGTGTGGACGATCGACGAGAAGGTGCTGCCGGTCGAGAAGGTGCCCGCGGAAGGCCGTTACAACCTCAGGAACCGCCCTATCTGCGGCCAGGACCTCGACAACGGCTTCGGCGGCTGGGACGGCCTGGCGCGCATCGAGACGCCGCGGCTGCCGTTCCGGGTCGAGATCGGCTCGCCCGACGCCCGCTTCTTCCAGGTTTATTCGCCGGCCAGTGGCGGCTTCTTCGTCGCCGAGCCCGTCGGCCACGCCAATGCGGCGCTGAACGAGCCCGAGGAGGCGTGGGCCGAGCTCGGCATCCGCGTCCTCGAACCCGGCGAGACGATGCGCCTCGCGACCCGGATCGAGGTCATCCCCATTCAGTAGGCGGGCTCGAGCAGCCCCTCGATCGTGTGGTGCTGGATAATCGTCTCCAGCTTGCCGGTGACGCGATAGGTGAGGTGGTCGCGCACCCGCGGCGGCAGGCTGTCGAGATAGGGACGGGTGACCTGCAGGTCGTGGTGCGCCGCATTGGTCGCGTCGGGCGCATCGACGCCGACGACGAGCACCGGCCGCCATTCGTTCGATTTGTTCGCCGTGCCGCGGTGGATGGTGAGGGCGGACCGCGCCGAGATGTCGCCCATCTGCGGCATCTTCTGCACCGCCCGCTCGACATAGCGCGGCCACAGCGCGCGCGGCGGGAACATGCCCTTGGGACAGCCTTCGAACTGGTCCCACTGTGTGCCGAGCGCGATTTCGAACGGCCCGTGCTCGGGCCGAGTGTCGACGCTGGTGAGGTTGAAGGCGAGCGAATTGAGCCGGCGGTCCTTCGTGGTCGCCTCGGGCACGAAGAAGTCCCGGTGCCACGGCTGGTCGGCCGCGCCGGGGAAGGGGATGTCGAACCCGATCTCCACGATCTTGTACTCGGGCCCGAGCACCGCCTCGCAGACCGCGACGAACCAGGGGTGGGTGGCGATGTCGACGAAGCCGCGGATCCGCTCCGGATGCACCTCGACGTACCAGCGCTGCGGCCCGCGCGGCAGCGCGCCGCCGGGGACCTGCCGGGCCTCCTCGAACAGCGTGCCGATATCCTCCCGCATCCGGTCGACCCACTCGCGGGGGAAGGCGTCCTTGAGGCCGATGATGCCGTCGCCGTAGAGCCCGCGCATGATGTCGGCGGGTTCCCAATGGTCCTGCTGCGCTTCGACGGCCGTTGCCATGTCGTCCTTCTCCTCGGCCGGTAACTAATGTGTTTGTATGATGATTTCGAGGCGGCTAACGCGCCGCCGATGACGAAAAATGCACGACCGGCCTTCGACGTCGCCGCGTTCGAGGAGGGGCAGGGGACGCGTTTCGAGGTCCGGCTCGCCGGCAGCGAGGAGGTGCGCACCTACCGCGTGCCCGGCGGCGAGCAGCAGGATTACGTCGCCTTCTACGCCGAACTCGCCAGGGATTTCGGAACGCGGGTGCCGCACGCCGCGGCGGAGGCGCCCCCTGCGGCCGCCGAGAGCGAGGTCGAGTGGCGCCCGCTCCTCACCGAGAACCTCTCCGAGCAGATCGTCGCCGGCTACGGGGACCCGGCGGTGCTCAGGCTCGACGACGGGTACGTGCTCGTCGCCACCTCGAACGACGCGCTCGACGCCTTCCCGATCCTGTTCTCGAAGGACCTCGAGCATTGGGAGCATCGCGGCTTCGTCTTCCCCGAAGGCCACGCGCCCGAATGGACGGCGCGCGGTCTGCGTATCGCCGATTTCTGGGCGCCGGAGATGGCCAGGGTAGGGGACGAATACTGGCTCTGCTACACCGCCCGCCAGCAGACCAACGCGCTGGCCATCGGCCTCGCCAAGAGCGATAGCCCGTTCGGTCCGTGGCGCGATCTCGGCCGGCCGCTCATCACCGGCCATTCCTACAACACGACCGGCCTGCCCGACGATCCGGGGCGGCCGCTGCTCAGCGGCGGCGTCATCGACTCGCACATCTTCATCGACTCGAACGGCGACCGATACCTGTTCTGGAAGGCCGACACGAACGGCGTCTGGCCGCGCCCGCTCGCGGGGCTGCTGCGCCAGCATCCGGAGCTGATCGAGCAGCTGTTCGAGGACGAGCGGGACCGCCGCACCGCCGCCTTCGCCGCGACGATCCAGCCCTGGGCGAATACGCGCCGACCGATCGAGCGCTTCTTCCTGATGCAGCCGCTGATCGAAGCGGCGCTCGATTCGTGGCGGCCGGTGCAGCAGGCGCTCGCCGACTGCGGCCTCGCCGACGCGATCCTCGAGGCGATGCGCACCCCGATCTACGCGCAGCGCCTGTCGGAGGACGGATCCTCGTTCCTCGGCGAGCCGACGATCGTCCTCGCCAACGACCAGGATTGGGAGGGCCACCTGATCGAGGGCCCGTTCGTGACGCTGCAGGACGGCCGCTACTGGCTCTTCTATGCCGGCAACGACTTCTCGACGCCCGCCTACGGCGTCGGTGTCGCCGTCGCCGACCATCCGCTGGGACCCTACGAGAAGCGGCCGGAGCCGTTCCTGCGCACGACGCGCGCGTGGTGGGCGCCCGGCCATCCTTCTGTGGCCATGGGCCCGGACGGGACGCCGCAGCTCTTCTTCCACGCCTTTTTTCCGGGCCGGGCGGGGTACAACGCCTTCCGCGCGCTCCTGACGGTTCGCCTGCGCTTCGGCCGCGGCGGGGTCGAAGTGATTCCCTGACCCGCCTCAGCGGGCGTGGCGCGCCTGGCTCGGCGGGACTCCGAAATGCTGGCGAAAAGCGCGGGTGAAGGCGCTGAGCGACCCGTAGCCGAGCCGCTCTGCGATCTCGGTCGCGGACGATGAGTCGCCCGCCAGCAGCAGCGCCGCCTCCTCCAGCCGCAGCCCCCTGTGATAGGTGAGGGGCGGCACGCCGTGCACGGCGGCGAAGCTGCGGGTCAGGTGGAAGCGGGAGAGGGCGGCATGCTCCGCGACCTCGTCGAGGGTGACATTGCGGGCGGAGGCCGAATGCAGGAAGCAGCGCGCGCGCTCGACGCGCTGCAGCGTCTCCACCCGCGTCGAGCGCTTGACCGACGCGAGCCGGTCGAGGCGGTTGGCGAAGCCGGTGAGATAATCCTCGGCGCCCACCGTGGCTTCCTGCACGATCCGCTGCGCGAGGCGGCTGCCGTCCGCCGGCTGCTCGGCAAGCACGCGGGCGTAGCGGCCGAGCAAGCCGGCGAGCGGATCGATCGGGCTGCCGCGCAGCACCCGTCCCAGCGGAGCGTCGGCGGCGGCCGGCACGCGCTCCGCGCCGAGATAGACGCACAGGCCGATCGTCTCCTCGTTCCGGGCCGTCGTCACATCGAACTCCGTCCCCGCCTCGACGAGCAGGAACTCGCCAGGCCGGACGGAGCGGGTGCGGCCGTCGATGCGATAGACCTCCTCGCCCGCCAGCACGAACTTGATCGACGGCGCGAGCGCCTTGATGGAGCTGCGGCCGGCACCGAGCCGCGACAGGACGACGCTGCCCCGCCGCAGCGGGAGCCGGCTGCCCTCGCCGTGCTGCGACATCAGGAAAAACGGCGTCCGCTCCGCGCGGGGGGATCGGGTCGGCTGCTGCTGCATTGTCGCTTTCATGGCAGCAGATCAAGCAAGACCGGTGCCACCCGTAAAGCCCGCAAATCCGCCCAAATCGCCGGCCGGCGACCGCAATTCTGTTCGCATACGGGCAGCAGGCGTTCGAATGCGGACGGTGGGGCGGTGAGGGTCGTCACCTTCAACGTCAACGGGATCAACGGGCGGCTGCCGCTGTTGCTCGACTGGCTGGCCGAGACCGCGCCCGATGTCGCCTGCCTGCAGGAGCTCAAGGCGCCGGACGAGAAATTCCCCGCGCGGGCCATCGAGAAAGCGGGCTACGGCGCCGTCTGGCACGGCCAGCCGCGCTGGAACGGCGTCGCGATCCTTGGCCGCGATTGCGCGCCGATCGAGACCTGCCGGGGCCTGGCGGGGGAGCCGGAGGACGGCCACAGCCGGTACCTCGAAGCGGCGGTGAACGGCGTCCTGATCGGCTGCCTCTACGCCCCCAACGGCAATCCCCAGCCCGGGCCGAAATTCGACTACAAGCTGCGCTGGATGGAGCGCTTCGCCGCCCGCGCCGCGATGCTCGTCGATGTCGACCAGCCGGTGGTGCTCGCCGGCGACTATAACGTCATCCCGACCGACCTCGACGCCTACAAGCCCGAGCGCTGGGCCGACGACGCGCTGATGCAGCCCGAGCCGCGCGCGGCGTACGAGCGGATCCTGGCGCAGGGGTGGACCGATGGGCTCCGGGAGCTTCATCCCGCCGAGCGCATCTACACCTTCTGGGATTATTGGCGCAACGCGTTCGGCCGGGACGCCGGCATCCGCATCGATCACCTCCTGCTCAACCCCGCCGCGGCGCCTTGCCTCAGGGCTGCGGGCGTGGACCGCGAGACGCGAGGCCGGGAAGGGACGAGCGACCATGCCCCAACCTGGGTCGAGCTAGACATAAAGACGTGAGAAATGTCGGCGGTGTTTACAATTTCGGGGGCTATCTCGCTCAGAAGTGGCGAATTTCCGCGGATGGCCCGCTTCTTGCTGATTACCGGGCATGCTTAAGAAAGCGTTACGTCTCTTCATCATCAAGAACCGCTTCGAAGCCTATGCCGTCATCTATGCGCTCGCCGTCGGCGCGGTCGGCCGGGGCTATCATTATCTCGACGAATATCCCGGTTTCCCTGGCTGGCTGCTCTTCGCCGCCTGCACCTGTGCCGTGTTCATGGCCGGCGCCAAGATCCTCGACGCGACGCGGCCGCCCGCCCAGCGCAGGGCGACGGTGACGCGGGTGCTGGCGAGGGCCCGCCACGGGTGACGCCTTCAGGCGATCGCCGGCCGCGCCTGTTCCTCTTCCCCGCTCTCCTGCAGCAGGTGCGCGACGTGCGCTGCGAGCTCGTCCTGGCGGAAGGGCTTGGCGAGGCGCGGCAGCTCGCCGGCGCCGTCCTCGCCGCCGCCGCTCAGATAGCCGGTGATCAGCAGCACCGGCAGACGCGGCGCGATCCGCCGCGCTTCGCGGGCGAGCACCACGCCGTTCATTCCGGGCATTAGGAAGTCGGTGACCAGCCCGCCGATCCGCGCTTTCTCCTCCCGCAGCACGAGCAGTGCCTCGGCACCAGAGCTCGCCTGGAGCACCGTGTAGCCGAACTCCTCCAGCATCTCGGCGGTGCCGGCCCGCACCAGCGCCTCGTCATCGACCAGCAGCAGGGTGCCGCCGCGATGGGCTATGGCGGGCCGAACGCCTCCGGGGACGACCGGGGCGGCGCTTCCCTTCGCCACCGGCAGCCAGATTTCCGCCTTGGTGCCGCGGCCAACGTGGCTTTCCAGGCGCAGCGTCCCGCCGGATTGCGCCGCGAGGCCATGGACCATGGACAGGCCGAGGCCTGTCCCCTTGCCGAGCCCCTTGGTCGAGAAGAAGGGCTCGGTTGCGCGGCGGAGCGTCTCGGCGTCCATGCCCGCCCCTTCGTCAGAGACGCAGATGGTGAGGTAGCGGCCGGCGTTCAGGTCGCCGTCGTCCCGCTCCAGCCGCGCCTCGGACGCGGCGATGGTGACCTTGCCGCCCTCCGGCATGGCGTCGCGCGCGTTGATCGCCAGGTTGAGGATGGCGAGCTCGAGCTGGTTCGGATCGACGTGGGCGGAAGGGAGCCCCGACGGTGCCTCCACGCGCACGTTGATCTGCGCGCCGATCGAGCGCCGCACCAGCTCCTCCATGCCGGTCAGCAGCGCGCCGACATCGACGGGGCGGGGCTGCAGGTCCTGCCGGCGGGCGAAGGCGAGCAGGCGCTGGACCAGCGTGGTCGCCCGCGCCGAAGCCTGGAGGGCCATGCCGATCGTCCGCTGCGCCCGCTCGTCGGCGCTGAAGCGGCTGCGCAGCATGTCCAGCGCACCGACGATCGGCGTCAGCAGATTGTTGAAATCGTGGGCGACGCCGCCGGTCAGCTGACCGATCGCGTCCATCTTCTGGGCGTGGCGGAGCTGGCTTTCCGCCTGCTCCCGCTCGCCGATGGCGGCGGCGACCCGCTCCTCCAGCGTCGCGTTGAGGGCGAGCAGCGCCTCGCGGCTCTGCCTCAGCTCCACCTCCCGCTCCCCCAGGGCCTCCAGCCGCGCCCGCGCCTCATATTGGCGCCGGCGCCCCCGCAACGCTGCTTCGGCCAGGCTGACGAAGGTGGTGGGATGGAAGGGCCTTTCGAGAAAGGTGACGTTGCCGAGCACCTTCAGCACCCGCGTCGCTCCCGGGTTGCGCTCGATGCCGCCGCCGCGGCCGGTCAGCAGGATGAACGGGAAGTCGGACCATTCCGGCTGCTCGCCGATCCATTCGGCGAGCGGGTGGAGGTCGGCCGTGCGGACCGCTTCCTCGGTCAGCACGGCGAAGCCGGCGCCGGCCTTCAGCTCCTCGAGCAGATCGGGGAGCGAGGGGACCGCCTGCGGCTCCAGCCCCGCTTCCTTCAGCATCCCGCACGCGACCTCCGCGTCCCGCCCGTGCGGGGCGAGGACCAGGGCACGCTCGGGCCGCGGACGGTTCATTCGGGCGACATCAGCGGCTGGCCCTCGCCAATATAGGTCGGAACCCCCCGAAGCACGCCCTGGAATCCTTCCAAGGCCGGGCCGAGCGAGATGCCGCGGCTGCCGATCCTGTACTCGCGGATCGTGTCCTCGTGCGGGCTGGTCCGCTTCTTGATCACCGACATCGCGCGGCGGACGCGGCCGAACGCCTCGAAATAGCGCAGCAGGATCACCGTGTCGGCAAGGTAGGTGATGTCGACCGGCGATTTCATGTCGCCGACGAGGCCGTGCTGCGCGACGGTGAGCAGAGTCGTCACGCCCTGGCGATTCAGATACTGGAGCAGCTCGTGGAGGTGGAGGATCAGCGATTGCTCCTCGGGCATCGCAGCCTGGTAGCCGTTGAGGCTGTCGATGATCACCGTCCGGACGTCGTTCTGCTCGACCCGGGCGCGCGCCTTCTGGATGAATTCGCCCGGCGACAGCTCGGCGGCGTCGATCTGCTCGATCAGCAGCCTGCCGCTGGCCGACATCTCCTCGAGGTCGATGCCGAGACCGCGGGCGCGGTTGAACAGCAGGCCCAGTTCCTCGTCGAAGATGAACGCCGCCGCGCACTCGCCGCGCTGCACCGCCCAGGCGGCGAAGCTCAGCGCGAGCAGCGACTTGCCGGTGCCGGACGGGCCGAGGATCAGGCCGCTGGAGCCGCGTTCGATGCCGCCGCCCATCAGCTCGTTGAGCTCGGGCGAATCCGTCTTCAGCACCTCGCGCGTGAAGTCGCGCTTGTGCTCGGAGGACACCAGGCGCGGGAAGACCTGCACGCCCCCGGTCTGGATCGCGAAATCGTGATAGCCGCCGCGATATTTCTGCCCGCGATACTTGATCACCCGCAGCCGCCGCCGTTCCGGCCCGTAATGCGGCGACAGCTCCTCCAGCCTGATCACGGCGTGGGCCACGGAATGGACGCTGCGATCCTCCTCGCCGGAGGTGAGGTCGTCGAGCAGCACGACGGTGGCGCCGGTCTTCGACAGATAATGCTTGAGCGACGCGATCTGCCGGCGGTAGCGCAGCGAGCTCTGGGCGAGCAGCCGGATCTCGGAGAGGCTGTCGATGATGATCCGCTTCGGCTTCAGCCGGTCGACGACGTCGAAGATGCGGCGCGTCGTCTCCCCGAGCTCGAGATCGGAGGAATAGAGCAGGCTCTGCTGCTGCGCCTCGTCGAGCAGGCTCTCCGGCGGCACCAGCTCGAAGATGGTGACCGGCGGATCGATGCTCCAGCCGTGCGACGCGGCGCTGTCGCGAAGCTCGGCCTCGCTCTCCGACAGGGTGATGTAGAGGCCGACCTCTCCGTCCCGCGCGCCCTCGAGCAGGAAACGCATGGCGATGGTCGTCTTGCCGGTGCCGGGATTGCCCTCGAGGACGTGGATTCGTCCACGGCTGAGGCCGCCGGACAGGATGTCGTCGAACCCTTCGATGCCGATCGCAGCCTTGCCGCCCGAAACCGTCATCCCGTCCCTCATGCACAAAGGGGCCCGAAGCGGCCCCGCGGCAAGCCTTACAAACGGCCCGCGCGCCGGACAAGCGGCCCCCGACCGGACGAGCGTCGAAACCGGGCTATCCAACATTTGGCGGAAATTCCCATGAATCGGCAGCATGTTCCGCGCGGTCGCAGTGCCGGACACGCGATTTTCGGCGGAAATCCGCCATTTTCGCCGCTTGGCACGCTCCTTGGACATACAGGGGCAACCGCCGCAACGCGGCGTGCAATGATGATCCAGGGAGACTTCAGATGTTCGACTTCACCGCCTTCCGCCAGAGCGCCATCGCCGCCTTCGCGGCAATCCTCTTCACCGCCGCCGCCGTCGGCGCCGCGGTCGGCCCGGCCTTCCCGTCGGCCGCCCCCGCTCCGGTCTATGCGCAGGCCACCGCTTCGGACGCGGCGAATGTCTGACGTCATCCAGGTCCGCCGCGAAGAGCTGGTCCGGATCCCGCCGCGGCCGGTCCCGCCGGCCCGGCCCCAGCGGCCGGCCCGCCCGCAGCCGCCGGCCCGGCCGCAGCCGCGTTTCCCGTTCAGCGTCATGGAGCGTATCCCGATGAGCATCTTCTCTCGCACCCGCGACATCGTCGCCGCCAATTTCACCGATCTTTTGGACAAGGCGGAGGACCCGGCGAAGATGATCCGGATGATCATCCTCGAGATGGAGGAGACCCTGGTCGAAGTGCGCGCATCCGCCGCCCGCTCGATCGCGGACCAGAAGGAGATGCGCAGGCATGTCGCGAAGCTGAATACGCTCGCCGAAAACTGGACCGAAAAGGCCGAGCTCGCGCTGTCTAAGGACCGCGAGGACCTGGCCAAGGCCGCACTCGTCGAACGCCAGAAGGCGACCGACATGGCCGACCGGCTCCAGGGCGAGATCGTGGTGCTCGACGACAATCTTCGCATTGCCGAAGTCGACATCGCCAAGCTGCAGACCAAGCTGCGCGATGCGCGCAGTCGCCAGAATGCGATCGCGACCCGACTGGAAAGCGCTCACAACCGGGT
>DASVVY010000210.1:0-9611 GCA_036386335.1 Allosphingosinicella sp. | reverse complement strand
GCACAGGCCGCGGCTCGGGCTGAAGCCGGGGTGGAAGCTATACAAGAGCATAATCGTTTCGGGGCGAGACTCGCCGGTCGACCGATGTTAGAAAAGTGAGCCGATCGTCCCCGGGTCCCGAGCCCCAGCGCCCTCGTCCTCGCTGCTCCGACACCCGATGCGACGGCACCTTGTGTGCGTCCGCCCCCTTCGAGGAGATCCCCATGAACATGCTCACGACGCGCGACGGCACCCGCATCTACTACAAGGATTGGGGACAGGGGCAGCCGGTGACGTTCAGCCACGGATGGCCGCTCACGGCCGACGCCTGGGAGGACCAGATGATGTTCCTCGCCCAGCACGGGTACCGGGTCGTCGCCCATGACCGCCGCGGCCACGGCCGCTCGGACCAGCCGGGCTGGGGGACGGACATGGACACCTATGCCGACGACCTGGCAGATCTGTTCCAGGCGCTCGACCTCCACGACGCGGTGATGGTCGGCCACTCCACCGGCGGCGGCGAGGTCGCCCGCTATATCGGCCGCCATGGTACCCAGCGGGTCGCCGGGGCGGTGCTGATGAGCGCAATCCCCCCGGTGATGGTGAAGAGCGACACCAATCCCAATGGCGTACCGATCGAGGCGTTCGACGGCCTCCGGCAGAGCGTCGCCGCTGACCGGTCGCAATTCTGGAAGGAGCTGACGACGCCCTTCTTCGGCACCGACCACGGCCAGACGGTCAGCCAGGGAACGCGGGATTCCTTCTGGCTGCAATCGATGATGGGCGGGCTGCAGCCGGAATATGACTGCATCCGCGTCTTCTCCGAGACCGACTTCACCGAGGACCTGAAGCGCTTCGATGTGCCGACCCTCCTCCTCCACGGCGACGACGACCAGATCGTGCCGATCGCGGTCGGCGCATACCGCTCGGTCAAGCTGATTCCCGGCGCCACCCTCAAAGTGTATCCGGGTGGCCCGCACGGGCTTGCCGTCACCCATAAGGACGAGCTGAATCGCGACCTGCTCGAGTTCATCCGGGGCCTCGGCGCGCGCGCAGGAACCGAAGCGCTGATCGTCAACCCGGTGCCGGCATGAGGGGTCATACCCTCGCGTTCGCCCAGAGAACGGTTTAGGCGCGAACCATGGCCGAGCCGCCCCTCCGGGCCGAGATGCGTTCGCCTCTGCGCGACGCCCGCCGCGCGCAGATGTACCCCGCGCTCGCCCCGGAGGAGATCGGGCGGCTGCGGCGGTTCGGCAGCGAACGCCGCTACGCAGCCGGCGAGATGTTGGTCAGGGCGGGCGAGAGCGGCCATGGCCTGACGCTGATCCTTTCAGGCGACGTGGAGATCACCCAAAGGGACGAGAGCGGCAACGAGCAGTTGATCGTCGTCCATCCCGCCGGCGCGTTCCTGGGAGAGCTGGCGCAGCTCTCGGGCCGGCCGGCGCTGGTCGACGCGCAGGCCAAAGGGGAGGTCGAGGCCGTCGTCATCCCGCCCGAGCGGCTGCGGGCGCTGCTCGTGGCCGAGGCGGAGCTTGGCGAGCGGATCATGCGGGCCCTGATCCTGCGCCGCGTGGGCTTGCTCGAATCGGGGCTGGGCGGCCCGATCGTGGTGGGACGCGCCGGACATCCGGACGTGCTACGTCTGGAGGGGTTCCTCGCACGCAACGGCCATCCGCATCAGCATCTCGACCCCGATCGCGATCCGGGCGCGCGAGCTCTGATCGAGCGCTTCCAGGTCGTGCCCGAGGAGCTGCCGATCGTGCTGTGTCCGGGCGGGGAGCTGCTGCGCAACCCGCCCGAGACATGCCTAGCCCGCTGCCTCGGCCTGGTCGGCCCGCTCGACCAGGAGCGGCTGTTCGACGTCGCGGTGGTGGGCGCGGGTCCGGCGGGCCTCGCCACCGCCGTCTATGCGGCCTCGGAAGGGCTTTCGGTGCTGGTGCTCGACTGCCGCGCCTTCGGCGGGCAAGCTGGCGCCTCGTCGCGGATCGAGAATTATCTCGGCTTCCCGACCGGCATCTCCGGCATGGCGCTGATGGGACGCGCCTACAACCAGGCGCAGAAGTTCGGCGTCGAGATGGCCATTCCCGACGAGGCGGTGCGGCTCGACTGCGACCAGGAGGCGGGCTTCGGGCGCCGGCTCAGCCTCGCCAACGGCGAGCGCATCCGCGCGCGGACAGTGGTGCTCGCCACCGGCGCCCGCTACCGCCGCCTCGCTGTCCCCAACCTCGAGGATTTCGAAGGCGCCTCGGTCCATTACTGGGCCTCGCCGCTGGAAGCGAAGCTGGTCGCGGGCGAGGAGGTGGCGCTGGTCGGCGGCGGCAACTCGGCCGGGCAGGCGGTGGTGTTCCTCGCCAGCGAGGCGGCACGCGTTACGCTGATCGCGCGGCGGCCGCTGTCGGCGACGATGTCGGCCTATCTGGTCGAGCGGATCGCCGGCCTGCCCAATGTCGATGTCGTGGTCGGCGCCGAGATTTGCGCGCTCGAGGGCCGGCACCGCGCGCTGGAGGCGATATGCTGGCGCGACCGTTCGGGCGAGGAGACGCGGCGGCCCGTGCGCCACCTCTTCTCCTTCATCGGCGCCGACCCGAACACCGACTGGCTCGGCGCCTCGGGCCTCCTGCTCGATCCGCAGGGCTTCGTTTGCGCGGGTGCCGACGTGGGGCCGGACCGGCTGCCGCTCGAGACCAGCCGCCGGGGGGTCTTCGCGGTCGGTGACGTGCGGTCCGGCTCCGTCAAGCGAGTCGCCTCCGCCGTCGGCGACGGCGCACAGGTGGTGGCGGCAATCCATGCCTTCCTCGCCCGAGCGCCGGCCGAGGCAATCATCGTGCCGGCGCTGCAGACCGCATGACGGGCAGCCTCAACATCGTCGGCGTCGCCGGCAGCCTGCGCAGGGACTCGCTCAATCGGGCGCTGCTTCGCGCCGCCCGCGAGGTCGCGCCGGACGACCTGACGATGGCGATCTTCGATCTCGCGGACGTGCCGCTCTACAACGGTGACATCGAGGCGGCGGGGGACCCGGAGCCGGTGGTGCGGCTGAAGCAGGCGATCCGCGAGGCGGACGGCGTGCTGTTCGTGACGCCGGAATATAATCACGGCGTTCCGGCGGTGATGAAGAATGCGGTGGACTGGGCGTCGCGGCCGCCGCGCAACGCCGTGCTGCAGGGAAAGCCGGTGGGGATCATCGGCGCGTCGCCGGGTATCACCGGCACGGCGCGCGGCCAGACGCAGCTCCGCCAGGCGTTCGAGTTCACCGATTCCCGCTGCATGTCGCAGCCCGAATTGCTCGTGTTCAAGGCGCACGAGAAGTTCGACGGCGAGGGCCGCCTCGTCGACGAGCCGACCCGCCGTTTCCTGCGGCGCTACCTCGAGGCGTTCGCCCAATGGGTGCGCCTCACCGCCCCCAACAGAGGAGAAATGGAATGAGCGAGCGCGACGACCTTCGCGAGCATATGGACGTGATCGGCGCCGACGGCGTCTATCTGGGCGCGATCGACCGCGTCGAGGACGGCCGCATCAAGCTGACGAAAGGCGCCAGCGGCCAAGGGTCCCACGAGGGCCACCATCATTACATCCCGGTCGGCCTGGTCGCGACCGTGGAGGGGAATTGGGTGCGGCTCTCCGCCAATGCGGACGTCGCCGTCACCTTCGAGGAAGAGAAAGGCGGCGAGCCGCTCTGAGCGGCGCCCTCCCCTCGACCAGGTTCAGAGGGTGGCGTGGACGGTCGCCACCGCCTTGACGACGGCCCCGATCCGGGCCGCCGCCTGGATGGTCTCCGCCTTGACGCCGTGCTGCTGCAGGACGCGCTCGTGGCTGTCGATGCACATGCCGCAGCCGTTCATCGCGCTCACCGCGAGGCTGAACAGCTCGAAATCGTCCTTCTCGATGCCCGGCGCGCCGATCACGTTCATGCGCAGCCGCGCCGGCATCGTGCCGTATTCCGGGTTCGAAGCGAGGTGGACGAAGCGGTAATAGACGTTGTTCATCGCCATGATCGCGGCGGCGGCGCGGGCGGCATTCGCGGCCTGCTCGCTGATCTTGCCTTCGACCTCGGCTTCCGCTGCGGCGACGATCGGCCGGTAGCCGGTGCCGTGCGCGCAGGCGAGGAGCAGCCCGTACTTGCGCTGGTCGCCGAGCGTCTGATCGTTGAGCAGCGAGGAGATGTTGAGCCGGAGGTCCTTCGCGTAGTCCGGAAGGGTGTCGGCGAATTGCTTGAGGGACATTTCATTCTCCGTCACCCCAGCGCAGGCTGGGGTCCATGCTGAATCCGAAGCTGCTCGCGGCCGCTTCGACCCGGGCTTTCGCCGGGATGAGGAAAGGGGCGCGGAAGCCTTGGCTCCCGCGCCCCCCGTCGCGAGGTCTGCTGCCGAACGGCCCAGGGGGCTTAAGCCGCCGGGCGCAGGACCTCCTCGCCCTCGTGCCAGTTGCACGGGCAGAGCTCGTCCGTCTGGAGCGCGTCGAGGATGCGCAGCGTCTCCTGCGGGTTGCGGCCGACGTTGAGGCCGTTCACCGTGACGTGCTGGATGACGTTGTCAGGATCGACGATGAACGTGGCGCGATAGGCGACGCCGGCGTCGGGCGCGATGATGCCGAGCGCGTTCGCCAGCTCCTTCTTGTTGTCGGCGATCCAGGGGAAGTCGGCCGCGGCGAGCCGCTCGTCCGCCTTGCGCCACGCGTGGTGGACGAAATCGGTGTCGGTCGAGGCGCCGATCAGCTGGGCGTCGCGGTCGGCGAATTCCTGCGCGAGCTCGCCATAGCCGATGATCTCGGTCGGGCAGACGAAGGTGAAGTCCTTCGGCCAGTAGAAGAGCACCTTCCACTTGCCGTTGGTCTCGGAGAGGTCGAGCGTCTCGCCCGCGGGAAGGGCGCCGCCCTGCTGGACGGGGACGGTGATGGCGGGGAGCTTGTCGCCGACGGTGAGCATGGGGGTCTGCCTCCTGTTGGATGAAAGAGCGGGCCTCCGCCGGTTGGCGAAGCCTTGCCGGGCCTATATGGGGGCGGAGAGTGATTGGACAAATTGATTAGATCACGCAGATTGATCGAGTGAGACGATGAGCACCTATGTCCCAACGTTGAAGCAGCTACAATACCTGGTGGCGCTCAAGGACCAGGGGCATTTCGGCCGGGCGGCGGAGGCGTGCTTCGTCACCCAGTCGACGCTCTCCGCCGGGATTCGCGAGCTCGAGACGTTGATCGGGGTCGTGCTGGTCGAGCGGACGCGGCGGGTGGTACGCTTCACACCGCTCGGCGACCGGATCGCGGAGAAAGCCCGCCGGGTGCTGCGCGAGGCGGAGGAGCTCGCCGACCTCGCCCGCGCCGCCGGAAAGCCTTTGTCCGGCGAGCTCAGGATGGGCGTCATCCCGACCATCGCACCGTTCCTGCTCCCGGCCCTGCTGCCGCGCCTGCGCGAGCGCTTTCCGGACCTGAAACTGTACCTTCGCGAGGAGACGAGCCAGGCGGCGTGCGACAGCCTCCACCGTGGGCAGATCGACTGCGTGCTGCTCGCCCTTCCCTACGGCTGCGGCGACGTAGAGGCTGAGCCTTTGTTCGACGACCGCCTCTGGGTCGCCTTCCCGCCCGGCGACCCCGCCGGAACCCGCGGCGAAGGGCCGGTCACCGCCGATGCGATCGACCAGGACAGGCTGCTGCTGCTCGAAGACGGCCATTGCCTCAAGGAGCACGCGCTGGCGGCGTGCAACCGGCCGGAACTCCGCTCCGAAGCGGCGATGCTCGGCACGTCGCTGCACACGCTCGTCCAGATGGTCGCGAACGGGCTCGGGCAGACACTGGTGCCGGAGATGGCGGTCGAGGCGGGGATTCTTGACCGAACCGGCGTCGTCGCGCGGCCGCTCCAGGCCAGCCACGCCTTTCGCCGCATCGCCCTCATCTGGCGCAAGGGCAGCCCGCGCGAGAAGGAGTTCCGCCTCCTGACCGACGCCATCGCAGAAGCGGCCGCCGCGCCGCGCGGCTGAGCGACTTTTTTCTGCGTGCAGGACATCCGGACCAGCCCCTCCTTCCGTCTAAGCTTCGAAGGCCGTGCGGGACGCGGGGCTGGGGACGAGGAGATGTTGAGATGCCGGTTACGGAGATGATCACGGGGATTGCCGGCGGGCTGTTCATGCTCACCGGGTTCATCTACTTTTTTCGCCTCGTCCAGGCGGGGATGCTGCACCGGACCTTGCGCGACGCGATCGCGCGGGATTCGGCGATGGCGGAGGGGCTGGTGGAGCGGATCGACGGCCAGAATGCGGGCAACGAGGAGTTTCGCGGCGACGACCGCAACGGCCTGCTGCTGATCGCACTCGGCATCGCCACCGCCGGCTTCTCGCTGATCGTGAACGACCTCGAATGGCTGCGCTACGGGCTCGGCGCCGCCCTGTTCCCGACGCTCGCGGGCGCCGCGCTCCTGCTGCGGCACTTCTGGCTGCGGCGCCTCGCCGAGCGCGGCAGTGCCGGCGGAGCGTGACGGCGACGTCGAGCTCTGCGCCGCCGCCGCGGCGGGCGACAGGCGTGCCTTCGGCGCCCTCGTCGCCCGCCACGAGCGGCGGCTGCGCGCGTTTCTCATCCACCTCGCGGGGCCCGACCTCGGCGACGAGCTCGCCCAGGAGAGCTTCATCCGCGCCTGGCGCGCAGCGGGGCAGTTCCGGGGACAATCGCAATATGCCTCCTGGCTGTGCGCGATCGGGTGGCGCTGCTTCGTCGACGAAACCCGCCGCAGCCGCAGCGAAGCCCGCAAGCGCGAGGCGTACGGATCGGTGGCGGACCGCGCGCAAGCCGCTCCGGCGCATGCGGGAATGGACCTGTCCCGGGCTCTTGCCGCACTCGAGCCGGTCGAGCGGGCGGCATTGGTCCTGTGCGACGGCCACGGCTGGTCGCATGTCGAGGCCGCCGGGATCCTGCGCATCCCGCTTGGGACGCTGAAAGGCGTGGTGGCGCGGGCGAAGCAGAAGTGTAGGACGATGCTGACGGTGAACGACGATGAACGATGCTGATCTCGACGCGCTGCTGAGCGCCGCCCTCGCCCCTCCCGACCGGCCGGTGGACCGCGGCTTCGTCAACCTCGTCGAAGCGGCCGTGGTCGAAGAGCAGCGCTATCGGCGCTCGCGCCGCAGGCTGCTGATCGAGCTCGCCACCGACGCCGCGGTGGCCGGAGCGCTTGCCGCGGCCGTCGCCGTCCTCGCGCTCGCGCCCGCCGTCGCGGACGCGCTGGGCAAGGCCCCAGGGCTCGTCTGGGCCGCTTTGCTGGTCTTGCTCGTTTTGTGGACGCAGTTGATGCGAGGGCCCTTGCGCATCCTGCGCTGAGCCGGCGTGCGTTGACCCTTTTCCGGCCCCGCAATAAACCTGCGCGCAACGACAGGAAGGGGATTCCATGCGTAGAAGGCTTTTGGGGACGGCGGCGCTCGCGCTCGTGGCGGCGTGCCTGAGCGTACCGGCGGCGGCGCCCGCGGCGGCGCCGTCGGGGCTCCACATCGAGACCCAATATTACACGCTGCCGAACGGCCTCAAGGTCGTCCTGTCGCGCGATCCTTCGGTGCCGACGGCGACGGTGGCGGTGTATTACGGCATCGGCTTCCGCATCGAGCCGCAGAACCGCACCGGCTTCGCACACCTGTTCGAGCATTTGATGTTCCAGGGCTCGAAGCACGCGCCCAAGGGCACGTTCGACAAGATCATCTACAACAATGGCGGCGTGAACAACGGCTCGACCCGCTTCGATTTCACCAACTATTACGAGGTCGTCCCCTCGAACGCGCTGGAGACGGTGCTGTGGGTCGAGGGCGACCGGATGCGCGGGCTCGACCTCACGGCGGAGGCGCTGGCGAACCAGCAGGGGGTGGTCGGCAACGAGGTGAAGGTCAATGTGCTGAACCAGCCCTATGGCGGGTGGCCGTGGCTCGACATGCCGCAGCTCGCCAACACCAACTGGCACAACGCGCACAATTTCTACGGTGACCTGAGGGACATCGAGGCGGCGACCGCGCAGGACGCGAAGCAGTTCTTCGACAGTTTCTACCGGCCCAACAACGCCGTCCTCGTCGTCGCCGGGGATATCGACTATGCGAAGACCAAGGCGATGATCGCCCGCTACTTCACCTCGATCCCGCGCGGCGCGAAGGTGCAGATGCCCTCGATCGCCGAGCCGCGGCAGACGCAGGAGAAGTTCAAGGTCAAGCCCGACCCGCTCGCCCCGCGGCCGGCCTATACCGCCGCCTGGCACGTGCCCGAGCGCGGCACGAAGGAATGGTATGCGATGGGGCTGCTCGACCAGATCCTGCTCCAGGGCCAGGACAGCCGCCTGTTCGGCAAGCTGGTCCGCGACAGCGGGATCACCGGCGGCCTCCAGGGCGGGATCAACATGGGCCTCGGCAACATGTTCAACTACCGCGGGCCGATGCTGTGGACGGTCGCCTTCATCCACGACCCCACAAAAAGCCGCGAGGAGATCACCGCCGCGCTCGATTCGGTGATCGAGGACGTGCGGACCAAGCCGGTCAGCGCCGAGGAGCTGGCGCGGGCGCGGACCAAGATCCGGTCCAACCTCTACAACCTCGCCGATCCCTCGACGCGCTTCGGCCTCGTCGACCTGCTCGCCGTCGGGGCGATGTGGGAGAACGACCCCAATTGGGTGAACACGCTCGAGGCGGGGTTCGACAAGGTGACGCCGGAGCTGATCCTCGCCACCGCGAAGGAATATCTGCGGCCGACCAACCGCTCGATCCTGCTCGTCCAGCCCGCCGCCCCCCAAGGCGCGGCGCCCGCCACCGGAGCTTCGAAATGATCCACCCGCTCGCCGCCCTCGCCCTTCTCGGCCTCCTCGCCGCACCCGCCGCGGCCGAGCCCAAGGGCGATTACCCGCCGCTCCCCGCCGCCGGCACGCCCAAGCCGTTCACGGTGCCGTCGTCTGAGACGTTCCGCCTGGCCAACGGCATGCAGGTGACGCTGATCCCCTACGGGATCGTGCCGAAGGCGACGATCAACCTGCGCGTCTATGCGGGCGGGCTGAACGAAGGCGAGGATGTCGGCCTCTCCTCGCTGATGGCCCAGATGCTGCGCGAAGGCGCCGCCGGCCGCTCAGGGGCGGAACTGGCGGCCGCCGCGGCGGGGATGGGGGGCAACCTCAACGTCAATTCCGGCCCCCACGAGACGACGGTGGGGCTGAGCGTCCTCTCCGAGCATTCGGCGGATGCCGTGCGGCTGGTCGCGGACCTGTTCCGGCGCCCGGAATTCCCCGCTTCCGAGTTCGAGCGGGTGAAGCAGAATTTCGCCCGCGGCATCGCCGTCGCCAAGTCGGAGCCGCAGACCGCCGCGGACGTCGCCCTCGCCGCCGCTTATTACGGGCCGAACCACCCTTACGGCCGGAGCTTTCCGACCGACGCGCAGCTCACGGGCTACAAGCTCGACGACCTCAAGCGCTTCCACGCGGAGAATTTCGGCGCCCGCCGCGCCCGGCTCTACATCGCCGGCCGGTTCGACGCGGCCGCGGTGCGGGCCGCGATCGAGCAGGCTTTCGCCGATTGGCAGGCGGGCCCGGAGCGGCTGCGGCTTCCGCCGGCCCCGCAGCCGGGGCCGAAGGTGCTGCTCGTCGACCGCCCAGGCGCGCCGCAGTCGACGGTGCGGCTGGCGTTCGCCGCCCC
>DASVVY010000209.1:0-9074 GCA_036386335.1 Allosphingosinicella sp. | reverse complement strand
GCCGGCCCGCGTCTCGACGATCACCTCGTGGCCGGCGCTGACCAGCTCCGCCACCGAGGCGGGCGTGAGGCCGACGCGATATTCGTGGTTCTTGATCTCTTTCGGCACGCCGACGCGCATCTTCGACTCCATCATCCTTGGGCCTGCCGCGGGCTATAGCCCCGCCGACACCCTTTGTCGCCGTTGCCGCGCTTCCCGCACGGTGCTAATCGCCGCCGCGCCCGGTCTCCGGGCGGACGCCCCGAGGGGGCCTCGAGAGGCAGCTTCCGCCGTTCCGACCATGACCGCCAACGCTGCCTCCCCGCCGCCGGACGCCGCTCCGGACCCCGCGCCCGCGCGCCAGGGAAGCCGGGTCCCGCTCGCCTTCGGAGCGATCGGGGTGGTCTTCGGAGACATCGGCACCAGCCCGATCTACGCCTTCCGCGACGCCTTCACCGGCCACCATTCGCTGCCGGTGACGCCGACCGGCGTCTACGGCGTCCTCAGCCTCATCTTCTGGTCGATGATGCTGGTGGTGACGCTCAAATACATCGTCATCCTCACCCGCGCTGACAACAAGGGGGAGGGGGGCAGCCTCGCGCTGCTCGCGCTCATCTCCCGCAAGTCCGGCGGTAAGGCGCGCTGGACCCGCGGTATCGTCCTGCTCGGCGTCCTCGCCTGCGCGCTGTTCCTGGGCGACACGATGGTCACTCCGGCCATCTCGGTTCTCTCCGCGGTCGAGGGCATCGCGCTCGTCGAGCCGCGCCTGGGCGGGGCGGTGCTCCCGGTCGCGATGGCGATTCTCGCCGCGCTGTTCCTGCTCAGGAAGCCCGGAACCGCCCGCCTCGCCCGCTACTTCGCCCCCGTCATCGGCGTCTATCTGCTGGCGATCGGCGCCCTCGGCCTGCTGGCGGTGCTGCGCGAGCCCGCCATCCTCGCCGCCCTGGACCCACGTCACGCCGCCCGCTTCTTCGCGGCCGATCCCGCCGCCGCCTTCGTCGCGCTCGGATCGGTGGTCCTCGCCGTCACCGGCGCGGAGGCGCTCTATGCCGAGATGGGGCAGTTCGGGCGCAAGCCGATCCGCATCGCCTGGTTCCTGTTCGTGCTGCCCGCCTTGATGCTAAACTATCTGGGGCAGGGCGCGCTGCTGCTCGGCGACCCCGCCGCGGCCGCGAGCCCCTTCTTCCTGCTCGCGCCGGAGACGGTGCGCCCCGCGCTGGTCCTGCTCTCGATCCTCGCGGCGATGGTCGCGACCTACGCGATCGTCTCGGGCGCCTTCGCCGTCACCCAGCAGGCGATCCAGCTCGGATTCGTGCCGCGGCTGCGCATCATCCACACCGCCGCCCACGGACAGATCTACATCCCAGTCATCAATTGGGCGCTGATGGTGGTGACCGTGGCGCTGGTCGCCGCCTTCGGCAGCTCGCGCGACCTCGCCGCCGCCTACGGCATCGCCGTGACCGGGGCGATGCTGATCGACACCTTCCTCCTCGCCGCCCTCCTCGCCTCGCTGTGGACCTGGAAGCCGTGGCGGTCGGTGCCGCTGCTCGTCCTCTTCTTCGGCGTCGATGCGCTGTTCTTCGGCGCGACCTTGGTGAAGGTGCCCGACGGCGGCTGGTTCCCGCTCCTCGTCGGCCTCGTCGCCTACACCCTGCTCACCACCTGGGCACGCGGACGCCAGCTGATGCGCGAGCGCCTGCGCGACACCGCGATGCCGGTCGAGATATTCATCAAGTCGGCCGCGAACAGCGTCGCGCGCGTGCCCGGCACCGCCGTTTTCATGACCACCACTCCGGACGGGGTGCCGCCCTCGCTCCTCCACAACCTCAAGCATAATCGCTGCCTACACCAGCGGGTGCTGCTGCTCACCGTCGTGATCGCCGACACGCCCTCGGTCGACGCCGACAAGAGGTGCGAGCTGATCGACCTCGGCAGCGGCTTCTTCCGCCTCATCCTCCAGTTCGGCTTCATGGAGGACAGCGACATCCCTGCCGCGCTCGAGACGATCCCGTGCGGCGCGCAGATGCGAATGATGGAGACCAGCTTCTTCCTCAACCGGCAGACCCTGCTGCCCTCGCGCCGGCGCGCCATGGCAGTGTGGCGGGAGAAGCTCTTCGCCTGGATGCTCCGCAACGCGGAAGGGGCGATGGAATTCTTCAAGCTGCCGCCCAACCGGGTGGTCGAGCTCGGCAGCCAGGTCGAGATTTGAGCGAGGGCCCGGCGCCCCTGATCGTCACCGCGCTGTTCGCGCCCGGGGACGACGGATGGCTGCAGGAGCTTCGCCGCGCCCATTACCCGCCCGAGCGCAACAGCGTGCCCGCGCACCTCACCTTATTCCGCCACCTGCCGCCGAGCGTCGAGCCGGAGCTCGGCCGCCGCCTCGCCGCCTACGCCGCCACGCCGCCGCCGCAGGCGCGTTTGGCAGGGGTGATGGACCTCGGCGAAGGCACGGCGCTGCGCGTCGACAGCGCGGAGCTGGAGGACATACGCTACGACCTCGCTCTGGCCCTGCGCGGGCTGCTGACGCCGCAGGACAGTGCGCCCTGGCACGCGCACGTCACCATCCAGAACAAGGTGGAGCCGCGGGAGGCGCGGCGGCTGCAAGCTCGGCTGAGGGCCACGTTCGAGCCGCGGCCGCTGGCGATCCGCGCGCTGGCATTGTGGCGCTATCGCGGCGGACCGTGGGAGGCGGTGCGGACTTACGCCTTCCGCGGCTGATCAGTCGATCTGGCCGACGCCGTCGCAGCTGAAGTCGAACGCCGCCAAGCCCGCCTCGAGGTGTGAGGCGAGGAGGGGCATGTCCATCAGCTCGTCGATCGCGCTCTCGGGGTCGTTCTCGCCCGCTTCGGCGAAGGCATCGTCCCACTCGCTCGCATCATAGGTGCCGCGGCCGACCCAAGCCAGCGCCAGCGTCTCCGCGAGCTGGTCGTCGGCGAGATCGTCGAGCATCGCCCGCAGCTCTTCCTCGACGCCGGTGTTGAGCTCGTCCTCAAGCACCGAGAGGCCGCCGGCGCCGCTCTCGTCGTCGAAATCGTCGACGTTGTCCGGATCTTCGTCCGGGTCCTGGGCCGGAACCTGCGCCTCGTTTTCGCGGGCGCGGATGATGACCCTGCAAAGGGTTTCGAGGGGGGTAAGCAAGTCCATCGTCACTCTCCGTCGCCCCCGCAAACGACAGGAGAGCCGCGCGAGTTCCAGTCTCACGCGGGCGTGGTCGCCGTCCAAACCGCCGGCCCCGGCGGTCCGGTTGACCGTCGCCGCGGTGCTGCCTATAGGCCCGCGAGCCCGACCCACAGGCGGCCGGAGCCCTGTTGGGGCGGAGTAGCTCAGCTGGTTAGAGCAGCGGAATCATAATCCGCGTGTCGGGGGTTCAAGTCCCTCCTCCGCTACCATCCAAGCCTGCCTCCTATCGCCGTCGTCCCATGACGAAGGACAAGAAAGGCTCCTCCACGTCGGCGAGGCCCAACCCGCTCGTCTGAACGCGGCAGCGAACTCCGGCACCTGATCGATGGAGGTCACAACACGAGCGGGTGACGAGGCCTGCACCCGCTGGCGAGACGGTCCGACTCGCGCAGCCGAGGCCTCTTCGCGGACGCGGTGTGCGGGAAGGGTTGACGGGAGGCTTTCGTTCGGGCGCTCTGTGCCCGCTGCCGATGACGAGGGGCCTTGGCGCGCAAAATTCAGGCGACAGAATCGGTTCGCCTGTGCAATGTCGATTTTGGGTAATTTTCCGTGGAATATCATCGCTTTGCGGTGAAAAGTCAACAGGGAATTTTCAAAATCGATGGGTTTCGGCGCGCGGCTTGCTGAAGAGAGGAAGCGACTCGGCCTGAAGCAGGCGGAGTTCGCCGCCCGAGTCGGCACCGACGTGCCCAAGCAGAGCCTGTACGAGAACGATCGCCGCGAGCTGCGCGCCGACTATCTCGCGCGCATCGCCGATGTCGGCGTCGACGTGGTCTACGTGCTGACTGCCCAGCGCTCCGACGGCAGCTGGCTCGACGACGGCGCCAGTCAGCTCCTCTCCGCCTATCTGGCGCTCCCAGCGGCGCTCCAGGAGGCCCTGTGCCATTTTGCGGGGCAGCTGGGCGAGCACTTCGCCCACGCATCGCCGCGCACCGTCCACGCCGGCCGCCTCGATTATCGGGCCGAGGAGCCCGGCTGAGGCAGGCGCGTTCGGCGCTTATGGCCGGCACGAAGGCAGAGATCAGGATCGGCACCGCCGGATGGACGATTCCCACGGCCGTCGCGGAGGAATTCCCTGCCGAGGGGAGCGGGCTCGAACGCTACGCCCGCCGCTTCGTCTGCGCCGAGATCAATTCATCTTTCCACCGCTCCCACCGGGACGCGACATGGGCGCGGTGGGCGGCCTCGGTTCCGGACAGCTTCCGCTTCTCCGCAAAGCTCTCCAAGGAGATCACCCATCAGCGCCGCCTCGTCGACTGCGCCGACGCCTTGGCGGCAGCGATCGGCGAGATGCGGCTGCTCGGCCCGAAGCTCGCGCTCGTGCTGGTCCAGCTACCGCCGAGCCTCGTCTTCCAGGCCGACGTGGCAGGAACGTTCTTCGATCTCCTGCGAGCCCTCTGGCACGGCGCAGTGGCGTGCGAGCCTCGCCACCCTTCCTGGTTCGAGCCCGACGCGGAAGCGCTCCTCGGCAGGCACGCCGCGGCGCGGGCGGCGGCCGATCCTGCCAAGCTCCCCGGCGCCGCCGAGCCGGGAGGCTGGCGCGAACTCGCTTACTTCCGGCTGCACGGCTCGCCGGTGCCGTACCGCTCGAGCTACGACGACGGTCGCCTCGAGGCCTATGCCGCCGCCATCGCAGCGGAGCGGGCGGCGGGGCGGGAGGTGTGGTGCATCTTCGACAACACCGCTTCGGGCGCGGCGGCCGGCGACGCGCTGAAGCTCGCCCGGCTGCTGGAAGCCTAGGCGTCTTCCGTGGGTGCAGGGATGACTCCACGGCGGATCTGGTCGAGCTCGATCGACTCGAACAAGGCCTTGAAATTGCCCTCGCCGAAGCCTTGGTTGCCCTTCCTCTGGATGATCTCGAAGAAGATCGGGCCGATCATGTTCTCGGTGAAGATCTGGAGGAGGAGGCCCTCGCCCGTCTCGGGCGAGCCGTCGATCAGGACCCGGCGCTTCCTCATCTCGCCGATGTCGTGGCCGTGGCCGGGAAGCCGCTCGTCGATCATGTCGTAATAGGTCTCCGGCGAATCCTGGAAGCGGATACCGTTGGCGCGGAGCGCATCCACGGTTGAGAATATATCGTCGGTCGCGAGCGCAAGGTGCTGGATTCCCTCGCCTTTATATTCCTTAAGAAACTCCTCGATCTGGCTGAACTCGTCCTGGCTTTCGTTGAGCGGGATCCGGATCTTGTCGTCCGGCGCGGTCATCGCGCGGGAGACGAGGGCGGTCTGCTGCCCCTCGATGTCGAAATAGCGAATCTCGCGGAAGTTGAAGATGCGCTCGTAGAATTCGGCCCAGTGGTTCATCCGCCCGCGCATCACGTTGTGGGTGAGGTGATCGAGCGTGTGCAGGCCGACGGAGCGCGACTCGCGCGACGCGCCCGGCACAGGCTCGAAGTCGACGTCGTAGATCTGCTCGGCGCCGTAGCGATCGACGAGGTAGAGGTAGGAGCCGCCGATGCCTTCGATGGCCGGTATCTCGAGCTCGCCCGGCCCGCGCGGCGTCTCGACCGGCTTCGCGCCCCGCTCCACGGCCCTGGCGAAGGCCTCACCGGCGTCGTGGACGCGGAACGCCATGCCGTTCGCCGAGGGTCCATGTGCCTTGCGGAACTCCGCCGCCTGGCCGGACGGCTCCATGTTGAGGATGAAGTTGATGTCGCCCTGGGCGTAGTGCCGAACGTTCTTCGACTTGTGGTTGCCGAGGTGGGTGAAGCCCATCGCCGTGAACAGCCCCGCCAGCGCTTCGGGATCCGGCCCGGTGAACTCCACGAACTCGAAGCCGTCGAGACCGAGCGGATTTTCGTGCGCCGTCATGGGTGGGACCCCTTCATCTGCTGGAGCCGCGGGCTTCTACCAGCGGCCGCACGGGGCGGCAAATCGAGGTTGCGCGAGGGGCGTTCTAATCCCTATCTCGCAACTTCCCACCTCCCCAGACGAGAAACCGATGGCCGCCACCCATTCCACCCGCATGCTCATCCTCGGCTCGGGGCCGGCCGGCCTGTCGGCGGCGATCTACGGCGCCCGCGCCGGCATGGCGCCGATCGTGGTCCAGGGCATCCAACCGGGCGGGCAGCTCACCACCACCACGGATGTCGAGAATTATCCGGGCTTTCGCGACGTCATCCAGGGCCCGTGGCTGATGGAGGAGATGCAGGCCCAGGCGGAGCATGTCGGCGCCAAGATGGTGTGGGACCATATTTCGGAGGTCGACCTCTCCCGCCGGCCGTTCCGCCTGATCGGCGACAGCGGCGCCGTCTATACCGGCGACGTCCTCGTCATCGCCACCGGCGCGCAGGCGAAGTGGCTGAACATGCCCTCGGAGGAGCATCTGAAGGGCAGGGGCGTCTCCGCCTGCGCGACCTGCGACGGCTTCTTCTACCGGGGCAAGAAGGTGGCGGTGATCGGCGGCGGCAACACCGCGGTCGAGGAAGCGCTCTACATGACCAACCACAGCCACGAAGTGACGCTGATCCACCGCCGCGACACGCTGCGCGCCGAGAAGATCCTCCAGGACCGCTTGTTCGCCCATCCCGCGATCAAGGTGCTGTGGAACAAGGTGGTCGACCGCTTCGTCGCGGGCGGCGAACCGGAAGGGCTGGTCGGCCTCGACCTGCGCGACACCCGCACCGGCGAAATCTCGCGCCTCGAGGTCGAGGGCGGCTTCGTCGCCATCGGCCACTCGCCGGCGACCGAGCTGTTCCGCGGCAAGCTCGCGCTCGACCAGGACGGCTATATCGAGGTCGAGACCGGCACCACCCGCACCAGCGTGGAGGGCGTGTTCGCGTGCGGCGACGTCATGGACAAGATATACCGCCAGGCGGTGACCGCGGCGGGGACGGGTTGCATGGCGGCCCTCGACGCCGAGCGCTTCCTGGCCGAAGCCGAGTTCGAGGCGTCAGTCGCCGCCTGAGCTTCCGCGGCGGAGACGCTGCTTCGCCCACCGCAGGGCGTCCTCGAGCAGCAGCTGCGGCCGCCTCTCCTGGACCCGGAACCAGTACATGTTCGCTCCGGGCTGACCGAGGCTCGTCTTGTAGCGATGGTCTCCGGCAAGAAAATCAAGCACCTGTGCGTCAGTCTTCAGAAGATGCTCGATATACAGGTAGAAGCTGACGAGGCCGGGCTTGACCTTGTTGTCCTCCTCGTAGGCGAAGCCGCTGAGGTAGCTGCCATACCAGCCGCCGCGGACGAGGCAGTGGATGTAGCCGATCGGCTCTCCGCCGCAGGTCACCCGCACGATGTCGATCCCGCCTTCCGGGAAGCTCGTTTCGATCACCCGCCGGTGAAAGGCGACGAGGAACGGGAATCGCCACGCCCCCCCCGTGTCGCGCTGCCGCCAGCGCCGCTCGTGCAGCACCCCCATGTCCTCGAAGAAGGCGAGCGCCTCGTCGCTGCTGCGCGCCCGCTCCAGGAGGAGGGGGCCGCGGGTCTGGTAGATCTTGAGGGCCCGGCGAACCTGCGAGCGCGTATTCGCGCTGACCCGCGCCAGATAGTCCCCGCCGCCGGCGCGGATCGCCGCGAGGTCGACGAAGGCGGTGGTCTTCAGGGCGTGGACCTGGGTGCGGAAGCCGGCTTTCCGCACGGCATCATGGGCTTCCTCCACGAATCCGCCGAGTTGCACTTCGTCGAACCGTCCGACCGCGCGCTGCTGCGCCCGCAGGAAAGCGATGGCCTGCGCCTCGAGGCGGCCGAAGCGGCGGTCGGTGAGGAGGCCATTATATTCGATGAAGATGACGTCCTTTGTGGGGTCTCCCGTCTCGTTGAGGAAGATCGAGCGGCTGCGGACGAAGCCGTGACGCCGACGCAGCGCCCGCCGAAGGAGGCCGAGGGCGACGATCTCACCTTCGGCACGGCCGACGAGTACGCAGTCCGGCAGCCCGGCCTCGGCGATCCAGGCGCCGATCCACGACCAGCCGAGATAGAAGGTGATATCGGCACGCGCCTCGAGCCTGATCCAGGCTTCGCGGAGCGCCGCCTCGTCCAGCTCTTCCAGCGAGAATGTGACCGCGCCCGGAGACGGCGCGCCGCTCACCTGAGCGCCTTTGCCCGCGCGAAGGTGAGCAGCGAGCCGAAGCTGCCGAGCAGGTCGGCATCCACCTCGTCGTCGGCGATGAGGATGCCCAGGCGCTCCTCCAGCTCGGTAAGGAGGCCGGCGACCGCCAGCGAGTCGAGCTCGGGCAGGGAGCCGAACAGCGGCGTCGCCTCGTCGAAGCCGGCGACATGCGCATGGTCGAGGCCGAGCACGTCCTCGAGCACCGCGCGGAGCGTCGCCTCCACTTCTGCCGCGTCGTCGAGCACGGTGGCCATTCCTTCCTCCCCTTGGCGCAGGAGCCGACTAACCTCTAGGGGAGTGGCCGTGCAAGTCCCCGATCCGACGCCCCGGCCGCTCGACCATCTCCCGCTCAAGGGCGATGCGTCCGCGCCCGCGCTCCTGACCCGCGAGGGCCTGCTCGATTTCGCCGGGCTCGAGCGGGCGACGGGCGCGCTCGCCGCGGCGCTCCAGGCGCGGGGGACGGCGCCGGGCGCGCGGGTGGCGAGCTGGCTGCCCAAGACCCGGATGACGAGCCTCCTCCCGCTCGCCTGCGCCCGCGCCGGGCTCGTCCACGTTCCGGTCAACCCGCTCCTCAAGCGTGGCCAGGTCGCGCACATCCTCGCCGACAGCGGCGCCTCCCTCCTCGTCAGCGGAAAGGCGCGGCTCGCCACGCTGGCCGAAGGCGACCTGCCCGTCGGCTGCGCCGCGGTGGCGGAAGAGGAGGGCGCCGAGATGCTCGAACGAGCCGAGGGGCTCCCGCCCTCCGAAGCGGACCCGGACGACCTGGCGGCGCTCCTCTACACGTCGGGTTCCACCGGGCGGCCCAAGGGGGTGATGCTGAGCCATGCCAATTTGTGGCTCGGCGCGGTCAGCGTCGCCCATTATCTCGG
>DASVVY010000208.1:0-14015 GCA_036386335.1 Allosphingosinicella sp. | reverse complement strand
AGCGGCACCTCGAAAAGGCAGTTAGCCTGCTGCTGCAGATTGAGAAAACCGTCGTGGAGGGCGCCGGCTCGGCCGGGCTTGCCGCCTTGCTTGCTCATCCGGAGCGGTTCCGCGGACGCGAGGTCGGCATCGTGCTGTGTGGCGGCAACATCGACACGCGGCTGCTCGCGAACGTGCTGCTGCGCGATCTCGCCCGCTCCGGGCGGATGGCGCGCCTGCGAATCCAGCTGCAGGACGTCCCCGGCGCGCTGGCCGGCGTCGCCATCCTGTTCGACAAGCACCGGGTGAACATCGTCGAGGTCTATCACCACCGCGTGTTCACCGTGCTTCCGGCCAAGGACGCCTTCATCGACATCGAGTGCGAAGCCCGCGACGCCGAGCATCTCGCCGCTCTGGTCGACGATCTTCAGCGCTCCGGATTCAACGTCCAGCCCGTAGAGTTTCACTGAGCGCCTGTCCCGGGCTGGAACGGGCGCGGGCGAGCGCCGTTTTTGCCCCGCCGCGTCCCTTTTCAACCGCGCCTGGAGGGCTCATAAACAGCCTGGAATCCAAGCCTCGAACCGCCGGAGCCCCGTTGAGCGCACCATTTCGTTTTCCCCGCTTCTTCGTGACCAGCCCGGCGCCTTGCCCCTACCTAGCGGGCAAGACCGAGCGGAAGGTCTTCACGGAGCTGAGCGGCGCCCATGCGGGCGAGCTGAACGACGCGCTCGGACGGATCGGATTCCGCCGCAGCCAGGCGGTGGCCTACCGGCCGAGCTGCATCGACTGCACCGCCTGCGTCTCCGTCCGCGTCGTCGCCAGCGAATTCCAGCCGAGCGCCACCCACCGGCGGATGATGCGCCGCCACGCCGACCTCGAAGTCACCGCGTGCAAACCGTGGGCGACCGAGGAGCAATATGAGCTGCTGCGCCGCTATCTGAAGCGGCGGCACCCGGACGGCGGCATGGTCGGGATGGACGAGAGCGACTTCGCCGACATGATCGAGCAGAGCCCGGTGAAGACCTATGTCATCGAATATCGCGAGCCTGCGCGCGACGGCCGTCCCGGCCGCCTGGTCGGCGCCTGCCTCACCGACCAGCAGGGCGACGGCCTGTCGATGATCTACAGCTTCTTCGAGCCGGACGATCCGGTCCGCCCGGGCCTCGGCACCTACATCATCCTCGACCATATCGTCCGCGCCGGGCGGGCGGGGCTTCCCTACGTCTACCTCGGCTATTGGGTCGAAAGCTCGCGGCGCATGGCCTACAAGGCCCGCTTCCGCCCGCTGGAGCGGCTCGGCCCGAACGGCTGGCACCAGTTCGACCCCGACCAGCGCGAGCTGCCGCTCAGCCGCTAAGCGAACCGTCGCGCCCGGAACCCGGCTTTAAACATTGTGCGCTAGCACCGGCCCATGGGCTGGGCGCGATCCTGCTATTCCTGGCTGACCGACACCGGCGAGGCGGAGACGCCCGCCGGGCGTGCGCTGCTGGCCGAGCGCTACCGGGCGCTCCAGCGGCAGATCCCGCTCCTCTACACCGTCGCCCTGACCAACTTCATCGGCCTCCATCTCGCCACCGGCGGCGACCTCGGCTCTGTCTGGAGCCTGCCGACCCTTCTCATCGCCTTCGTGCTGGTGCGGCTGGTCCACTGGGTGAGGGTGCGCAACGTCTCGCCGCCGCCCGAACGAATCCTGGCGGAGCTGCGCAAGACCTGGTGCTACGCGCTGATCGTCAGCCTCGGATTCGGATCCTGGGGCATGCGGCTGCTCGACGCCGGCGCGGCGGGCCAGCAGGACCAGGTGATCCTGTTCGGCAGCCTCGCCGCGATCGGCTGCGCCTACGGCCTCAGCAGCTTCCCGGCGGCGGCGCGGCTGCCGCTCGTCTTCCTCGGGCTGCCGCTGGCGGCGAAGCTCGTCCTCTCGCCGGATGCGGCGCATGTCGGCGTCGGCGTCAGCCTGTTCATGGTCACCTTGTTCGTGCTGCGGCTCGTCGGCGTCCACAACGAAGGCTTCGCGCAGCTGGTCGGGTCGCGCTCGCAGATCGCGCTGGAGCGGGAGCGGGCGCGGCGGGCGGAGAAGCTCGCAAAGACCGAGAAGGCGAAGGCGAAGGTCATGGCCGACACCGATCCGCTGACCGGCCTCGCCAACCGCCGCGCCTTCCTGCGGACGGTGACGCGCCGCGCCGCCGCGCTGCCGCGCACCGGCGGCGCCTTCGCGCTGGCGACGGTCGACCTCGACGGGTTCAAGCCGATCAACGACACGTTCGGCCACGCCACCGGAGACGCCGTGCTGGCGCAGATCGGCGCGCGGCTTGCCGAGGCGCTTGCCGGCTCTGCCCTCGTTGCGAGGACCGGGGGCGACGAATTCGCCCTGCTGGTCGAGAACTGCGCCACGCGTGCCGCCGCGGAGGCCGCCGGCGCGGCGATCTGCGCGGCGCTGGCGGAGCCGGTGGCGGTCGGCGGCCGCGAGTTCCGTATCTCGGGCTGCTGCGGCCTGGCGCTGCTTCACCCGAAGCAATGCGACGTCACCGAAGCGTTGATCCGGGCCGACACCGCCCTCTACCGGGCGAAGGAAGGCGGCCGCTCCGCGGTCGCGGTCTTCTCGCCGCGCATGGACGAGCTCTACCGGCGGCGGAACCAGATCGAGCAGGCGCTGCGCCTGCCGGGAACGCTCGACGCTCTCGGCTTGGTCTACCAGCCGATCCGCGATCTCTCCACCGGCGCCCTGCAGGCGTTCGAGGCGCTGGCGCGGTGGGAGCATCCGGAGCTTGGGGCCGTCTCCCCCGGCGAGTTCATCCCCATCGCCGAGCAGATGGATGCGATCGGCGAGCTGACGGAGACGTTGCTCGCCAAGGCGGCGGTCGAGGCGCGGCAGTGGCCGGAGCCGGTGCGCCTCTCCTTCAACCTCAGCGCGGTGCAGCTTTGCACGGCGGGCTCGTCACGCCGCATCCTCGAGGTCCTGGCGCAGGCGGACGTCGCCCCGTCGCGGCTGCAGGTGGAGGTGACCGAGACGGCGCTGCTCGCGGATTTCGGAGTGGCGCGCGACAATCTCGCCCGCCTGCGCACGGCGGGAGCGCGGATCGTGCTCGACGATTTCGGTGCCGGCCATGCCTCCATCTCCTACCTGCGCGAAATGCAGTTCGACGGCATCAAGCTCGACGGGTCGCTGATCGCGTCCAGCACCCAATCCGTCCGCAGCCGGCGGCTGCTCAAGGGCGTGCTCGACCTGTGCGCATCGCTCGGCCTGCCCTGCGTCGCCGAGCATATCGAGACGCAGGAGCAGCTCGACCTCCTCCGCGAGCTCGGCTGCCGCGACGGCCAGGGCTTTCTTCTCTCCGGGCCGCTCGATGCGGCCGTCGCCGCTGCCCTCTGCGCCCCCACGCTCACATTGATCGGCGGCCGCGAAGCAGCTTGAGAGGGTGGGTCTTAACCGCCCCTCGTGGCCCTCCCCTCGCGTCCGGCCGCTGATCCGGCCGTCGTGGTTCCAATGGCACGTGCTGCAAACGTGTCCATTGGATGATAGAAGCTCTCATGCCCGAGAAGCGCCCGAGGCAAGCCGGCAGGTTTGAAGAACCGTCATCACCGAACGCTTCTGGTCCTCGGTCGCTGAGGCCGTGCTGTTGATTGCGGCATTATTCTGCACGCTGCCCTACATACCCTCCCACGAGGTCGAGCGGCTTCCGCTTCTGCCGTTGGGCGCCTTCGCGGTACTTTTGTTCGGCGGAAGCAGGATCATCCGGTGGCGGGGGCGCTACCTTGTCCCGGTCGTGGAGACGGCGCTGTTCATAGCGTTCGTGTGGGTTTCGAACGCGGCGGCGAATATTCTCTAGGGGCTCTGAGCGCGACAGAGACAGAGACACTGTGTTGGCGAGCCTCCCGAACGCAAAAGAAAACCGGCGCCCGCTTTCGCGGACGCCGGTCTTTTGCCCCACGCTGTGGACTTCTCAGGCGACCTTGGCCGCCTCCAGGTCTTCGGGATCGCGCAACACGTAGCCGCGGCCCCACACGGTCTCGATATAATTGTCGCCGCCGCAGGCGAGGCTGAGCTTCTTCCTGAGCTTGCAGATGAAGACGTCGATGATCTTCAGCTCCGGCTCGTCCATGCCGCCGTAGAGATGGTTGAGGAACATCTCCTTGGTGAGGGTGGTGCCCTTGCGGAGCGAGAGGAGCTCCAGCATCGCATATTCCTTGCCGGTGAGGTGGACGCGGGCGCCGTCGACCTCGACGGTCTTCGCATCGAGGTTCACCGCGAGCTTGCCGGTGCGGATCACGCTCTGGCTGTGGCCCTTCGAGCGGCGCACCACCGCGTGGATGCGGGCGACGAGCTCGTCCCGGTGGAAGGGCTTGGTGACATAGTCGTCGGCGCCGAAGCCAAGCGCGCGTACCTTGGAATCCATTTCGGCGATGCCGGAGAGGATCAAGACGGGCGTTCCGACCTTCGCGAGACGAAGTTTCTTCAGCACGTCGTAGCCGTGCATGTCGGGGAGGTTCAGGTCGAGCAGGATGATGTCGTAATCGTAGAGCTTGCCGAGGTCCAAGCCCTCCTCGCCAAGGTCGGTCGTGTAGACGTTGAAGCCTTCGGCGGTGAGCATGAGCTCGATGCTCTTCGCGGTGGTCGGCTCGTCCTCAATCAGAAGCACACGCATCGTGGATCGCCCCTTCTCCTCAGCGGTTGCCCCGGCTGGACGGCCTCGGCTTCCCCTGTTTCATTCATTAACCATCCCAGATGTGAAGGCAAAAGGTTAATTTCGAATTAAACGAGGAATCACAAGGAGTCCTGCCTGTTGTTGCGGGACCGCCACGGTCGTGGCAGGGCGGGCGGATGTGGGAGAGCCGCGTCCTCTTCATCGACGCCGAGGCTCTGGCGATCGACAAGCCGGCCGGCCTCGCCGTCCATCCGGGTCCGAAGACGCGCGAGAGCCTGGAGCGTTACCTCCCGGACCTGCGCTTCGGCTTCCAGCGCCGGCCGACCCTGGTCCACCGGCTGGACCGGGACACCAGTGGTTGCCTGCTCCTCGCCCGCAACCCGAAGGCGCACAAGCGCTTCTCCCGCGCGTTCGAGGAGAACCGGGTAGAGAAGAGCTACGTCGCGGTGCTCGACGGCGTGCCGGAAGCGGAGGAGGGGGCGGTCGATATCCCGCTCGCCAAAATCTCGAGCCGCGAGGCGGGGTGGCGGGTGGTCGCCGATCCCCGCGGCAAGCCGGCGGTGACACGCTGGCGCCGGTTGGGGGAGCGGGAGGGGCGGGCGCTGATCCTCTTCCTCCCCGAGACCGGGCGGACGCACCAGCTCCGGGTCCACGCAGTCGAAGGACTTGGCATGCCCATCGCCGGCGACCCCGTCTACGGCCGCGGGCGGGGGCCGATGCTGCTCCACGCGCGCTCGCTGCGCATGGAGCGCGACGGCAAGAATCCGGTCGAGGCGACGGCGCCGCTGCCGCCGACCTTCCTCCAGGCGGGGTTCGGCGATGACGACCTCGCCTGAGCCCTACGCGCTGCCCGAAGAGGCGCTCACCGAAAGCTTCATCGCCTCCAGCGGGCCGGGCGGGCAGAACGTCAACAAGGTCGCGACCGCGGTCCAGCTGCGCTGCGACGTCTTCAAGCTCGGCCTGGCACCGCCTGTTTATCAGCGCCTGAAGGAGCTGGCCGGGAGCCGGATGACCCAGGAAGGCGAGATCGTCATCACCGCCCGGACGCACCGCACCCAGGATGCGAACCGGGAGGAGGCGCGGGCCAGGCTGGCGGAGCTGATCGCCAAGGCGCATATCCGCAAGCCGAAGCGGGTACGGACGAAGCCGAGCCGCGCGGCCAAGGCGAAACGGGTCGATGAGAAGAAGGGACGCGGCGCCGTGAAGGCGGCGCGGGGGAAGGTGCGGCTGGATTGAAGCGGTCGCGTCCAATAGCCTCTGTCATCATTTCTCGAGTTGGAACCCCCCAATGCCAAGCAGCCTTGCCCGCCAGGACCGAAGAGAGCGCGTCGCGCTGCTGCTGTGGATCGCGCTCGCCTCGATCCTGCTGTGGCAGACCGCGCTCGGCAGCCTGCTGCTCTACCCTTTCACGATCCTGGCGACCTGGTTTCATGAAATGGGCCATGGCATCGCCGCGATGCTCGCCGGCCGGGGGTTCGAACGGCTGCTGATCTTCGCCGACGGCTCGGGCGTCGCTTTGTCGCTGCGCCCCGCCGACGGCTACAGGCTGACCGATGCGCTGGTCGCGGCGAGCGGACCGCTCGGACCGGCGATCGCCGGAGCGCTGCTGATCGTCGCCTCGCGCTCTGCGACCGCCACGCGTAGCGCCTTGGCGGCGCTGGGCGTCGCGCTGGTCGTGTCGACGGCAATCTGGGTCCGTTCGCCGACAGGTTGGCTGGTTCTCCCTGCACTCGGAATGGCGCTCGCCGTGCTCGCCCTGCGCGGACCTTTGTCATGGCGGCGCTTTGTCATCCAGCTCCTCGGCGTACAGGCGGCAATCAGCGCTTGGCAACAATTCGACTATCTGTTCAGCCCGGGCGGAACTGTCGGCGGCGAACTGCAGCGATCGGACACCGCCGCCATCGCGGATGTCCTGCTTCTGCCTTATTGGTTCTGGGGCGCGATCATCAGCGGGGCGATCCTCGCCTTGCTCTGGTGGAGCTTCAGGCTCGCGTTCCAACGCTGAGGGGCGCGCGCGGAGCGAAGCAATCAGCCCTCTGCAAGCCTTTCCTCGATGACCCTCGGAAGTTCCCGCAAGGATGTCACGATGCGCCGGCGATGTTCTGGCAGGGCTTGCTTCAGGAGGTGGCAAAACCTGCGATCCCCCGCCTCCCCTCAGCGACCAACGGAAAGCCTTTGCCAGAAGGATGCCATTTTGAGGTAAAGGGCAAGCGCACGAACGGACGTTCATGGTGTCAACGAGGGAAGCCGCCTGTGGAATGCGGCTCCGTGCGGCGCGGGTGGCTCCGGGCGCGGCGGGAATCGAAGCGCGGGCGCCTCGCAGCCCGGATTGCCTGATCTGGTCGGTTGCGCTGGCCGTTCGCAACGACGACATGCGGGTCATGTACGACTTCCGCATAGACGCCGCCGATAAGGCCGAAGCCTGGCGCCAGACCGTCGCCGCCGCGGACGCGCTCACGATAGGCGAGCCGGACGCCATCGCCAACATGGCCAACGTGGCGGCGCTGCTCTTCGAGACGCTGCCGGACCTGAACTGGGCCGGCTTCTACCGCAATGTCGGGGGGGAGCTGGTGCTGGGGCCGTTCCAGGGGCGCGCCGCCTGCATCAGGATCCCGTTCGGCAAGGGCGTCTGCGGGGCGGCGGCGGCGAGCCTGGAGCCGCAATGCGTCGACGACGTCGACGCCTTTCCCGGCCACATCGCCTGCGATGCCGCCTCGGCTTCGGAGCTCGTCGTGCCGCTGGTCCACGAGGGGCGCCTGCTTGGCGTCATCGACCTAGACAGCCCGTCGCGCGGGCGGTTCGACGCGGCCGATCTCGCCGGGTGTCTCGAATTGGCACAGATGCTCGCGCCCCGCTTGGCGTGAGTGGAAAACCCGCTCCCGGAGCGTTAAGAAAGCGTTAACGGCGGACCCACCCGCACGGCGGGCCCGGCGCGGCGCACTCACGCACAGGGGACCCGGAAATGATGAAGCTCGGGCTGGTTTTGTTGGCGGCCTCGGCCGCTGTGGTTCCGGTGACGGCGCAGACGGTGCCCGACCCCGACCCCTTCTACGGAATCCCGCAGATCAGCCTCGCCCTTCCCGGTGCCGCGGCAGTCGCCGCCACGCCGGCCCCGGCGGCGCCGCAAGCGGCGATGCGCCCGGCTCCCGCAATGACGCCGCGGGCGGGCCATAGCTGGCAGGAGCGTAGGATGGCCGCTCCGGCGCCCGTCATGGCCCAGATGCGCCAGCAGATGCGCACGCCGCGGCCCGCGATGCACAGGCCCCCCACCGGCGGGATGCACCGTCCGGGGACGGGCGGGATGCACCAGCCCCCGATGGGCGGGGCGCACCGGCCGCCAAGGTGGACGCACCAGCCGGGCACGCACCGCCCGCCGAGGTGGACGCACCGGCCCGGCATGCACCGGCCGCCGATGCACCGCCGCTTCGGCCATATCCGGCGCGGCGGCTTCGTCCCGCAATTCTGGTGGGGCCCGCAATTCGTCGTGCCCAACTGGAGCATGTGGGGGTGGCAGCAGCCTTTGGATGGCGGCCGCTGGATCCGCTATTATGACGATGCCCTGCTGATCGACCGCTCGGGCCGCGTCCTCGACGGCCGCTACGGCTGGAACTGGGATCGCGACGGCGACCGCTGGGGTTATGACGACCAGGGCATCCCCGCCTATGTCGGCGACGGCGACTACGAGCCCGATGAAGACGCTTACGAGGGCGCCGACTATGACGACGGCGATTATGCCGACGATTATGACGACGCCGGCGCGGCCGGCTGCGGCGACCGCTGCGGCCCGGTCGGCCCGCCGCCGCCCCCCGTTGCCTGCGCGAACCCCTGCACAAGCACCTATTCGGGGCCGGGGCCGATGCCGGGCTACGGCTACAGCTACGGCTGCGGCACGTGCGGACCGGTGGTGGTGACGGAAACGATCACGACCACCACGACGCCGGTCGTGGAGACGCGGACCTATTACGAGTACGTCACCGAGCGCGCCGCGCCGCGGCGCCACCACCGCAAGCCGGTCCGGCGCGCACGCCCCACCCCGCCGCGACCCGGCGAACGGGGATAGGCAAGGCTTGAAACCTCAGGCGAGGCGATCGAGCGCCTCGTCGGAGAGGCCGCCGGGGACGATCACCAGCGGGCAGGGGAGCGTCCCCGCCACCGCGCCCGAAAAGTGGGTGACGAGCGGCCCGGGCCCGGTGTCGGCGGCGGCGCCGAGGATGAGCGCGGAGATGTCCTCGCGCTCCTTGAGCAGGTCGGCGATCGCTTTGACGGGGTCGCCCTGGCGGACGAGGATCGACGGCTCGATCCCCGATTCCTCGACGATCGCGCCGGCGCCCTGGAGCAGCATCGCTTCCGCGCGCAGCTTCGCTTCCTCCTCCATCGCCGCCTGGACGCCGCCCCACTGGACGAACTCGGCCGGCGGGATCACGGCGAGGAGCTCGACCCGAGCATCGGTGCGCGCGGCGCGGCGGGCGGCGTAGCGCAGCGCCACCCGCGCCTCGCCGCTGTCGTCCATCACCACCAGGTACGACCGCATCGCATCCCCCCTCTTCGTGCACCCGATGCTGCGCCAGAAGTGTTTCGGGTGCAAGCGCGCCCCCTTGACCCGGCCCCTTCTGTTGCTGTTTGGGCGGAGCGCGCACTCGGTCGCCAGGAGGTCCGCATCTCATGCCCATCGAACTCAAGATGCCGGCGCTCAGCCCCACGATGGAAGAGGGCACGCTCGCCAAGTGGCTGGTGAAGGAGGGCGACACGGTCGCCGCCGGCGACCTCCTCGCCGAGATCGAGACCGACAAGGCGACGATGGAATTCGAGGCGGTGGATGAGGGGACGATCGCGAAGATCGTCGTTGCCGAAGGCACGGACGGCGTGAAGGTCGGGACGGTGATCGCGATCCTCGCCGCGGAGGGCGAGGATGCGTCCGCCGCGGCTTCGGCGCCGGCCTCCGCGCCTGCCCCTGCCGCCGAGGCTCCGGCCGAGACGAAGGCGCCGACGCCGACGCCTGAGGTCAAGGGCTACGGCGTCAGCCCCGCCGAGCAGGCCCCTGGCCACCCCCAGGCCGCCCCCGCCGCGGACGGCGGGACGCGCGTCAAGGCGAGCCCGCTCGCCCGGCGCCTCGCCGAGCAGCGCGGCCTCGACCTCTCCACCCTGCCCGGATCCGGCCCGGGCGGGCGGATCGTCAAGGCGGATGTCGAGGGCGCTGCAGCGAAACCTACGCAGGCCGCTCCCGCGGCCGCGCCGGCCGAGGCCGCGGCATCGGCGCCGGCCGCCGCAGCGCCTGCGCCCACCGCCCATCCGGTGCCGGACATCCCGCACGAGGCGGTCAAGCTGTCCAACATCCGCAAGACGATCGCGCGCCGGCTCACCGAGTCGAAGCAGCAGGTCCCGCACATCTACCTCACCGTCGAGATCAGGCTCGATGCGCTGCTGAAGCTGCGCGCGCAGCTCAACGCCGGGCTCGAGAGCCGCGGGGTCAAGCTCTCCGTCAACGACATGCTGATCAAGGCGCTCGCCGTCGCCCTGCTCGAAGTGCCGGAGTGCAACGTCCAGTATACCAGCACCGAGCTGATCATGTTCAAGCGCGCCGACGTGTCGGTGGCGGTGTCGATCCCGAGCGGGCTCATCACCCCGATCATCGTCGATGCGGGCTCGAAGAGCCTGTCGGCGATCTCAGCCGAGATGAAGGACCTCGCCGCCCGCGCTCGCGACGGCAAGCTCCAGCCCCACGAATATCAAGGGGGGACGGCGTCGCTGTCGAACATGGGGATGTTCGGGATTTCGGTTTTCTCGGCCGTGATCAACCCGCCGCAGGGGATGATCATGGCGATCGGCGCGGGCGAGAAGAAGCCGTGGGTGGTCGACGACACGGTCGAGGTCGCGACGATCATGACCGCCACCGGCAGCTTCGACCACCGCGCGATCGACGGCGCCGACGGCGCCCGCCTGATGCAGGCGTTCAAGCGGCTGGTGGAGAACCCGCTCGCAATGCTGGCTTGATGCGATGGCCGCCGGCGCGCCCCGGCTGCGCTCGCTCCTGAACGCATTCAGCGCCGCGAGCCTCGCCGCGCTGCTGGTGGCTGCGGCGGCAACCGTCCACGTGATCGCAACCGATCCCGTCATCGCGGCCCAAGACGTTTTGGCCCTGGCGTCCATGATTTTCCCGATCGCCGCGCTGCTGCTGCTCGCCGGCATCGTGCCCGTCTTCGTCATGGGCCTGGCCGTGACGGCTGCGGCGCGCGGCCGCGCACCTCTTTGGCTCTATGCCGCCGCCGGAACCGGCGCGGGGGCAGGGCTGGCCGCCGTGCTGGCGCTGCCCTTCGGCCTCCCCCTCCGGGACTTCGTGCCTCTCGTCGGGTTTCTCGCGGTCGCGCTGCTCATCCTCGGCTGGCTCGAGCGACGGGAGAGCCGCGCCGGTAAAGCGTGAGCCGCCACGCACCCTTTACGCGATCGCAAGCGCGGGTGCGGTAGACGCGGCGGGTGACCTTCGAGCTGCCGATCTTCGTTGCGCTCGCTGCGGGCGGCGTCGCTTTGGCGGGGCTGGAGGCGGTGATGATCGCGGGCGCGTTGCGCCAGGCGTGGCGGAAGGGCAGGCCGTTCGCGGCGGGCGACCTCGCCGGAAACATCGTCGGCACCGCCATCCTCCTCGCGATCCCGTTCGGCGTCGCCGCCGCCGCCGCGATCCCGGTGACGGCGCTGCTGATCGCCGCGGGGACGCCGCCAATCGCCTATCCCTTCGTCTCGCTGGCGGCGCTCGTGGGCCTGCGCTCGGCGCTCAAGCGCCCGAGCGGCGGCATGGAAGGGTGCAACCGGATGATCGGCACGCTGGCCACGGTCTACGCCTTCGTCTGGGGCGCCGTCGCCTGGTGGGCGACCGGCGGGCCGGAGGCGCTCCCGACGGGCTTGGCCCACCTGCGCCTGCTCCAGCCGCCGCTCGCGGCGCTGCCGGTGGCCCTCGTGGTGACTCGGCTCGCGGGGAAGAAGCGCACCTACTTCCTCTTCTTCGGCACGCTCGCCTTCTTTTCCGCCTATCTGGCGATCGGCCTCTTCCCCATCGAGGCGGGGTTCGCGGCGGCGTGGCTTCCGGCGAGCGACTGGCTGCGCTTCCCGATCGCGGCGACGGCCGAAGCCGCGCTGGTCGCCGCCTTTCCGTTCGCGCTCAAGTTCGCGGTCGAGCCGCGCCGGCGGCGCGAGCTGCTGCGCCGCCTGCCCCGCTCCCTGCTGCTGATCGCCGCGGTGGCCGCGCCGGTCGGCCTCGCCTGGGCCGCCGCCCGCGCCGCCCTGGCTCTCCTCGCGCCCGCCTGACATTTCCGCGCTTGGACTTCCGCGCGCGGGGCGATTATGCGGCGCGGGAGCCGGGGACGGCGCCGGCGGCGGATGACTGGAGGCAGACTTTGGCTGACACGTACGACCTCATCGTCCTCGGCTCGGGCCCCGGCGGCTACGTCGCCGCGATCCGGGCGGCGCAGCTCGGGCTCAAGACGGCGATCGTCGAGCGCGAGCGGCTCGGCGGCATCTGCCTCAACTGGGGCTGCATCCCGACCAAGGCGCTGCTGCGGACGAGCGAGATCTACCATTATATGACCCATGCCGGCGCCTACGGCCTCAAGGCCGACAATCCGGGCTTCGACCTCACCAGGATCGTCGAACGCAGCCGCAAGGTCGCCGCGCAGCTCAACGGCGGCGTCAAAGGGCTGATGAAGAAGAACAAGGTGACGGTCGTCGAGGGCGTCGGCGCGCTGAAGGGCAAGGGCGCGCTCGCCGTCACCCAGGGCGACAAGACCACCGAGCTCGAGGCAAAGCACATCATCGTCGCCACCGGCGCTCGCGCGCGCGACCTTCCCTTCGCCAAGGCGGACGGCAAGCGCATCTGGACCTACCGGCATGCGATGGTGCCGGAGGAGATGCCGACGAAGCTCCTGGTCATCGGATCGGGCGCGATCGGGGTCGAGTTCGCCAGCTTCTACTCGGACATGGGGGCGCAGGTGACGATCGTCGAGATGCTCGACCGCATCCTGCCGGTGGAGGACGAGGAGGTCTCCGCCTTCGTCCACAAGCAGCTCACCAAGCAGGGGATGAAGATCCACACGAGCTCGGGCGTGGAGAAGCTTGAAGCTGGACCCGATGGGGTGAAGGCGACGCTGAAGGGCGGCGCGGTCGAGGAATTCTCCCACGCCATCGTCGCGATCGGCATCGTGCCGAACACCGAGAATATCGGGCTCGAGGCTTTGGGCGTGAAGACGGAGCGCGGCCATATCGCGGTCGACGGCTATGGGCGCACCAATGTCGAGGGCGTCTACGCGATCGGCGACGTCACCGGCCCGCCCTGGCTCGCGCACAAGGCCAGCCACGAGGGCGTGGCCTGCGTCGAGGCGATCGCGGGCAAGAACCCGCATGCCTTCGAGACCTGGAACATCCCCGGCTGCACCTATTCGCGGCCGCAGGTGGCGTCGGTGGGCCTGACCGAGGCGAAGGCGAAGGAGCAGGGGCGGAAAGTGAAGGTCGGCAAATTCCCCTTCATCGGCAACGGCAAGGCGATCGCGCTGGGCGAGGCCGAGGGCTTCGTGAAGACGGTGTTCGACGCGCAGACGGGGGAGCTGTTGGGCGCCCACATGGTGGGCGCGGAGGTGACCGAGCTGATCCAGGGCTATGCGGTGGCGCGGCAGCTCGAGACCACCGAGGCGGATCTGATGCACACGGTGTTCCCGCATCCGACGCTGAGCGAGATGATGCATGAGTCGGTGTTGGATGCGTATGGGCGGGCGGTGCACTACTGAGGGGGTTCGGCTTCATCGGGGATGAAGCCGGGCTGGCCTCTAGCCGTCTGGGACGGACACATGAATGGTGCTTTGCCGCAGAGTGTCTCACCGCGACCACTTGGTCATAAATTTCTTGGCAGATCTTGGTTTTGTCTTATAGTCGCGAGGACGTGCTCACCCCATTTGCGGTAATTTAGGAGATATTCATCCAATGCGGAAATCGTGATTACTGTCACTCTGTTAGATAGTCGAGCATATGCGCTCGAGTGGTAGTTCTGCTGATATACAACAGCATCGACGGATTCTGCTCTCAGCTCAGAAGTCTCATCGTCGATATAGCAGTCGTATATCTCCCCATCTACGACGACTATGGGAACAAAGAATGCAACGTCATTTGAAATTTCTGAGTACGTCTCATTGCAATGATCTCTATAGTGCACTGCTGCCTTGAAAGCTGACAACACTCCAGCTGCGACCTGCTGCGTCTTGCTGTCTTTGAAGTTGCTATATGATCGCGCTATCCGAGTCGGATCAGCCAAGGGCCGATGGCGGTTGATTTCTTGAAACGGCAGGAGATTGCGCCCCACCTTATTGCTCCAGTGAAACATTCCATACCCGGACCCAGGTTCAAAGTAGCGGGACC
>DASVVY010000207.1:0-4939 GCA_036386335.1 Allosphingosinicella sp. | reverse complement strand
CTCCCCGCCGAATGGCGCGATTTCGTCGCGCTGACCAAGCCGCGGGTGATGAGCCTCGTCGTCTTCACCGGCCTCTGCGGGCTGCTGGTGGCGCCGGTGCATATCCATCCGATCCTCGGCTTCACCGCCATCCTGTGCATCGCGCTGGGCGCCGGGGCGGCGGCGGCGCTTAACATGTGGTACGAGGCCGATCTCGACGCGAAGATGAAGCGGACCGCCTCGCGCCCGTTGCCCGCCGGGCGGATGGACCGGCAGTCGGCGCTCCACTTCGGCGTCGGCCTTTCCTTCCTCTCGGTGCTGCTGATGGGGCTCGCCACCAACTGGCTGGCGGCCGCGATCCTCGCGCTGTCGATCCTTTTCTACGTCCTCGTCTACACGGTGTGGCTGAAGCGCCGGACGCCGCAGAACATCGTCATCGGCGGCGCCGCGGGCGCGTTTCCGCCTGTGATCGGCTGGGCGGCGGCGACCGGGGACGTCACCCTGCTCCCGATCCTGCTCTTCGTCCTCATCTTCCTGTGGACGCCGCCGCATTTCTGGGCGCTGTCGCTGTTCGTCCGCTCCGATTACGCGGCGGCGGGCGTGCCGATGCTGCCGGTCGTCTCCGGAGCGAAGGTGACGCGCCAGCAGATCGCGCTCTACACGATGCCGATGGGCGCCGCGGCGGTCGCGCCCTGGCCGCTCGGCCTAGCCGGCGCGGTCTACGGCGCCGCCGCCGCGATCCTCAGCCTCCTCTTCCTTGCCCTGGCGGTGCGGGTGCTGGCGAACCGCGCGACGGAGCCCGCCGGGATGAAGCCCGAGAAGAGGCTGTTCGCCTACTCGGTCCTGTACCTCTTCGCGATCTTCGGCTTCCTCGTCCTCGACCGCTGGGTGCTGGCATGATCGAGCCCGATCCGCACACCCAGGAGGTCCGCCGCCGGCAGCGGGCGCGCTCGATCGTGCTGGGCCTGCTGCTGGCTGGCTTCGCGTTGCTCATCTACGGCATCACCATCGTGAGGATGGGTTGACCACGCTCGCCCGCAGGAACGGCCGCACCGCCGCCCTCGCGGGCCTGCTCGTCGCGGCGATGGTCGGCCTCGCCTTCGCCAGCGTGCCCCTCTACCGGATCTTTTGCCAGGTGACCGGCTTCGACGGCACCACCATGCGCGCCGCCGCAGGGGCGGCTGCCCCGAAGCCGATCGCCGGCCAGCAGGTCTCGATCCGCTTCGATGCCAATACCGCGCCGGCGCTGCCATGGCGCTTCCAGCCGGAACGCCCGACGGAAATCGTCCAGATCGGCGAGCGCGATATCGCCTTTTACAAGGCGAAGAACCTCTCCGCGCGGCCGGTGACGGGGCAGGCGGTGTTCAACGTCACCCCCGTCCAGGCCGGCAAATATTTCACGAAGGTCGAATGCTTCTGCTTCACCGAGCAGACGTTGAAGCCGGGCGAGGAGGTCCGCATGCCGGTCGTCTTCTACGTCGATCCGAAAATGGCCGACGATCCCGACACCCGCGACATCAGCGAAATCACCCTTTCCTACACCTTTTACCCGGTGGACGAGTCAGAGGGCCGAAGCTAGAGACCCGATCGCTCCCCGGCGGAGGCCGGGGCCCAGATCAACGCTAGACTGGACCCCGGCCGTCGCCGGGAAAAAGGACGACGACAATGGCCGGAGCGAAGAACCACCCCTACCATATCCTTCCGCCGAGCATCTGGCCGCTGGTCGGCGCCTTTTCCGCCCTCGGACTGTTCGGCGGGCTGGTGATGTGGATGCACGACATCGCCGGCGGCGGCTATGTGATGGGCGCGGGGCTGCTCGGGGTCCTATTCACGATGCTGAGCTGGTGGACCGACGTCATCCGCGAGGCGCATGCCGGCGATCACACGCCGATCGTCCAGCTGCACCTGCGCTACGGCATGATCCTGTTCATCGCGTCCGAGGTGATGTTCTTCGTCGCCTGGTTCTGGGCCTGGTTCAACGCTTCGCTCTTCCCCTCCGCGGCGGAGTCGGTCGGCGGGGTGTGGCCGCCCAAGGGCATGGAGGTGCTCAATCCCTTCGGCTGGCCGCTGTTCAACACTCTGGTCCTGCTCTGCTCGGGCACGACCGTCACCTGGGCGCACCATGCACTGATCCACGGCGACCGGGAGGGGCTGAAGAAGGGCCTGTGGGCGACGATCGCGCTCGGCCTGCTGTTCACCAGCGTCCAGGCCTATGAATATTCGACGGCGCCGTTCGATTTCGCGCAGAACATCTACAGCTCGGCCTTCTTCATGGCGACCGGCTTCCACGGCTTCCACGTCATCGTCGGCACGATCTTCCTGACCATCTGCCTGATCCGCGCCTACAAGGGGCACTTCTCACCGCAGCAGCATTTCGGCTTCGAGGCGGCGGCTTGGTACTGGCATTTCGTCGACGTGGTGTGGCTGTTCCTGTTCATCTGCATCTACGTCTGGGGCGGCTGGGGCGCCGAATATCACGGCTAGGGGTGCCCGGCACTCTCCGTTCGCCCCGAGCGAAGTCGAGGGGCCCAGTCGAGCGAAGCCGAGACGCCTGGGCCTCGGCTCCGCTCGGCGGGGTGTCTCGACTTCGCTCGACACGAGCGGCTTGAGATGAGGGAACCGAATCCCGCGACCGCCGCCCTCCGCGGCCTCTGCCCGCGGTGCAGCGCGAAGACGCTTTACCGCGGCCTGGCCGGCTTCCAGCCGCTGTGCCGCGCCTGCGGGCTCGATTTTTCCGGGTTCAACGTCGGCGACGGGCCGGCGGCGTTCCTGATCCTGATCGTCGGCGGGCTCGTGACGGCGCTCGCCATCGCGCTCGAGCTCGGCGCCAGCCCGCCTTTCTGGGTGCACATCCTGCTCTGGGTGCCGCTGACGGCCGTGCTCGTCGTCGGATCGCTGCGCGTCGGCAAGGGGCTGCTGCTGACGCTCGAATACCGGCACCGGGCCCGCGAAGGTCGGATCCGGCGCTGATGCGCCTCCCCCTCGTCCCGAGCCTGGTGGTGGCCGCGGCGATCGCGACGATGATCGCGCTCGGCGTCTGGCAGCTCCGCCGCGCCGACTGGAAGGAGGGGCTGATCGCCACCTACCACAGGAACGAGAAGCTGCCGGCGATCGCGTGGCCGGGCGCGGGCGGCCGCGACCAATCCCTTCTCTACCGCCGCACGGAAGGCTTCTGCCTGCAGCCCTCCGGCTGGCGCGCCGTCGCCGGGCGAAACCGCGCCGACGAGCCGGGCTGGGCGCATATCGCCTCGTGCCGGACCGGCGGCCTGGAAGGGCCGGGCATGGAGGTCGAGCTCGGCTGGTCCAAGGCGCCGCAGCCGCCGCAATGGCGCGGCGGGGCGGTGAGCGGCGTCATCGCCCCCGACCGCGAGCACGGTATCCGCCTCGTCTCCGACAAGGCGCCGCCGGGCCTGCAGCCGCTGAAGCCCCCTTCTCCGGAGGAGACGCCGAACAACCACCTCTTCTACGCTATCCAGTGGTTCTTCTTCGCCGCGGCGGCGGCGGTCATCTACCTGCTTGCGCTGCGCCGGCGCCAGGCGCGCGAGTTGCCGCCCGGCGCTGAGAGCACTACCTCCGCTCCGCAATGAAGCTCACCACCCTTCCCAACGGGCTGCGCGTCGCCAGCCGCGAAGTGCCCGGAGTCGAGACGGCCGCAGTCGGCCTCTATGCCGAGGCGGGGTCGCGCCACGAGCCGGCGCGGCTCAACGGAATCGCCCACCTGTTCGAGCATATGGTGTTCAAGGGCGCGGGCGGCCGCTCGGCCCGCGAGATCAGCGAGGCGATCGAGGATGTCGGCGGCGACCTCAACGCCTCCACCGAGCGCGACGGCACCAACTTCATGGCGTCGGTGCTGGCCGAGCATGTGCCGCTCGGCGTCGAGCTCGTCTCCGACCTCATCCTGCGGCCGCATTTCACCGAGGCCGAACTGGAGCGGGAGAAGGACGTGGTCCTGCAGGAGCTCGGGGAGGCGCAGGACACGCCCAACGACATCATCTTCGACGACCTCTGGTCCGCCGCCTTCGACGACCAGCCGCTGGGCCGCCCTGTGCTCGGCGAGGAGGGCAGCATCGAGGCGATCGCCACCGACGACCTGCGCGCCTGGCAGCGGGACTGCTATCGCGCGGGGAGCGTTGCGCTGGTCGCCGCGGGCAAGATCGACCACGACCGGCTGGTGGCGCTGGCCGAGGACCGGCTGGGGAGCCTGCCCGGCGGCCGGATCGACGCTCCCGAGCCGGGGCGTTTCACCGGCGGCACGCGGGTCGGCCGCGCGAAGGCGGACCAGGCGCATCTCGCCCTCGGCTTCTCGGGGCCGGCGCAGCTCGACGCCGATTATTTCGCCGCCCGCTTCTTCTCCGACATTGTCGGCGGCGGCATGTCGTCGCGGCTGTTCCAGCAGGTGCGCGAGGACCGCGGGCTCGCTTATTCGGTCTATTCGCAGCTCCACCCGCATGCAGACGCGGGGCTGTTCTACGTCTACGCGGCGACGGCCCGGCGGGAATCGGGCGCGGCGGCGCAGCTGATCGAGGAGATCGTCACGGACGCGGCCGAGACGGCGACCCAGCGCGAACTCGACCGGGTGCGCACCCAGTCGCGCGCGGGGCTGCTGATGTCGCTGGAGAGCCCCTGGGGGCAGGCGCATTATGTGGCGCGGCAGCTCTTCGTGTACGGCCGGCTGGTCGAGCCTGCGGAGGTGATCGCAGATCTCGAGGCGGTCACCCTCGAGCAGGTGCGCGAGGCCGGGCGCAAGATGCTCGCGGGCCCGCGGGCGCGGGCGACGATCGGCTTCCCCGCCGTCCGGGCCGCATGACGCTCGTCACCTTGGTCGCGGAGCCCTGGGCCGATTACGGCCTGATGGACAGCGGCCATGGGCGCAAGCTGGAGCGCTACGGCCCCTACAGCTTCATCCGGCCGGAGCCGCAGGCGATGTGGGCGCCGGCGCTTGCCGAGTGGGACGCAGACG
>DASVVY010000206.1:0-1664 GCA_036386335.1 Allosphingosinicella sp. | reverse complement strand
CCCGCGCCGGGCCCAACGAGAAGGTGGCGCTCTCGGGCGGGGCGCTCTGGATCTGGTTCGGCGACGGTGCCGGCCGCTCTAAGATCGGCGCCGGCCCCGCCAAAGGCGTCTGGACGAGCCGCAACTGGCGTACCGTCGAGGCGCTGGCGGAGATGGCGGGAGGATGATCCCGGTGGTCCCCCGCCGCTACTGGCTCATGGCGCTCGGCCTCGTCGCCGTCGCCGCCGCGGTCCTGCTGTGGATGGGGCGGCCGCCGATCTGCACCTGCGGCACGGTGAAGCTGTGGGTCGGGACGGTGAACGGGCCGGACAACAGCCAGCACCTGGCCGACTGGTATACGCCGAGCCACATCATCCACGGCTTCCTCTTCTACTGGCTGGGCTGGCTGGTGCTGCGGCGCAACCCGCCCGGGGACCGGCTGCTCGGCGCGGTGATCATCGAGGCGGGGTGGGAGCTGCTCGAGAACAGCCAGTTCATCATCGAGAGGTATCGGCAGGCGACGATGGCGCTCGGCTATAATGGCGACAGCGTGATCAATTCGGTTGCGGACATCGGCTGGATGGTGCTCGGCTTCGCGATCGCGCGGCGGCTGCCGGTGGCGGCGACAGTTGGGATTGCGCTGGCGTTCGAGCTGACGACCCTGATCGTCATCCGCGACAGCCTCGCCCTCAACGTCATCATGCTGGTCGCGCCGGTAGACGCGATCGCGACGTGGCAGGCCGGGGGTTAGACGCCGCTACCCGGCTCAGCCGCCGGCGAGGCCTTCGATCACCTTGCCGGTGCCGTCGCAGACCGGGCAGGGGACGCCGTCATGCTCGCCCGTGCCGTTGCAGTGGCGGCAGAGATTCTCGCCGGTGCCGGGGGTGCCCGGCGCGGCTTCGTCGCCGGGGGCTTCGCTGGGGTCGCTCATGCCCCTCCAACCCGGACGCGGGGCACCGGTTCCCGTACCGGAACCGCAGCTGCGCGCCGGAGGTTCTCGCGGCCATGAAGAAGATCCTCCCCGGCGCGGTCCTGGCCTTCCTGCCCCTCGCGGCCCCGGCCCACGCGGCGGAGGTGTTCGGCGGCGTCTATGTCCACGACGTCGATACACCGTTCAACCTCAGCGGCATCGAGGACGGCGCCGATTTCCAGCTCGGGGTGCGCGCGGAGCGGCTGCCCTTCCTCCACGCCTCGCCCTACGCCTTCGTGTCGGTGAACAGCGCCGGCGACACCAATTTCGCCGCCGCCGGCCTCAGCTGGAAGATCGGCGGGCCCATCTATGTGCGGCCGGGCATCGGCCTTGCGGTTCACACCGGCCCGAGCCGCGTGCGCCCGGGTCGCGACCGGATCGATTTCGGCTCGCGGGTCCTGTTCGAGCCGGAGCTCGGCATCGGCGCGCAGCTCGGGTCGAGCGCGTCGGTCGAGGCGAGCTGGGTCCATCTCAGCCACGCCACCTTGTTCGGCCGGCAGAACCCCGGAACCGACAATTTCGGCGTGCGGCTCAACTACCGCTTCTGAAGCCGGCCCGGCCGCGCTACCGGGGCGCCATGCGCTACTCCCTCCTCCTCGCCTGCGCGGCCCTCTCCGCCTGCGCCACCGCTCCTTCTTCGTCGCCTTCGGTCCAAGGCTCCACGACGGTACCGGCCGGCTACAGCCTCGTCTGGTCAGACGAGTTCGATGGGACC
>DASVVY010000205.1:0-2453 GCA_036386335.1 Allosphingosinicella sp. | reverse complement strand
CACTTTGTCGACGATCCGCCGCGCCACATGGTGCGCGCATTCGACGAGGTAGGCGACCGCCACCACGTTTCTGATGCCCTTGCGGCCGTCGGAGCGGAGCCAGGCGTCGAACATTGCTTACATTCCTTCGGAGATCGTCTTACGCGTGTGGCTGGCGATATAGTCGCTTTTCATGTTGTGCATATGGACCCAGCCGCCGGCGGCGACGGGCCGGGTCATCGAGCCGATCGGCGCCCCGTATTTCAGCACCTTCTCGCCCGGCCGGAGCGGCCGCCGCGCCACCTTGTGCCCGACAGCGACCGCCTCCGCCGCCGCGATGCGCGTGCCGTCGATCTCCAGCTCCTCGCCCGCCGCGATCCGGGAGACGCAGACGAGCACGTTGTCCGCCTCGTGGAGGAGGATGAGCTTCATGCCTCCGCCCGCGCGGAGCGGCGGGCGAAGAGAAGCACGACCACGAAAGCCGCCGCCGGCACCAGCATCGCCAGGCGAATGCTCCCGGTCTGGTCGGAGACGAGGCCCATCAGCGCCGTCAGCACCGCGCCGCCGATAATGGCCATGACGATCAGCGAGGATCCGAGCTTCGTAAGCGGCCCGAGACCCCTCAGCGACGCAGCGAAGATGGTCGGGAACATGATCGACATGAAGAAGCTCGCCAGCGTCAGCGCCGCCACGCCGGGCAGCCCGCCTGCGAAGGCGGCGACGGCGGCGAGACCCGCATTGGCGAGGGCGAAGATCCCGAGGAGCTTCAGCGGGTTGATCCGCCTCATAAGCGCCGTCCCCGTGAACCGCCCGACCATGAACAGGACCAGCGCGAGGATGAGGAGGTCGGCCGCCCGCTTCTCGCCCGTCCCCGGCAGCTCGGCCTGCACGTAGCGGATCGTGTAGCTCCATAGGCCCACCTGCGCGCCGACGTAGCAGAACTGGGCGAAGACACCGGCCATGTAGCGCGGGCGGCGGAAGAGCTCGCGAAAGCCCGCGAGGCTGCCGATCCCTTCCGCCTCGTGCGTGCGCCCGGCCACCGCAGGGAAACGGGTGAAGGCGATCAGCGCCGCGCAGAACAGCACGCCGAGACCGATCGCCACGTAAGGCGCCTGCACCGCCGTCGCTTCGGACACCTGCCAGGCGGTGACCGCCTCCGGCGTCATCGACGCGAGCTCCTCCGGGCTGCGCTCGATGCCCGAGAGGATGAAGGTGCGGCCGATGACGATGCCCGCGATTGAGCCGAGGGGGTTGAACGCCTGCGCGAAGTTGAGCCGCCGCTCGGCATCCTCCGCCGCCCCGAGCGAGGCGACCATCGGATTGGCCGCCGTCTCGAGAAAGGCGAGGCCGCCGGCGATCACGAACAAGGCGCCGAGGAAGAAGACGTAGCTCTGCGCCCCGGAGGCCGGCAGGAACAGCAGCGCCCCGCCCCCGTAGAGGCAGAGGCCGAAGATCACCGCGGCCTTGTAGCCGAACCGCTGCATGAAGAGCGCCGCCGGAATCGCGAGCAGGAAGTAGCCGAGGTAGAAGGCCGACTGGACCAGGCCCGAGGCGAGATCCGACAGGGTGAAGGCCTTGCGGAAGTGCGGGATCAGCACGTCGTTCAGATTGTTCGCCATCCCCCACAGGAAGAACAGGCTGACGATCAGCGCGATGGCGAGGCCGTATTTCCGTTCGCTCTGATCCGCCATATCCGCTCCCCTGCGCTCGTCCTGCGACGGGTCTAGCCCAGCCTTTGTCCATTTGTCAGGCCGCTCCGCGCCGCTAAAGGAGGGAAATGGCGGCAAAGGCGGCTTCGGGGAGCGACTATCGCGCGCTGGCGAAGGCCCGGCTGCCGCACTTCCTTTTCGAATATATCGACGGCGGCGCCTATGACGAGGTGACCCTGCGCCGCAACGTCGAGGACCTGCAGGCGGTGACGCTGCGCCAGCGTGTGCTGCGGGACGTCTCCGGCGTGAGTCTCGACACCACCCTCTTGGGACAACCCTGCGCGATGCCGCTGGCGCTGGCGCCGATCGGCCTTGCCGGCATGAACGCCCGCCGCGGCGAGGTCCAGGCGGCGCGGGCGGCGGCGAAGGCGGGCGTGCCCTTCACCCTCTCCACCGTCTCCGCCTGCGCGCTCGAGGAGGTGGCGGCGGCGCAGCGGCCCTTCTGGTTCCAACTCTACATGGTTCGCGACCGCGGCTTCATGCGCGACCTCCTCGCCCGCGCCGAGGCGGCGGGCTGCGACGCGCTGGTCTTCACCGTCGACATGCCGCTTCCCGGCACACGCTACCGCGACTACCGGTCCGGCCTCGCCGGCGCCTCCGGCTGGCGGGGGTCGCTGCGCCGCTTCGCCCAGGCGCTGGCGCGGCCGCATTGGGCGTGGGACGTCGGCCTTCGCGGCCGGCCGCATTCGCTCGGCAACCTCGCCAGCGCGCTCGGCGCGAAGAGCGGCCTCGACGATTTCATGGCCTGGATCGGCGCCAATTTCG
>DASVVY010000204.1:0-17153 GCA_036386335.1 Allosphingosinicella sp. | reverse complement strand
CTCCACCTCGCCGCCGACAAGCCGCAGGCCGAGGGCCTCATGGAGTCGGGCGCGACCTGCATCGCCTACGAGACGGTGACCTCGCACGACCGCTCGCTGCCGCTGCTGAAGCCGATGTCGGAGGTCGCCGGGCGGATGTCGATCCAGGTCGGCGCCCATTATCTCGAGAAGGAGCAAGGCGGCCGCGGGGTGCTGCTCGGCGGGGTTCCCGGCGTGGCGCCGGCACGGGTCGCGATCTTCGGCGGGGGCGTCGCCGGCGTCAACGCGGCGCAGATGGCGGTCGGCATGCGTGCCGACGTCACCATCTACGACATCTCGAACGCGCGACTGGCCGAGCTCGACATGTTCTTCGGCAGCCAGATCAAGACGGCCTATGCCTCGCGCTCGGCCATCGCAAAGGCGGTGACGCAGGCGGAGGTGGTGATCGGCGCGGTGCTGGTGCCGGGCGCAGCGGCGCCGAAGCTGGTCACCCGCGACATGCTCAGGACGATGAAGCGTGGATCGGTGCTCGTCGACATCGCGATCGACCAGGGCGGCTGCTTCGAGACGTCGCGGCCGACGACCCACGACAATCCGGTGTACGAAGTGGACGGCGTCATTCACTATTGCGTCGCCAACATGCCGGGCGCGGTGGCGCGGACCTCGGCCTTCGCACTCAACAACGCCACTCTGCCGTTCGTTCTGAAGCTTGCGGGACAAGGCGCTGAAGCAGCGATGAAATCCGATCCGCACCTCGCCAACGGCCTCAATGTCTCAGGCGGCAAGATCCGCCACCAGGCGGTCGCCGAGGCGCTCGACCTGCCGTTCGAGGCGGCGGCCTGACGAGCAGGAACAAAGGCGGAACTGCACCGTTGAGCCGGCGGGAACGGCAGCAACGGAAAAAGACAATGGCAGACCAGAACGACAACCAGCCGACGCCGGAGAAGGACCCGGACGATTGGGTGACCGGCGACGAGGCGATGACGGGGTCGCAGGCTTCGTACCTCAAGACGCTGAGCCAGGAAGCGGGTGAGGACTTCGACCCGGAGCTCACCAAGGCCGAGGCCTCGAAGCGGATCGACGAGCTTCAGCAGGAAACCGGGCGCGGCATCGACCACTAAGGCGGCCTCCGGCGCTCCACCCCTCAGCGTACATGACCCGTTGCGGTCAGGCGCGGGGGCGGAACGGCTCGGCGCAGCCGCCGTGGCGGCGCCGCGAGCGGCGGCGGATTCCCGCTTCTTTCCCGTGAGTTCGGCGCGCGGGCTTCCGGTGCGGAGCCGGAACATTGTCCGTCGCCCACGGGTTTGCAGCGGCAAGTTCACTAGGAGGCCCCGATGGCGAGCAAGACCGACAACAAGCAGAGCAGCAGCACCCGTTCGAAGCGCAGCGGCACGACCCGCAGCGAAGGCCAGACCGAGAGCCGCAGCGCCTTTTCGTGGGGCGGCGGCAATGCCGGCGTGCTCGCCGGAGCCGCGCTCGCCGGAGCGGCCGTCGGGATCGCGGCGAATATCGGCCGCAAGTTCCTGATGCAGATGCCGGCCGCGGCGGCGGGCGACTGGTTCGAGGCGCTGAAGGCAGAGCACAAGGCGACGCTTGCCTTGTTCGACCAGATCCTGGCCACCAACGACAACCAGACGATGATGCGCACCACGTTGCTGATGAAGCTCAAATATGCGCTGACCAAGCACGCGCATGAGGAAGAGAGCGTCATCTACCCGGCGCTGCGCCAGGCGAACCTCGCCCACGACGCGGACGCGCTCAATTCCGAGCACGGCTATGTGAAGACCTATCTCTACGAGCTCGAGACGATGGCCAAGGACAGCCCCGAGTGGCTCGCCCGCGTCCGCGACTTCCGCGCCATGATCGAGGAGCATGTGCGGATGGAGGAGAACGAGGTGTTCCCAACCTTCAAGCAGGCGATGACGCCCGAGCAGAACGCCCGCATCACGTCGCTGATGAACAGGGAAGGATTCAAGATGGCCTGAGGCCGCTTCCCTCTCCCCCGGGAGAGGAGCCCTTGGCCCACGAACAGGAAGGGCCGGAGCATCGCTCCGGCCCTTTTCTATTACGCCAGCTGTCCGTGGCAGTGCTTGTACTTGCGCCCGGAGCCGCACGGGCACGGCGCGTTGCGGCTCGACGGCTCGGGGAGCTCCGCGACGAAATCGCCGGCCACACGGTCCTGCTGCGGCATCTGAAGCGGCGGCAGCCGCGACAGGATCGCCCCCGTGCCGGCGTCCATGTCCACCGTATCGTCGTCCCCGGTGAACGGGTCGATATGGTGGGTAATGAAGTCGGGGAGCGCGCCGAGCTCCGGGAAAGGCAGCGGCTCGGGCTCCTGGAACGTGAAGTTTGCCAGCGCCAGCGTGCGGGTCACGTCCTCGCGGATCGCGGTCAGCATGCGCTCGAACAGCTGGAACGCCTCGTGCTTGTACTCGTCGATCGGCTTCTTCTGCGCGTAGGCGCGCAGGTGGATGACCTGGCGGAGCGCATCGAGCATCGCCAGATGCTCCTTCCAGTGATTGTCGAGCGACTGGAGGAGGATGCTCTTCTCGACCTGGATATAGCTCTCCGGCGAAAGCTCGCGCGTCTTCTCCTCGATTTCGGCGTCGGCCAGCCCCTGGATTCGCTCCACCAGCAGCTCCGGATCGACCGCCTCCTCCTGCAGCCAGTCGTCGATCGGCGGCTCGAGGCCGAGCACGGTCGCGACCCGCTCCTTGAGCAGGGGCACGTCCCACTGCTCGGGATAGGTGTTTGGCGGGCAGGCCTCGCCGACGATGGCGTTCACCGTCTCGATCCGCATGTCGATGACGACGTCGCCGACCGTCTCGGCGTCCATGATGTCCGCGCGCTGCTCGTAGATGACCTTGCGCTGGTCGTTCATGACGTCGTCATACTCGACGACCTGCTTGCGGATGTCGTAGTTGCGCGCCTCAACCTTCTTCTGCGCCGTCTCGATCGCTTTCGAGATCCAGGGGCTGACGATCGCCTCGCCATCCTCGAGGTTCTTGTTCATCAGGCGCGCGAACATCGTCTGCGGTCCGAAGATGCGCAGCAGATCGTCGTCGAGGCTCAGGTAGAAGCGCGACAGGCCGGGGTCGCCCTGGCGGCCCGAACGGCCGCGCAGCTGGTTGTCGATGCGCCGGCTCTCGTGGCGCTCGGTGCCGAGGACGAACAGGCCCCCGGCGGCGAGCACCCGCTCCTTCTCCTCGCCCACTTCGCGACGGATGCGCTCGATCGCGGCGTCCTTCTCGGGGCCCTCCTCCATCTCGCTCAGCTCGTCCTCGACGCGGAAATCGACGTTGCCGCCGAGCTGGATGTCGGTGCCGCGGCCGGCCATGTTGGTGGCGATGGTGACCGCGCCCATGCGGCCGGCCTGGGCGACGATATGCGCTTCCTGCTCATGGTAGCGGGCATTCAGCACCTCGTGCCGCACGCCCTCGCGCTGGAGATATTCGGAGAGCAGCTCGGACTTCTCGATCGAGACGGTGCCGACCAGGACGGGCTGGCCGATCGCCTGCTTCTCCTTGATCGCAGTGGTGATGGCGGCGAACTTGTCGCCGATATTCTTGTAGAACTCGTCCTCGTCGTCGATCCGCTTCACCGCCACGTGGGTCGGAATCGAGACGACATTCATCTTGTAGATGTCCCAGAACTCGGCCGCCTCGGTCGCCGCCGTGCCGGTCATACCGGAGAGCTTCGGGTACATGCGGAAATAGTTCTGGAACGTGATCGAGGCGAGGGTCTGGTTCTCGGGCTCGATGGTCACGCCTTCCTTGGCCTCGACCGCCTGGTGGAGGCCGTCCGACCAGCGGCGGCCTTCCATCATCCGCCCGGTGAACTCGTCGATGATGACGACCTTGCCGTTCTTGACGATGTAATCGGTGTCCCGCTTGAACATGACGTTCGCGCGCAGCGCTTGGTTGAGGTGGTGGACGATCAGCGTGTTCTCGAACGCGTAGAGGTTTGAGCCTTCGAGCAGGCCGGCATTCTCCAGCAGCCGCTCCATCTTTTCGGTGCCGTCCTCCGTCAGGACGACCGAGCGCTGCTTCTCGTCGACCTCGTAATCCTCGGGAACGAGGCCCTTCACCACCTCGTCCATGGCCTTGTAGAGATCGGACTTGTCGTCGGTCGGGCCGGAGATGATCAGCGGCGTCCGCGCCTCGTCGATCAGGATCGAATCGACCTCGTCGACGATGGCGTAGTGGAACGGCCGGTGGACCATCGACGTGCGCTCGTACTTCATGTTGTCGCGCAGATAGTCGAAGCCGAATTCGTTGTTGGTGCCGTAGGTGATGTCCGACCCATAGGCCTCCCGGCGCATCTGGTCGGTGAGATTGGGAACGATGACGCCGACGCTGAGGCCGAGGAAGCGGTAGATCCGGCCCATCCAGTCGGCGTCGCGGCGGGCGAGATAGTCGTTCACCGTCACGACGTGGACGCCCTTCCCCGGCAAAGCGTTCAGGTAGGTGGCGAGGGTGGCCACCAGCGTCTTGCCTTCGCCCGTCTTCATCTCGGCGATCTCGCCGCGATGGAGGACGATGCCGCCGATCATCTGGACGTCGTAGTGGCGCTGGCCGAGCACGCGCTTGGCCGCCTCGCGGACGGTGGCGAAGGCCTCGGGGAGCAGGTCGTCCAGGTCCTCGCCATTGTCGAGCCGCTGGCGGAACAGGATCGTCTGGTTCTTGAGCTCGTCGTCCGTCATCGCCGAGATGGTCGGCTCGAAGCCGTTGATCCGCTCGACGATCCGGCGGAGCGACTTGACGTAGCGGTCGTTGGACGACCCGAAAATGGCTTTGGCAAAACCGCCGAACATGGGCGTTCCTAATCTCTTGAATTTCGGCCTCGTTTGGAAAGGCCGCGCACCCGCCGCCCCCTCGGCGAAGGTCGTGGGCGATGTAGGGTTGGGCCCCTTCCAAGTCAATTGACGGGGGTCGCCGCCGCCCCTAGCCGGAGGCCATGGCCGAGCCTCTCACTGGCGGCTGCGCCTGCGGCGCGGTCCGCTATGCGCTGAACAGCGAACCCTTCGACTGCGGCTGGTGCCACTGCCGCACCTGCCAGCTCAATTCGGGCGCGCCGGCGATGGTGTTCGCCAGCGTCCCGGCGGGCGACCTCGTCTGGACGAAGGGCGGCGACAAGGTGCGCTCCTTCGCTTCGTCGGGCTTCGGCCACCGCACCTTCTGCGGCGAATGCGGCACGCCCTTCCTGATGGAGGTGGACCACCAGCCGGAGACGGTCGACTTCAGCGTCGCGACGCTCGACGCGCCGGAGCGGGTCGCGCCGGGCTTCCACATCTTCTGGTCGAGCCGGATCGGCTGGTTCGAACCGGCGGACGCCCTGCCCCGGCACGCCAAATTCAGGCCGGAGACGCGGGGGCTGGAGGGGACGGAGCCTCCGAACCGGTAATCCTCCCTGCAAGGGGAGGGGACCATGCGCAGCATGGTGGTGGGTATCAGACTCTCCGGCGACGCTGACACCCCTCGTCGCGCTTTGGCGCGCCACCTCCCCTCGAAGGGGAGGAAGGGCAATATTAGAGCTGGCCTTCGAGCCAGGTCTGGAGCTGGCTCTTGGGCGCGGCGCCGACCTTGGTTGCAGCGGGGGCGCCGTTCTTGAACAGGATCATCGTCGGAATGCCGCGAACGCCGTATTTCGCCGGAGCGTCGGGATTGTCGTCGATGTTGAGCTTGGCGACAGTGACTTTGTCGCCGAGCTGACTGGCGATCTCCTCGAGCGCCGGCGCGATCATGCGGCACGGCCCGCACCATTCCGCCCAGAAATCGACCAGCACCGGCCTGTCGGCGCCGAGCACCTCCTGCTGGAAATTGTCGTCCGTGACGGTCTTGGTGGCCATTCGAAGTCTCCTGACGGGCAGGTCCGCGATGTAGGAAGGCGTGAACGGCGATCAACCACCCGCCGCGCCCGGCCTGTAGCGGGCCAGGAGCGTCTCGGGAAGCTCGTGGAGCATCGGCCCGGCGGTATAGAGGAGCTTCGCCTCGACGCGCCGGCCGGGGAAGATGACCTTCAGCGCTTCCGAATAGGCGGCCATCTGCCTGAGGTGCGCCGCGGGGACGTCCGCAACGGTGTCGGGCACCGCCCGGGCGGTCTTGAAATCGGCGACGAGCACGCGGTCCGGCGCGATGAGGAGCCGGTCGACCGTGCCGGAGACGACGATCCCCTCCCCCACCACCGCCGCGATCGGCGCCTCGGCGAGCGCGCCTGCGCCGAACAGCTCCGCGTGCCGCGGATCGGCGATGATCCGGCAGGCATCGGCGACGAGGCGGCGGCGAAGCTCCGCATCCTCGACGCCGGCGGAGACCTCGAGCCAGCGATCGGCGCGGGCGACCCGCTCCGCCTCCGGCACCCCCGGCAGCCGCTCGAACAGCTGGTGGAGGAGCTTGCCGCGCCGCGCCGCCTCGCGCAGCGCCGGCGAGGGCGGCGGCTGGGCGCTGTCGTCCTCGCGCGGCGCGGAGGGCGCGAGCGGCCGCGGCGGCCGCGCTTCCTCGGGCGCGGCGCGGCGCAGCCAGTCCGGAAGCGTGCCGGCCGCAGCAGCGCGGCGGGCGGCCGATTTGACGAACAGCTCACCCTCGCCGAAGCGGCGGGCGCGGCCCCATTCGGAGTCCTCCGCCCATTCCGAGCCGAGGGCGTCGAGCGACCGGTCGACGGCGGCGTACCAGCTCGCCTGGGGTGGGACCCCCTTCGCCGACGAGCCGAGAGCTCCGCCGATGTAGAGCCGCTCCTCGGCGCGGGTCATCGCGACGTAGAGCAGCCGCCAATGCTCCTCGCTCTCCAGGCGGTCCTGCGCCTCGACCTGGCTCTTGAGCGGCTCGGCCATCTCCTCCTTCCGGGGCCGAAAGCTCGGCACCGCCAGGTCCTCCGCGAGGTTGAGCGCCACCGTGCGACCGGCGGGCTTCGCCCGCTCCGGGTCGACGCACGCGTCGGCGAGGATCAGCACCGGAGACTGAAGCCCTTTCGACCCGTGGACGGTCATCACCCGGACTGCATCGAGCGGCGCCGAAGGATCGCGGACGATCTCGACCTCGCCGCGCGAGAACCAGTCGAGGAAGCGCTGCAGCGAAGGAGCGGAGGTCGTCTCGAACTCCAGCGCGGAAGCGAGCAGCTCCTCGATCGGGTCGCGAGCCTCGGCACCCAGCCTTTCCAGAAGCTTATGACGCCCTCTTAAGTCCCCGCTCAAGATCGTCTCGAGGAACTGGTGAGGCGTCGCATAGTCGGCCATGGCGAGGATCGCCTGGAGCCGCGGCAGCGTCTCGCGCAGCGCTCCGGGCCGCAGCGCCTCGCTCCCCAGCGAGTCACGGATATGGGGCCAGAGCGCGCCCGTGCGCCCGAAGGAGAATCGGAACAGCTCGTCCTGCGACCAGCCGAAGAGCGGCGAGACGAGCAAGGCGGCGAGGTTGAGGTCGTCGAGCGGCTGAGCGGCGAAGTGAACAGCGGCGAGAAGGTCCCGCACCGCCAGCGGCGCCGTCAGCAGCAGCCGGTCGACGCCCGCCACCGGAACGCCCTCGGCGTGGAGCCGCGCCACGATCAGCGACGCGAGGTCGCCGCGGCGGCGCACGAGGATCAGGATGTCCTCGGGGCGGACGGGCCGCTTCTTCCCTTCGAGCAGGAACGGATTGTCGAGCCAGCGCCGGATCTGCTTCGCGAGCCTGCCGGCGTAGCGGCGCACCGTGTCGCTGACCCAGCCTTCCTCGCCCGCCTCCTCAACTCCCTCTGCGGGGTCGGCCAGTTCCTCGGAGAAAGGCTGCCACAACGTCACCGACCCGGGTCGCGAAAAGGCGCTCTCGTGGGCATTGGGCTGGCGCGGCAGGCCGAAGGCTTCGTGGCCGAGCTCGGCGATCACCCGGTCGACCACCGCAAGGACGGGCGGCGCCGAGCGGAAGCTCCGGTCCATCGACAGATCGAGAAATTCCGGCGGGATTTCCTCGTCGGGCATATCCATCTCGGTCGCGAGCGCCCGCACGGTCCGCGCCTTGGCTTCGAAATAGGCGCGGGCGCGCTCGAACTCGCGCGGGTCGGTGCCCTGGAAGCCGAAGATCGCCTGCTTGAAGTCACCCACGGTGAAGAGCGTCCGGTGCCGCCGCGCCGCCCCCTGCCCCGCGAAATACTCCTCGGTCAGCGTCTCGACGATGGTCCACTGCGCCGCGTTGGTGTCCTGCGCCTCGTCGACGAGGATGTGATCGGTCGCCTGATCGAGCTTGTAGCGCACCCAGTCGCCCATGCCGGGCTCGCCGAGCAGCCGCACCGTCCAGCGGATGAGATCGTCGAAATCAACCACGCCCGCCGCGCGCTTGGCCGCCGTGTAGTCGAGCGCGAAGGCCTGGCCGGCGCGCAAGCCGGCGGCGATACAGGAGACGAACGCGGCGGTGCGGCGCATGGCGAGGAGACGCCGGCAGCATTCGACCAGGCGGGCCGCATGGGCCGCATAGTCGGGATCGGCCTTGAGGAGCCCGGCGCTCGCCTTGCGCGGCTCGCCCGACTTGGTGAGGACGAGCTCCGCGATTCCGTCCAGCCCCGCCGCGCGGGCGCCATTGTCCTTCGCCTGCCAGGCAGCGATTACATCGCAGCAGGACAGGCCTGTCGCCGTCCCCCAGGCGCGGTTGGCTGCGGCGAGGCGGCCGAGCGTCTCCATGTCAAACAGGTCGTCGCAGCACTGCTCGGCGATCGCCGCGTCGATATCGCCTTCCGGGAGATCGAAGCCGCGACGGAGGCGCCCCTCGATGCCCTCGCGGGCACCGAGCGCCTCCATGGAGTCGGGACGGCGAGCGCACGCCATGAGGAAGGCCTCGGCGCCGCCCTCGCCGAGGCGATGGCTGAGCGCCTGCACGTCGCCGAGGAGGGCGTGGTCCCCCCGCTCTTCGATCCCGAGCAGCATTTGGGCGAGCGTCTGGCGCGCGAGCAGCCGCTCCTCCCGCCCCTCCAGCGGGCGGAAACCGGGCACGAGCCCCGCCTCCGCCGGAAAAGCGGCGAGCAGCCCCTGGGCGAAGGCGTGGATGGTCTGGATCCGCAGCCCGCCGCCAGGAGCGTCGAGCACGCGGGCGAACAGCGTGCGGGCCCTCGCCACGGCGCCGTCGTCATTCGCCTCGCCGAGGGCGAACAACTCCTTTTTCAAAGCCGTGTCGGCGAGCCGAACCCAATAGGCCAGCCGCCGGTGAATCCGCTCCGCCATCTCGGCCGCGCCCGCCTTGGTGAAGGTAAGGCAAAGGATCGACCCCGGATCGACTTCCGACAGCAGCAGCCGGAGCACGCGCGCGGTGAGGACGTGGGTCTTGCCGGTCCCCGCCGACGCGGACAGCGCCGCGTGCGCCTCCGGCGACGAGGCCGACAATTGTTCGCCTTTCAGGCGTGTGAGCGGGCGGAGGCGGTGGGCCATGCGGGCAGATTGGGGGATCGGCGCCGCAATGTGAAGCCGCAGCGTTAGCTGCTGAAAAGGCTTGCGGAATCCACCGCCACACGCGAACACTCGGCGCGACGGGCGTCGGCCCGGCACGGGGAGGGTGATGGATTTCAAGGCGGATGTGATCGTCGTCGGGTCCGGCGTGGGTGGAGGCATGGCCGCCTATGCGCTGGCGAAGGCGGGCGTGAAGGTGGCGCTGTACGAGGCGGGGCGGCATTACGACGCCGAGGCCGAGACGCCGATGTTCCAGTGGGATCGGGACGGGCCGCTGCGCGCGGTCGGCACGCCCGACAAGCCGTTCGGTTATTTCGACGCGACCGTGGACGGCGGCTGGCAGGTGCCGGGCGAGCCCTACACGGTCGCGGAGGGGAGCCAGTTCGTCTGGTGGCGCTCGCGCATGCTCGGCGGGCGGACCAACCACTGGGCGCGCCACGTCCCGCGCTTCGGCCCGCTCGACTTCAAGCCCTACAGCCGCGACGGCCTCGGCGTCGATTGGCCGATCGGCTATGACGAGCTGAAACCCTGGTACGACCGCTCGGAGCGGCTGATGGGGGTGATCGGCGAGAATATCGACCTCCCCAACGTGCCCCCCTCCCCCGCCGGCGTCCGTCAGCCGGCGCCGGTTCCTCGGGTGCCCGAGCTGCTGCTGAAGGCCGCGTGCGACGAGAAGGGTATCCCGTGCATCGCGCCGCCGCGCGCGGTCATCACCCGTCCGATCGACGGGCGGCAGGCCTGCTTCTACGCGACGCCGTGCGACCGCGGCTGCTCGATCAAGGCGAATTTCCAGTCGGTCACCGTGCTGCTGCCGCCCGCGCTCGAGACCGGCAACGTGCGCGTCACCACCGACGCGATGGTCGCCGAAGTGCTGCTCGACAAGAAGTGCCGTGCCAACGGCATACGCTACATCGACAAGAAGACGGGGCAGTGGAAGGAGGCTCGCGCGAAGGCGGTGGTGCTGGCGCCGAGCGCCTGCGAGACGGCCCGCATCCTGCTCAACTCGAAGAGCGCCGCCTTTCCCAACGGCCTTGCCAATTCGAGCGGGCAGGTCGGCCGCAACCTGATGGACACCGTCGGCTTCGGCATGGGTGCCCGGGTGCCGGCACTGGAGGGCCGCCCGCGCTACAACGAGGACGGCATCTTCTTCGCCCACGTCTACATGCCCTGGTGGCAGGACAATGCGCACAAGCAGCTCGGCTTCCCGCGCGGCTATCATCTCGAAGTGTGGGGCGACTGGTCTAAGCATCCCTCGATGGGCGTCGGCTACGCGTCGCACAATTTCGACGGCTTCGGGCCCGGCCTGCGCGACCATATGCGCAAGAGCTTCGGCTCCACGATCGGCATGGCCGGCCGCGGCGAGATGATCCCGAACGACGACTGCTTCTGCGAGATCGATCCGGAGGTGAAGGACAAGTTCGGAATCCCGGTGCTGCGCTTCCACTGGAAATGGTCGGAGCACGAGATCCGGCAGGCCGAGCATATGCGAACGACGATGGTCGAGCTGTTCGACCGGATCGGCGGCAAGCTGCTCAACCCGGCGGACGCCGAAGGCCCGGTCAAGATCAGCGCCGGCGGCGAGATGATCCACGAGGTCGGGACCGCCCGGATGGGATCGGACCCGAAGACGTCGGTCGTCGATCCCTACGGCCGCGCCTGGGACGTGCCGGGCCTCTATCTGATGGACGGATCGGTGCTGCCGTCCAACCCGGACAAGAACCCGACGCTGAGCATCATGGCGCTGGCCTGGCGGAGCAGCGTCGAGCTGATCAAGCGTTCGAAGCGAGGTGAATTGTGAGCGGGGAGACTTTCGCCGTCGACCGGCGGGTGACGCTGAAATGGCTGGCGGGCGCAATGACGGCTGCCGGCGTGCCGCTGAACGGCGCCTATGCCGCCGCGCCCGCGGCCTGGCCGGAGGGCACGCCTCCTCCGGTGAGCGGCCCCGGCTACGGGACCGACCCGGCGCTGCTCGAAGGGCCGGTGCCGTGGCCCAAGACGCTGAGCGCGGCGCAGCTCGACACTGCGGCGGCGCTCGCCGACACCATCCTGCCGCCGGAGGGCAAGTGGCCCGCCCCGAGCACGACGGGAGTCCACCACTTCATCGACGAGTGGGTGAGCGCCCCCTATCCCGAGCAGGTCGCCGACCGCGCCACCTTGTTCAACGGCTTCGCCTGGGTCGAACGCGAGGCGCAGGCGCGGCACAAGCGCGGCTATTCGAAGCTCGGCGAGGCCGAGCGGGCGGCGATCCTCCGCGACGCGGCGGCGGCGGACCCCAAGGGCATGGCCTTCCTGCAGCGGATGAAGTTCCTGACCTGCGGCGCCTATTACACCTCCGAGCCGGGGATCGAGGAGATCGGCTATGTCGGCAACGTGCCGATCGAGGGCGACTATCCCGGTCCGACGCCGGAGGCGCTGGCGCATCTCGACGCGGTGCTGGCGGGCCTGAAGCTGAAGCGGAAGTAGGGTTGCTCAGCCGTCCCGGCATGCGGCCTCGTCGCGGATTACGGCGGTGCGGATCTCTTCAATGATGCGGAGCGCGCCGACGGTGGATTCGTGCGCATCCTCCAGCCCCACCTTGGCGGCGACGCCGGTAAGGATCGACTCGGCCTCGTCGAAGGCGCGGCAGAAGAGGGAGGAGAGCTCCGGCCGGTCCGCGGCGAGGCGGCGGAAGACGGCGATCAGCACCGCCTGGAGCGCCACCACCTCGGCCTTCACCACCGCCGCGTCCGCCTCGGTCATTTGGCAAGTGTCCCGCCTGCAGTTCGCCCGAGTCAACACACAGCGCCCGATACGGCTCCCTCGAACCGCAGTTGACGTTTCCGCCGCAGCGCAGCATTCATGCGCGGAAAGCTTGCGGCGTGGGGGGTGGAGATGAGATATGTGGCGGCGGCGGTTGCGCTCGCGCTTTGCGCGGTTCCGGCGACGGCGGCGTTCCGCGTCCAGCTGAAGGCCGCGCCTGAGAACTCGCTGAAAGGCTATGGCGGCCTCCATGCCGTCGACAGCCGGACCGCGACGTCGCTGGTGCGGGTGATCTCCCCGGGCAGCGACATCAAGAAGATGGGGACGGTGCGCGTGCTGGTGATGAACCTTGGCGCCAAGCCGTTCGTGTTCGGGCCGGACAACGTGACGCTGAAGCTCGCCGACGGCACGCAGCTTGCCTTCATGCCCTACGAACTGTTCGACAAGGGGGCCAAGCTGGTCGAGCGCGAATCGGCGCACCAGAAGGCGCTGGGCTCGCTTTCCGCGGCCAACTTCGCCGAGCGCGCCGCCGGCAACGGCACGGTGGGCAACGGGCAGACGGCGAGCGCCAACAGCACGACCGCCGGCCCCGCGTCCGGCGCGGAAGCCGCGAACCGGGCGCGTGAGGGCGGCATCGAGCTCGGCCGCCAGCCGGGCGAGGAGATCCGGCAGATCGTCGACAGCCTGATGTACAAGACCCGGATCGCGCCGCAGGAGGCGGCGGGCGGCTATCTCGTGTTCGAGCTGCCCAAGACGGTGCGCACGTTGAAGACCGATCAGCCGGCGACGCTGGTCGTGAAAACGGGGCGCGAAGAGCATCGGTTCGAGGTCCTGCTGCAGCGACATTAAGGTGGCGGCGCGGCGCTGCGCCGCCCAAAATCCCTTTCTTTTCAATTGCATCGTACATTGGTTGGCCCTAGGTAGGCGTTGCGGGCGGCGCGAGCGGCAAGCGCTGCCGCCGTTTCTGCTTTCCGGAGAAATCCTGTGCCCGAGTACACGGCGCCGCAGGCGTCCACGTCCAGCGCCACCCCCTATCTCGTTCCCAGCGCAGCCGGCGTCGGCTTCACCGCCATCGTCACCGCCGGCGACTCGATCGGCACCCGCGCGGACGGGAGCGACTCCCTGTTCGCGGGCAAGCCGGACGGCATCGGCGCGTTCGACAATGGCGACGGAACGATCAGCGTCCTCGTCAACCACGAGCTCGGCCGGACCCAGGGCGTCGTGCGCGAACATGGCTCGGCCGGCGCGTTCGTCGATCTGCTGACCATCGACAAGGCGACGCTGTCCGTCATCCGCTCGGAAGACCTGGTGAAGCAGGTGGCGCTCTACGACGACGCCACGGACCAGTACGTGCTCGGCACCACCGCCTTCGGCAATCTGTGCTCGGGCGACCTTGCCGAGCCCGGCGCGTTCTACGACGCGGCGAGCGGCCTCGGGACGCAGAGCCGGATCTACCTCTCCGGAGAGGAAGCCGGAACGGAAGGACGGGCCTTCGCCTTCGTCGCCACCGGATCGGAAGCCGGCATTGCCTACGAGCTGCCGTGGATGGGCCGCCTTTCGTTCGAGAACACCCTCGCCGCCCCGGGGGCCGGGGCCCGTACCGTGGTGATCGGCACCAACGATGCCACGCCCGGCCAGCTCTACCTCTACGCGGGGGACAAGCAGGCGAGCGGGACCGACATCGACAAGGCGGGCCTCACCAACGGCCTGCTCTACGGCATCCGGGTCGAGGGCATGCCGCTCGACGGAACGGCGGGGCCTGGCCCCGGCGGCCAGGGCACCTTCACCCTCGCCCCGCTCGGCGATGTCAGCGAGAAGAGCGGCGCGACGCTGCAGACGGAGTCGGTCGATGCGGCCGTCACCGAGTTCTGCCGGCCGGAGGACGGCGCCTGGGACCCGAGCAACCCGAACGCCTTCTACTTCGCGACCACCGGCACTTCGAGCGGGCCGTCGCGGCTCTACCGGCTCGACTTCTACGACGTCGCGCGGCCCGAGCTCGGGGGCGAGATCACCGCGCTCCTCAACGGCTCCGAAGGCCATCGCGGCCTCGACAATATCGACGTCACCGACGAAGGGCTGGTCATCCTCCAGGAGGATCCCGGCAACGGCCCCGGGCTGGCGCGGGTCTGGCAGTACGACCCGTTCAACGACGTTCTGACCAAGCTCGCCGAGCACGACCCGGCCCGCTTCGGCGAGCCCCAGCCTCCCTTCACCCAGAACGAGGAATCATCGGGCGTCGTCGACGTCAGCGCCCTCCTCGCCACCGGCGGCGAGAAGGTCTTCCTGCTCGACGTCCAGGCGCACTATTCGGTCTCCGACCCGCGGGTGGTCGAGGGCGGCCAGCTGCTCGCGATGAGCATTGCGCCGGACGCGCTCCCCGCCCCCGACGGCGACGGGCGCTTCGCTGTCGACGACGCGGCGGTTGTCGAAGCGGATGCGGGCGGCAGCAGCCAGATCGTCTTCACCGTCCGCCGCAGCGAGGGCAGCACGGGAGCGGCGAGCGTCGATTATCGGGTGGCGTTCCTTGCCGGCGGCGCGGGGGCGGGAGACCTGGCGCAGGGGACGGCGCTGACCGGCACCCTCATCTTCGCGGAGGGCGAGACCTCTCGCACCGTCACGCTGACCGTCGCCGGCGACGGCGTCGCGGAAGGCGACGAAGTCCTCGGCCTCGTCCTTACGAATGCCACCGGCGCGAACGGCATCGCCGATCCGGTCGCGCTGGGCACGATCGTCGACGACGATGGGGTCAGCCTTGCCGGCGGCGAGGGAGACGACGTCCTGACGGGCACCGCGCGCGACGACACGCTTACCGGGAACGGCGGCGACGACCGGCTCGATGGCGCTGCTGGCGAGGACGTGCTCGAAGGCGGCACGGGCGCCGACATGCTCGACGGCGGAGCCGGGACCGACCGCCTGACCGGCGGCGACGGCGACGACCTCTATGTGATCGACGACGCCCGCGACAAGATCGTCGAGGGAAGCGCCACCGGCGGCAACGACACCGTCTACGCGTCGGTGAGCTACAGCCTGGCGGGACGCTATGTCGAAAGCCTGGTCCTCACCGGCAATGCCGCGATCGGCGGCACCGGCAACGGGCTCCCCAACCGGATCACCGGCAACTCGGCCGCCAACCTGATCGACGGCGCGGGCGGCGCCGACACGATGCGCGGCGGCGCCGGGGACGACACCTACCTGGTCGAAAATATCGGCGACAAAGTCGTCGAAGCGGCCGGCGGCGGCAACGACACGGTGCGCAGCTCCGTAAGCTTCAGCCTCGCCGGCCAGCACGTCGAAACCTTGCTTCTCACCGGCGCCGACGGAATCTCCGGCACGGGCAACAGCCTCGCCAACCGGCTGGTCGGCAACGGCGCGGCGAACGTCCTGAACGGCGGCGAAGGCGCGGACTGGATGAGCGGCGGCGGCGGCAGCGACACGTACTATGTCGAGAATGCCGGCGACCTCGTCTTCGAGCAGGCGGGTGGCGGCCATGACATCGTGCGCAGCTCGGTCGGCTTCAGCCTCGCCGGACAGGATATCGAGGACCTGGTGCTCACCGGCGGGAACGCGATCGACGGGACCGGCAACGCGCTCGCCAACGGCATCTCGGGCAATTCGGCCGCCAACCGGATCGACGGCGGCGCCGGGGCGGACCGGATGAGCGGCGGCGCGGGCAACGACAGCTACGTGGTCGATAATGCCGGCGACCTGGTCTTCGAGGCGAACGGCGGCGGCACCGACATCGTGCTGAGCTCGGTCGGCTTCAGCCTGGCCGGGCAGTATATCGAGGAACTCACCCTCACCGGCTCGGGCGCCAGCGACGGGACCGGCAACAGCCTGTCCAACGTCCTGCGCGGCAATGGCGCGGTGAACAGCCTCTCGGCGCGCGAGGGCGACGACCACCTGTTCGGCGGGAACGGCAACGACCGGCTGACAGGCGGCGCCGGGCAGGACGCGTTCCACTTCGACACGGCGCTCAGCGCGACCGGCAATGTCGACCGCATTCTCGACTTCTCGGCCGCGGACGACACGATCATGCTCGACCGCTCGGTGTTCGGCGCGGTCGGAACGGACGGCACGCTCGATGCCTCGGCCTTCGTCGCCGGGACGGCGGCGGCGGACGCGGACGACCGGATCGTCTACGACGCGGGGAGCGGGCGCATCTATTATGACGCGGACGGCAGCGGCGCCGGCACGGCGGTGCTGTTCGCATCGGTGGCGTCCGGAACCCAGCTCAGCCACCTCGACTTCAGCGCCTACACGCTTGGCGCCTGAGCCGGGCGGTCAGAGTGCCTGGGCCGCCGCCCAGCCGCTCGCCCACGCCCACTGAAAATTGTAGCCGCCGAGCCAGCCGGTGACGTCGACCGCCTCGCCGATCGCGTAGAGGCCGGGGACGGCGCGGGCCTCCATCGTTCGCGAGGAGAGGCCGGCGGTGGCGATGCCGCCGACCGTAACCTCGGCTTTGGCGAAGCCCTCGGTGCCGCTCGGCTGAAAGGGCCAGGCGGCGAGGCGGCGCTCGGCCTCGTCCAGGCGGCGGTCGGGGAGGTTGGCGAGTTCGCCCTGCAGGTCGAGCCGCTCGAAGAGCGCTTCGGCGAGACGGTCTGGCAAGTGCCGGCCCAGAGTGGATCGCAAGGTGGCGCGGGGCTGCGCCCGCTTCGTCTCCTTTAGCCAACCGGAGCCGAGGTCCGGCAGGAAATCGACCAGCACGACCTCGCCATGACGCCAGAAGCTCGACACCTGGAGGATCGCGGGGCCGGAGAGGCCGCGGTGGGTGAAGAGGGCAGCTTCGCGAAAGCTCGCTTTGCCCGCGGAGGCGACGACCTCGGTCGAGACGCCCGAGAGGGAGCGGAACAGCGCCTCCCCTGCGGGCAAAGTCAGCGGGACCAGGGCCGGGCGGGGCTCGACCACCTTGAGACCGAAGCGGCGGGCGAGCTCATAGGCGAAGCCGGTGGCGCCGAGCTTCGGGATCGAGGGGCCGCCGGTGGCGATCACCAGCGCCGGCGCCTCGGCGCTGCGGCCGCCGAAGCCGATCCGGTAC
>DASVVY010000203.1:0-3791 GCA_036386335.1 Allosphingosinicella sp. | reverse complement strand
TCCTTCACCCGCCGGACGATGTCGAGATAGGGCAGGCCCGGCTTCACCATCACATGGTCGGCGCCCTCCGCAAGGTCGAGCGCCACCTCGCGCAGCGCCTCCTCGGCATTGGCCGGGTCCAGCTGGTAGCTCTTCTTGTCGCCCTTCAAAAGCCCGCGCGAGCCGACGGCGTCGCGAAAAGGGCCGTAGAAGGCGCTCGCATATTTGGCGGCATAGGCCATGATCTGGACGTTGAGATGCCCCTCGCGCTCCAGCGCCTGGCGGATCGCACCGACGCGGCCGTCCATCATGTCCGAAGGGGCAACGATGTCGGCGCCCGCCGCCGCCTGGACCAAAGCCTGCTCGACCAGCAGCCTGGAGGTCTCGTCGTTGAGGACGTAGCCCGCCTCGTTCACGACGCCGTCGTGGCCGTGGGAGGTGTAGGGGTCGAGCGCCACGTCGGTCAGCACCCCGACTTCGGGCGCCGCGTCCTTGGCCGTCCGCACCGCGCGGCAGATGAGGTTTTCCGCATTGAGGGCCTCCCGCGCGTCCTCGGTGCGCAGCGCGGCCGGGGTGTTGGGGAAGAGGGCGATGCAGGGGATGCCGAGCTCGCGCGCCTCACGCACCTTGTCCCCGACCCGGTCGACCGACCAGCGAGAGACGCCGGGCAGGGTCGCGATCGGCTCCTCCACCCCCTCCCCTTCGGTGACGAACAACGGCCAGATCAGGTCAGCGGGGGTAAGCAGGGTCTCGGCGACCAGCGCCCGGCTCCACGCCGCCGCCCGGGTGCGGCGCAGGCGCAGGGCGGGAAAAGCGGCGAACGTCATGCCCGCGCTACTAGCGCCCGGCACCCGGCGTGAAAAGCGGCGAGGACGAGCCGAAGCTCGCTTGAGAATTTCCACAATCGATGGCATTCTGAGAAGGTCGAGCATCAGTGGAGTGAAGACGAGGACATAAACGCCTTCGAAACGATAGTGGGAGACGGTCGATGAAGCCCAGGAACATCGTGGTCGCGCTAGCTTCTCTCTTGTCCGCCTCGGCGGCGCTCACCGCGGCCGACGCGCAGAGCCCGGCGCCCCCGAAGCCCATCCTCTATCTCATTGGACAGGAACACTATACCGCGAACGGCAAGGACTGGGTCCGCTATCGCTACGACGTCTTCAACAAGGAGCTCTACCCGGCCGACATGTTCGCCGCCGCGCCGAACCTGCCGCCCTGCGGGCTCAACCACAATTCCTCGCGCACCTGGGTCGACGTCTTCAACCAGACGGGGCAGCGCCTCTACGGCTTCTGCGCGCTCGGCGATCCGCAGAACCTCGGCAAGATCTGGTTCGCTATGGAGGAAGGGGTGGTGCCGCCGAGCTGGATCTACATCGAGATGACCGACCGGCAGACCAACACCAAGTACAAGTCCAACCTCGCCGACACCACGCTCTGAGGGCGCGCAGCGGACGTCGGGACACTTTCGAGCCCCTCGCGGGTTCGATGGGGCGTGCCGCCGCGTAACCCAGTCCCCACGGAAGCCGTCCTCGTCGTCAACGCCCATTCCCGCAAGGGGCAGGCGCTGTTCGATGAGGCCGTGGCGAAGCTGGAGGAAGCGGGGGTGCGGCTGATCGCCTCCCATGCGGTCAAGGATCCGAAGCGGCTCGTGCCGACGGTCAAGGAGGCGGTGCGCAGCGGCGCGCCGATGGTGATCGTCGGCGGCGGCGACGGCTCCCTCTCCTACACGGTGGACGAGGTGGTGGACCGCGACTGCGTCTTCGCGCTGCTGCCGCTCGGCACCGCCAACAGCTTCGCCCGCACGCTCGGCATCCCGCTCGACCTCGACGGGGCGGTCCGGACGATCGCCACCGGGCAGCGGCGCCGGGTCGACTTGGGCGTGCTCAACGGCGACTATTTCGCCAATTGCGCGGCCATGGGCCTCTCCCCGATGATCGGCGAGGGGGTGCCGCACAAGCTGAAGCGCTATCTCGGCCGCGTCGGCTACCTGATGTGGGCGATATGGTGCCTGGTCCGCTTCCACGCCTTCCGCCTGACCGTCGATTTCGGCGACCGGCAGGAGACGGTCTGGGCGACCGAGGTGCGGATCGCCAACGGCAGCTACCATGGCGGGGTGGAGCTGGTCGAAGGAGCGCGGCTCGACAGCGGCGAGATCGTCGTCCAGGCGGTGACCGGGCGGAGCACGCTGCGGCTGGTCTGGGATTGGGTCGCCAAATATTGGAAGCTGCCGGCGCGGGAAGCGACCACGGTCGAATTCCACGCCCCGCGCCTGCGCATCGACGCCCGGCCGCGGCAACGCATCTCGATCGACGGCGAGGTGACGGCGAAGACTCCCGCCACCGTCGAGATCGCCCAGTGCGCGATCGAGGTGGTGGTTCCGGCTAGCCCGACGGATTGAGCCGGCCCCCGGGCTCCGTCGCGGCGTTGGCTTCCTCGATGCATTCTTCCGGGCCCGGGGGCGGCGTGGCGGGATCCATCCTGCTCCGGCGCCAGCCGCCGTGGAGGTAAAAGGCGATAGCCATGCTGACATTGGCCAGCGAGCTGACCGGAAAGCTCAGCCAGAGCGCGTCCGCGCCCAGCCACGGATAGGCGCCCAGAGCGAAGCCGAAGCGCACCGGCAGCAGGCCGATGGCGAGGATGATGAGCGGCCCGATGACCGCGCCGTTCGCCCGCACGGTCCCGAAGATGACGAGGGTGATCCCGAACAGCAGGAAGCTCCAGGTGGCGAGCAGCTGGATGTGCTGCGCGATGGGCAGGGCCGCGCTGTCGCCGCCGAGGAACAAGGCGAGCGCCGGCCGGTCCGCAATCGCGAGCAGGACGACGAGGACGCCCGTGATCGCGAAATGGTAGAGGATGCCCGACCGGGTGATCGACCCCACCCTTTCCCACCGGCCGGCGCCGATATTCTGCGCGGCCATCGCGCTCACCGCGGCGCCGAGCGCCATCGCCGGCATCTGGAGATAGGTCCACAGCTGCATCGCCACGCCGAAGGCGGCGGTGGTGTGGACGCCCTCCCGGTTGACCAGCCCGACCAAGGCGAGCGCGGAGGAGGAGATGACGATCATCTGCAGGCCCATCGGCAGGCCCTTGGCGACGATGGTCCTGAGCAGCGCCGGGTCCGGCCGCAGGTAGCGCAGCTCGCGTCCGCGCAGGCGCAGCGGCAGGTCGCGCCCGTAGATGTAGACCAGCATCGCGGTGAGGCTGACGTAGTTCGCGATGACCGTCGCCGTCGCCGAGCCGGCGATGCCCAACGCCGGCACCGGGCCGAAGCCGCGGATGAAGAGCGGGTTGAGGCCGCTGTCGAGCACCACCGAGACGATCATGAACCAGAGCGGCGTCATCGCGTCCCCGCTGCCGCGCAGCCCCATCATCAGCAGCACCGTCAGCAGCGCGCCCGGCATGGCGATGAAGATGACCCGCAGGTAGGCAAGCGCCAGCGGCGCCGCGTCGGCCGGCGTTGCCAACAGCCGAAGCAATGCGGGCGCGGCGAGCCATCCGATCGCGCCGATCGCCACCGCCACGAGCACGAACGATCCGATGGCCGTGCCGATCACGCGGCGCCCCTCCTCCACGTCGCGGCGTCCGAACGCCTGGCCGATGAGGATGGTGGAGGCCATGCCGAACCCGAACACGAACGCCATCAGCAGAAACATGATGATATTGGCGTTGGACGTGGCGGCGAGCGCGTCCTCGCCGAGAAAACGGCCGACCCAGATCGCGTTGATCGATCCGTTGAGCGACTGGAGCACGCTCGAGACGAGCGTCGGCATGGCGAAGGCGAGAAGGGTCCGGCCGATCGGGCCCGAGGTCAG
>DASVVY010000202.1:0-1825 GCA_036386335.1 Allosphingosinicella sp. | reverse complement strand
TCCTTCACCTCGCCGCTGCCCCATAGCTTACATGTGGAGAGTCAAGGGGGAGTTCGTCCCTGCCGAATGTTCCCAGACGATGATCCCCTTCCTGGGATGGCGCCATAATCGTGTCGTCAGACCGCGAGGACCGAGCCCATGTTCCCATGCGGCGCCATGGCCGCATCAACTTACATCCGGTCGCCGCCCGGAGCGGCTGACACCAAGCTCCCTCATGCACGAGGTCATCGGGCTCGGGACGGGCAGAACCATTCTTCTGAGCGGCGTGTCGCAGCGATGCTATGGCGCGGTCCGCCCACCCCGCATCCGACGGGGCTGATCAGGCCCCGTGGATCCTGTTCCGTCGGCGCGTCGTCGGCACCTCGCTCAGCCCGCCTTCATCACCGCGCCGTCCGGGATCACGCCCTGCGTCGCGTACCGCCAAAGTGCCACGAGCAATTTGCGGGCGAGGGCCACGATGGTGACCCGCCGGGCACGGCCGCGCTCGGCGCCGACGCGATCGCGGAACCAGCGGCTCAAGGCCGACCCCGGCTGGTGGCGCAGCCACATCCACGCGAGCTCGATGGCGGTCGTGCGCAAGCGCGGGTTGCCCGCTTGGGAGATCCCCTGCTCGCGGTCGATCCGGCCGCTCTTCCACGGGCTGGGCGCCAGGCCAGCGAAGGCCGAGAGCTGGCGCTGGTTGTCGAAGCGGCGGAAGAAGGCCTCGAACCGGAGCACGCTGGCGAACTCGGCGCCGATCCCCTTGAGCCGCGTGAGGAGCGGAGCCGCGGCGGCCTCCCGCTCCAGTCGCAGCAGCGCGTCGCGCTCCGCCTCGACTTCGGCGATCTGGCGCAGGAGGACCTCGGTCCGTTCGATCTCGCGGAGGATGCGAGCCTTGAGGTGGGGCGGCAGGGAGCGCCCATCGGCGGTGCGCAGCGCGTCAAGCCGCCCGCGTCGGTCCTGGTGCAGCGGATCATAGTCCGCGATGCCCTCGGCCATGAGCATCCCGCGGATCCGGTTAGTGTGCTGAACCCGTTCCGAGACGAGCGTGTGCCGCTCCCGCGAGAGCCGCCTGCGGTCCTCGTCCTCAGGGCTTGGCGGCACGACCATCGAGCAGACCCGAGGCTCGCCGCGCTTGTGGGCCAGCAGCGTGCGGAGCAGCGTCTCGCCGTCGATCCGGTCGCTCTTGGCCCGCCGCTTGCGCCGGGGGACGGCGATGGAAGCGGGATCCACGACATGGCTCTCGACGCCATTCTTCTCGAGCATCCGGTGCACCGAGAAGCCGTCGAGGCCGGCCTCGTGGATCGCCGTGATCCCGACCGGCTTGCCGAGGCGTGCCTCCGCCTTGGCCTTCGCCCGCAGCAGGAGCCCGAGGAGGGCGTTCCAGTCGCCCGCGGCCACGACGTGCCGGGACATCTTGTCGCCACCCGGCGACAGGACCGTCGCCAGCCACTTCGATTTGCTCAGTTCGAGCGACACGAACAGCGTGGCGAGATCGGGGCCGGCAGCAGTTTGGGCGGGATACGCGCGCGCGACGGTGGAAGACATCAATCGCCTCCGATGCTGAGTTGGCAGCGACCTCAGCCTACGGAATCAGGCCGCCGCCCACCTGCATGGGGTCTTCTCGGCGGAGAGCGGACGTGTAGTAGGCGGTTCCGCCACAGCTGGTAAGCAGGGCGGAGCCGGCGCAGGCGGGACCCCCCGCGCGTCTCAGAAACCCCGGCACTCCGGCGCCGGACTTTGCTAGGTAGCGCCGTGGCGAGCGGCGAGCATCCGGTCCGGGCGCGCGGCCCGAGGCGCATGAGCGCGCGGCAGATCGAGGTCTTCCGCGCGGTGATGGTCGCGG
>DASVVY010000201.1:0-3034 GCA_036386335.1 Allosphingosinicella sp. | reverse complement strand
CGAACGGGGCCGGGATGATATAGTCGGCGCCGAAGGTGTGCGCCTTGCCGCCATAGGCCGCGGCGACCTCCTCCGGCACCTGCTGGCGGGCGAGGTCCGCAAGGGCCTCGGCCGCGGCGATCTTCATCGCGTCGTTGATCGTCGTGGCGCGCACGTCGAGCGCGCCGCGGAAGATGAAGGGAAAGCCGAGGACGTTGTTGACCTGGTTGGGGAAGTCGGAGCGGCCGGTGGCGACGATCGCGTCGGGGCGCACCTGCTTGGCGTCGGGCGGCATGATCTCCGGGTCCGGGTTGGCCATGGCGAAGATGATCGGCCGGTCCGCCATCGCCTCGACCATCTCCGGCTTCAGCGCGCCGGCCGCCGAGAGGCCGAGGAAGACATCCGCCCCGACCAGCGCCTCCTCAAGCGTGCGGGCCTCGGTCTCGGCCGCGTGGGCGGACTTCCACTGGTCCATCCCCTCGGGCCGGCCGGTCCAGATCACGCCCTTGCGGTCGCACATGATGACATGGTCGTTCCTGACCCCCATCGCCTTGATCAGCTCGGTGCAGGCGATAGCGGCGGCGCCGGCGCCGTTCACCACCACCTTGACGTCCCTGAGGGAGCGGCCGGTGAGGTGGCAGGCGTTGATCAGGCCGGCGGCGGTGATGATCGCGGTGCCGTGCTGGTCGTCGTGGAAGACGGGGATGTTCATCCGCTCCCGCAGCGTCTGCTCGATGATGAAGCAGGCGGGGGCGGCGATGTCCTCCAGGTTGATGCCGCCGAAGCTCGGCCCGAGCAGCGCGACCGCATTGATGAAGGCGTCCGTGTCCTCGGTGTCGACCTCTAGATCGATGGCGTCGACGTCGGCGAAGCGCTTGAACAGCACCGCCTTGCCTTCCATCACCGGCTTCGATGCGAGCGCGCCGAGATTGCCGAGGCCGAGGATCGCGGTGCCGTTCGAGATGACGGCGACGAGGTTTCCCTTGGCGGTATAATCGTAGGCGGTGCCCGGATCCTCTGCGATGGCGCGGACCGGGACGGCGACGCCGGGAGAGTAAGCGAGGCTGAGATCACGCTGCGTGGCCATCGGTTTCGAAGCGATGATCTCGATCTTCCCCGGCCGCCCCTGGGAGTGGAAAAGCAAGGCCTCCTGTTCGGAGAATTTGACGTTGCTGCCTTCGCTCATCGCGTGTCGCCTCTTCCGTTTTCCGGCCGCCCTCTAGGACCTCAACGCAAAAAGGGGCAAGCGGGCTCATCCGGCCATCAACACGGTTCCGATTCCGCTCGCGAGCCTCTACCTTCGCCGCATGGCCACGCAGGCGAAGAGAGATGTGAGCGCGAGCGGCGGCCCGACGCCCATGATGGCGCAGTATCTCGCGCTCAAGGCCGAGGCGCCCGATTGCCTGCTCTTCTACCGGATGGGCGACTTCTTCGAGCTCTTCTTCGAGGACGCCAAGCAGGCCGCGCAATGCCTCGACATCGCCCTCACCGCCCGCGGCGAGCATGAGGGCGAGCCCATCCCGATGTGCGGCGTGCCGATCCACGCCGCTGAGGCCTATCTCGCGCGGCTGATCAAGGGCGGCTTCCGCGTCGCCATCGCCGAGCAGACCGAGAGCCCCGCGGAGGCGAAGAAGCGTGGGTCGAAGTCGGTGGTCAATCGCGCGATCGTCCGGGTGGTCACCGCCGGCACGCTGACCGAGGAGGCTCTGCTAGATTCGCGCGCCGCCAACTGGCTGGTGGCCGTGGCGCGGGTCGGGGACCGGTGCGGCCTCGCCGCGACCGACGTCTCGACCGGCCGGTTCGAGCTCGGCTCGGCCCCGCCGGGGGCGCTCGACGCCGAGCTTGCGCGGCTGTCGGCGGCGGAGGTGATCGACCAGGAGAGGCGGACCGGCTTCGACAGCGTCTCGGCCGAGAGGCGCCTGAAGGAGCGCTTCGGCGTGGCGACCCTCGACGGCTTCGGCGCCTTCGACCGGGCGGCGCTCGCGGCGGCGGGCGGGCTGCTCGCCTATCTCGACGAGGTCGCCCGCGATTCGCTCCCGTTCCTCAGACCGCCGGTGGTGAGGTCCGCGGGCGACCACATGATGATCGACGCGGCCACCCGCGAAAGCCTTGAGCTGACCGTGTCCGCCTCGGGCGGCCGTGCCGGCAGCCTGCTCGCCGCGGTGGACCGGACGGTGACGGGCGCCGGCGCCCGGCTGCTCGCCGCCGACATCGGCGCCCCTCTGCTCGACCGCGCCGCGATCGAGGCGCGGCTCGACCTCGTCGGCCTGTTCGAGCGCGACGCCGGCGCCCGCGAGACGCTGCGGCGGCAGCTCAAGGCGCTCCCGGACATCGGCCGAGCGCTCGGCCGGCTGGTGGCGGGGAGGGGCTGCCCCCGCGACCTCGGCCAGCTGCGCGACGGGCTCGACCAGGCGCGCCGCCTCCACACGCGGCTGGCGGCGCTGCCCGACAGGCCCCCGCTGCTCGAGACGCTGCTGCCGTCCCTCACCGGCCATGGCGAACTGGTCGACCTCCTGTCGCGCGCCCTGGTCCCCTCGCCGCCGATCGACGCCGCCCAGGGCGGCTATATCGCGGAAGGCTATGACGCCGCGCTCGACGACCTCCGCGCCACCGGCGGCGAGGGGCGGCGCGCCATTGCGGCCCTGGAGACGCGCTACCGCCAGCAGACAGGCATCCAGGCGCTTAAGATCCGCCACAACGGCGTCCTGGGCTATCATATCGAGGTCCCGGCGAAGAACGCCGATCGGCTGATGACGGCCGAATCGGGCTTCACCCACCGCCAGACGCTGGCGGGGGTGGTCCGCTTCAACGCGCCCGATCTCCACGAGCAGGCGACGCGGGTCGGCCAGGCCGGCGCCCACGCCCTCGCCGCGGAGGCCGCCCATCTGGAGGAGCTGATCGAGGCGGCGCTGGCGCGGGCCGAGCCGATCGCCGCCGCCGCCGACGCCCTGGCGCGGCTCGACGTCGCCGCCGGCCTGGCCGAGCGGGCGGCGGAAGGCGGCTGGTCGCGGCCCTATTTCGCCGGCCACAATTGCTTCGAGGTGCAAGGCGGGCG
>DASVVY010000200.1:0-6701 GCA_036386335.1 Allosphingosinicella sp. | reverse complement strand
GGGGAAGCCCCGCGACGTGCCTGGTGGCTCCGGCGGTAGGATTCGAACCTACGACCAACGGATTAACAGTCCGCTGCGCTACCGCTGCGCCACGCCGGAATGACCAGGCCGCTCGGGCGAGGCGGGCCTATAGCAGCATGTTTTCAGGCGGTGCAAGCGCTTGGCCGCCGCTTTTTCAGACGGCGAACTGCTCCATCGTGATCCGCTCGTCGAGCGCATGCTCGGGGTCGAAGAGGAGCGTGAGGGCGCAGGAGCGCTCGATGCGGACGTCAACCGTCGCGATCTCGCGGACCTCGAGCTGGTCGGCGACGGCGGAGACGGGACGCTTGGTCGGATCGAGCGCGCGGAAGCGGATCCGGAACTCGTCGGGGATGAGCGCGCCGCGCCATCGGCGAGGGCGGAAGGGGCTGATCGGCGTCAGCGCCACGAGGTTCGCGCCGAGCGGAAGGATCGGCCCTTGGGCGGAGAGGTTGTAGGCGGTCGAGCCGGCGGGCGTGGCGACGAGCACGCCGTCGCAGATGAGCTGCGGCAGCACGACGCGGTCGTTCACCGACACCTCGACCTGCGCCGTCTGCCGGGTCTCGCGCAGCAGCGAGACCTCGTTGATCGCGAAGTGGCTGTATTCCTCGCCGCGCACGGTCACCGCGTCCATCCTCAATGGCGCCACCGAGACCGCCTTCGCCGCCTCCAGCCGCTGCTCGAGGTCCTCGACCCGCCACTCGTTCATCAGGAAGCCGACCGTCCCGCGGTTCATCCCGAACACGGGAAGGATCCGGCGGCGCTCGAGCATCTCGTGCAGCGTGTGGAGGAGGAAGCCGTCGCCGCCGAGGGCGACCACGCGCTCCGCCTCCTCCAGCGGGACGAAGGCAAGGCTCTCGCGTAGCGCCGCCTCCGCCGCCTGCGCGGCCTCGGCCGAAGAGGCGAGGAGCGCGGTGGGCGTGTCGGCGAAGGCTGCCATGGCCGCTTGCTAGGGCCGCCGCGGCCCGGCGGCAAGGCATGGGCGCGGCCGCGCTCTGTTCCGCACCGGAACACCGCCCTCTAAACCGATTGTTGACGCGGAGCGCTGACGCTAGCCTAATCGCGCCTTCACCGCCCCCTCGAGGAGCAACGATCATGGCCGCTGCGGGCGGTTCGCCGCTCTTCATCCTGTCCTTCCGCCACCGCGACGAATTGACCGCGATGGCGGAGCGGGCGGGCTGGCAGCCGATCGCCGCCCGGCGCAGCGAGAATGCGGAGAGCCGCTTCGTCTCGTCGGCGGCGGCGGTGGCGGTGCTCGATGCCCGCGGTGCGCTTGCCGAAGGACGGGAAGGGGTGCGCGCGCTCGCCGATGCGGTCGAGACGAATGCGGGGGCCCTGCTCGTCCTCCTCTCCCGCACCGACGAGGAAGCGCTGGAGGACCTCTACGCCGCCGGCGCCACACATTTCCTCGTGAGCCCGTTCAGCGAGCACCAGTTTCTCCAGGCGGTGCAGTTCGCGCAGCGGCACGCGGAGCGGGCAGGCTCGCGGCGGCCCTTCCGGCAGCCGGGGGACGAGCGCGGCGCCTCGTGGCGCTGGCAACCGGGCTCCTCTACGGTGGAGCTGAGCCCCGCCCTGGCGCGCCGCGCGGGCCTCGGCGACGAGGAGGGGCAAAGGATCAGCCTGATGGAGCTGTTCCGCAAGCTCGATCCCGACGGGCGCAAGGCCGCGCGCGGCGCGGTCGACCGGCTACTCGCCACCGGCCACTCCACCGCCTTCGCCCATGCCGACGTCGAGACGGAAGGGGCCCGCCTCGCCCACCACCTGAGGGTGGAGGGAGAGGGGGCCGTGGTCGGCCGGACCGAAGCGATCGTGCCCATGGACGGCGCCGCCGCCCAGTCGCGCGACGCGATGACCGGCGCGCGTGACGGCCGCGCGGCGCGCGCCTGGCTGGACCTTCAGCTGGCGAGCGGCGAGGCGGAGCCGAGGGCGGTGGTGCTGCTGCTCGCCGTCAGCCGGTTCGACGCGATCAACGCCGCCTTCGGGCGCGCGACCGGCGACTCCGTGCTTCAGGCCGCTGCGCGCCGGATCGAGCGCCTGCTCGACGCCGACGGCCGTCGGCGCCTAGTGGCGAGGGTCGGCGGGGCGGAGTTCGCGATCCTGCTCGGGGCGCCTACCAGCCTCTCGGAAGGCCGCTTCGTCGCGGGCCAGCTGGTCGAAGCGATCGGGCGCCCCTTCATGTCGGGCGATCACGTCATCACCCTCGGCAGCCGGGCCGGCGTCGTCGCCGCCGAGGCGGGCGACGACGCGGCGTCGCTCCTCCGCCGGGCCAGCGTCGCCCTCGCCGAGGCCAAGGCGGCCGACGCGGGCCCGGTGCGGGTGCTCGATGCCGGCGCCGCCAGCGACAATGCGCTCGGCGACCGCCTCGAGATCGACCTGCGCCGCGCGCTCGACCAGGACGAGATCGAGATATTGTTCCAGCCGCAGGTGTCGATCGCCAACCGCCGAATCGTCGGCGTCGAGGCGCTCGCCCGCTGGCGCCACCCGGAATTCGGCGAGCTCGGCGCGACCACGCTGTTCAACGTCGCGGAGCGCTCCGACTACCTCGCGCAGCTCTCCGACCACGTTCAGCGCAAGGCGGTGACCGCCGCCGCCGCCTGGCCGGGCGTGCTCGCCGGGCTGCGCCTGTCGGTCAACATCACCGCGGCGGACATCATCCGCCCCGGCTTCGCGGGTCAGTTCCTCCGCTTGGTGGACGAAAGCGGCTTCGACCGCTCGCGACTCACGGTCGAAGTCACCGAGAGCGGCCTCATCGAGGACCTCGCCGCCGCCGGCACCTTGCTGGCCGGCCTCCGCCAAGGCGGCCTTCGAGTGGCCATCGACGATTTCGGCACCGGTTACTCGAGCCTCGCCTACCTCAAGGCGTTGCCGCTCGATTATCTCAAGATCGACAAGAGGCTATGCGAGGACATTACCGGTTCCGCGCGGGACCAGGTGGTGGTCCGCAGCGTCATCGACATGGCGCGCTCGCTCGGCCTGGAAGTGGTCGCAGAGGGAGTCGAGACGGACGAGCAGCTCGCGCTTCTCGCCCGCGAGGGCTGCACCCTCTATCAGGGGTTCCTCTGCTCGCAGCCGGTCGATGCGGGGAGGCTCGTGGAGCTGCTGGAAGCGTGAGCGGCGCCGCAGCCGTCAACATCAGCGGCCTGTGGATGGGGAGCTATGCCTATCCGGGAGGGCGCCTCCCGACGACGCCGTTCCTGGCGCGGATCGAGGATCGTGACGGCGCGCTCGCCGGCACGATCATCGAGCCGAACACGATGGGCGCCTCCAGCGACAGCCTGGAGTCGGTGCTGTCGGGCAGCCGCGAGAGAAGCTCTGTAGATTTCACCAAGGCCTATGACGGCGCCAGCGACGCCGCCCATGCCGTCGATTATGTCGGCCGCGTCTCGGCCGATGGCAATTCGATCGTCGGCGTCTGGAGCCTCGCCGCCGCCGACGGCACGTTCGAGATGCATCGTGAGGCGGTGTGGGAGGAAAAGGCCGCTGAAGCCTCGGAAGTGGTGAAGCTCGGCTGAGTCAAATCCAGCTAGCGCCGACGGAGGCGGGATGGCAGATGAGCCGCCGTGCATCCGGGCGATTCATTGCTGCGCGAGGCTTTCGCACTCGCTCGGGCGGGGCGGCATCCCGAGGCGCTGCTGATCGTCAACCGCTTGGTGGAGGCCGGCCATCCCGGCGCCCTCTTCACCCTCGCGGACTGGAAGCTCGCCGCCATCGGCATGGAGCAGGACCTGGCGGGGGGGCGTGCGCTTTATCGCCAGGCGGAGCAGGCGGGGCATGGTCCCAGCGGCATCTTCTATACCAATCTTCTCGCCTGCGGCATCGGGGGTCCCGCCGACTGGGGTGAGGCGCTGAGGCGCCTTCGCCGGGAGGCCCGGAGCCATCCAGGGCGCCGGGAAGCTCTCTCTCTGCTGGAGCGGATGAAGCTTAACGCGCGGGGGGACCCGCTGCGGCTGCCGCCGCCCCGCACGCTCAGCGAGCGGCCGGACGTGTTGCTCTTTCCGCAGCTCTTCACGGCAGCGGAATGCGATTATCTGGTGCTCGTCGCCGAGCCGCGCTTCCAGCGGACGCAGGTGGTCGACGTCACGACGTACGAGGAACATGAGCATGCCTCTCGCACGGCGCACGGCTCCACCATCTACTGGGCAGTCGAGGACCCCGCGATCCGCGCGCTGAACCGCCGTCTCGCCGCCGCCACCGGGACAGAGGTGGGGCAGGGCGAGCCGATGCAGGTCCTGCGCTACCAGCCGGGCCAGGAATATCGCCCGCACCACGACGCGCTTCCCGGGGTCGATAACCAGCGCATCGCGACCGCGCTCGTCTACCTCAACGAAGGGTATCAGGGCGGCGAGACGGCGTTCGTCGAGACCGGCCTCGCCGTCAAGGGCCGCAAGGGCGACGCGATCGTCTTCCGCAACACGCTTCCCGGCGGGCAGCCTGACCCGCTCGCCCTCCATGCCGGACGCCCGGTCACCGCCGGGGTGAAGCTGCTCGCCAGCCGCTGGATCCGCGAGCGCCTCTACGTGAAGCCGCTGCAGCCGCGAACGTGAGATCACAAGGCGATGGGAGCTCGCGCGGCATTGACGCCGCAGCGTCCAGATGTAATAACATATCATGGCTTTCGAGAAGGCTCTCAGCGCATGGGGTTCCGGCGCAGTCAATGCGTTCCTCCTCTTGCTCATCGCGACGAGCACCAACCAATCCGGACCGGGCGGCGGGGGCGGACCTCCCTACGAAGCCCAACCTGCGATCTACTTCGTGCAGGTCTGGCGGCCGTTCCTCCAGAATGCCTCCGCGCAGCAGTGGCCAGACGCCCCGGCCGATCTGAACCAGGACTGCCCCGAGCCGCAGGGGACGGCGCGCTCGATCGATCTCGATCAGGCTCCGCTGCCCGACGGCTACGATCCGTACGGCCCGCGCCAGGAGCCGTTCTTCGCCTGCGTTCGGGTCGATGGTCGTGGGTGGGTGGATCGGGCGAGGCTCCTGGGGACGAGCGGCCGCCCCGAGCTCGACCGCCGCATCCTGCGCACGATCCTCCTCCGCTGGCGCCTTGCCTCGCCTCCGCCGGACGAGGCGCGGCGGGCCTGGCAGCGCGTGCGCCTGGACGCTGCGCCCGTCGACCAGGTCACGTTGGGGCTGCTGGACTCCTTCGCGCTTTAGCCCAGGATCCGCGCCAGTCCGCGCGAGAGCTGTAGCGCGCCGTTGATGCGGCTCGCCGGGTCCGGCCAGTTGCGTGCGATGACGAGCTTGCTGTCGGGCCGGAGCTTGGCCGTCCCCTTGAGGCGCTGGACGTAGGCGATCAGCCCCTCGAGGTCGGGGAAATGATTGTTGTGGAAGTGGACGAGCGCGCCCTTCGCGCCAACGTCGAGCTTCACCACGCAGGCCTTCCGGCAGTTCAATTTGATCTCGATGACCTTGAGGAGGTTGTCGACCTCGGCGGGCAGCCTGCCGAAGCGATCGATCAGCTCGGCGGCGAACGGTTCGATCTCCGCCGGCGCCTCGAACTCGTTCATGCGGCGGTAGAGGCCCATTCGCAAGTCGAGGTCGGGGACGTATTCGTCGGGGATGAGGATCGGCGCGTCGACCGTGATCTGGGGCGAGAAGCCTTCGTCCGCCTTGAGCTTGCCGCCCGATCTCGCCTCGAGAATCGCCTCCTCCAGCATCGACTGGTAGAGTTCGAAGCCGACCTCCTTGATGTGCCCCGATTGCTCGTCGCCGAGCAGATTGCCGGCACCGCGTATGTCGAGGTCGTGGCTGGCAAGCTGGAAGCCCGCGCCGAGCGATTCGAGGTTCGCGAGCACCTGCAGCCTTTTGTCCGCAGCTTCCGTTACCGTCCGCGTCGCGGGCGTCGTGAGATAGGAATAGGCCCGCGTCTTGGCGCGGCCGACGCGGCCCCTCAGCTGGTAGAGCTGGGCGAGGCCGAAGCGGTCGGCGCGGTGAACGATGAGCGTGTTGGCCGACGGAATGTCGAGGCCGCTCTCGACGATCGTGGTCGACAGCAGCACGTCATACTTGCGGTCGTAGAAGGCCGACATCTTCTCCTCGACCTCGGTCGGCGCCATCTGGCCGTGGGCGGTGACGAAATTCACCTCCGGCACTTCGTCGCGCAGGAATTGCTCCAGGTCGGGCAGGTCGGCGACCCGGGGGGCGACGAAATAGGTCTGGCCGCCGCGGTAATGCTCCCGGAGCAGCGCCTCCCGCACCACCACCGGGTCCCACGGCATCACGTACGTCCGCACCGCCAGCCGGTCGACCGGCGGCGTCTGGATGACGGAGAGCTCGCGCAGGCCCGACATCGCCATCTGAAGCGTCCGCGGGATCGGAGTCGCGGTGAGCGTCAGCACGTGCACGTCGGAGCGGAGCGACTTCAGCCGCTCCTTGTGGGTGACGCCGAATCGCTGCTCCTCGTCGACGATGACGAGGCCGAGATTCTTGAATTCGACGCCCTTGGCCAGGATCGCGTGGGTGCCGATGACGATATCGGTCTTGCCCGCCGCGATCCCCTCGCGCGTCTCCTTCGCCTCCTTTGGCGGCACGAGGCGCGAGAGGCGGCCAATCTCGATCGGGAAGCCGTGGAAGCGCTCCTTGAAATTTTGGTAATGCTGGCGGGCGAGGAGCGTCGTCGGGCAGACCAGGGCGACCTGCATCCCCGCCATCGCCGCGACGAATGCCGCCCGCAGCGCCACCTC
>DASVVY010000199.1:0-15341 GCA_036386335.1 Allosphingosinicella sp. | reverse complement strand
GGCGGCGAGGGCGGCTATATGGGCCTCAGCGTCGATCGCCGGCGGCCGGGCCGCCTCGCCGTCTCCAGCGTCGACCGGTGGCACCCCGGCGACACGATCTGGGTGAGCGACGATTACGGCGCGACCTGGAGCGACCTGCGCGGCCGCAGCCGCCGCGACGTCTCGATGTCGCCCTTCCTGCTCTGGGGCGGCGAGGAAGCCGAATTCGGCCACTGGACCGCGGGCCTCGCCATCGATCCGTTCGACAGCGACACCTTAGCCTACACGACCGGCGCGACCGTCTATCGCACCGATCAGGCACGGAAGAAGAAGGGCCAGATGCTCTGGAAGCCGTGGGTGCGCGGCATCGAGCAGACCGCCGTCATCACCCTCACCAGCCCGACCGGCGGCGCGCCTCTCATCTCCGGCTTCGGCGACATTGCGGGGTTCGTCCACGAGCGGCTGGACGTGTCGCCGCCGCGCATGCACCTCAACCCGCGCCTCTCCAACACCAACAATCTCGATTATGCCGGGCTGAGGCCGCAGGTGGTGGTGCGCAGCGGCACCCTCCATGCCGAGCAGCCGCAGAGCGGCGCCTCGCTCGCCTGGTCCGGCGACGGCGGCCGCACCTGGCAGCCGCTCCGCGTCCCGCCGATGCGGGTCGGAAAGGAAGAGCCGCGGCGATACGATCTGCGCGGCCACTATCCGATCGACGTCTCCGCCGACGGGGCGCTGTTCGTTGTCTCAACCCCGATTCCGATGGCGACCGCGGATCGCGGCGCGAGCTGGTTCGCCCCGCGCGGGCTCCCGGAGAATGTCCGGGTCATCGCCGACAAGGTCGACCCGTCCCGCCTCTACGCCCTCGACTTCGCCGGTGGGCGCCTGCTCGTCAGCCGCGACGGCGGCCGCTCCTTCGCCCCCGCACCCGCGGCCGGCCTGCCGCGCGATCTCACCGCCGCCAAGCCGCGTGGCCGCGAGGACCCGGCGCCGCTCATCGCCAACCCGTTGCGGGCAGGGGACCTTTGGCTGCGGGTGGGGGGGCGGCTCTACCACAGCGGCAATGGCGGCACGGCCTTCCGCCTCCAGAGCGGGGAGGACATCGCCGTGGAGAAGTTCGGCCTCGGCAAGGGCGGGGAGGGGAGCGCCTATCCCGCCCTCTACGCCATCGCCGCGAAGGCCGGCGTGCGCGGCGTCTGGCGCTCGGACGACGGTGGCGCGAACTGGCTCCGGATCAACGACGACCGCCACCAATGGGGCCTGCGCTTCCGCACCGTCTCGGGGGATCCGCGCCGCTGGGGCCGCGTCTACGTGGCGACCGACGGCCGCGGCATCCTCTACGGCGACCCGGCGCCGCCGGCTAAGGCGCGGCCGGCGGACTCGCGCGCGCGCTAGAGGCGTCGAGCCAGCCGCCGTCGGCGAGCCAGTCGGCGAGGCGGTCGGGCCAGTGGATGATCGACATCCGGTCGGATTCGTCGAGGTTGAAGGCGTGGCCGGCGCCGGCGAACATGTGGAGCTCGGCCGATACGCCGGCTTTCCGGAGCTGTTCGTAGAGGGCGAGGGTCGGCCCCGCACAGCAATCGTCGAGCGAGCCGGCGGTGAGGAAGGCGGGCGGCGCCGTGTCGGCAGCCTTCGCCGGAATGCCCCTGGGTCCGGGGAAGACGAGGATCTGGAAATCGGGCCGCGCGCTGAGGCGGTCGACCGGGTCCGCCGGAGCCCGGCCGGCCGGCGGCTCGGGGTTGTCGGCGATCATCGTCACCAGCTCGCCGCCCGCTGAGAAGCCCATTGCGCCGACGCGGCCGGGGTCGATCCCATATTCCGCGGCGTGAGCGCGCACCCAGCGAATGGCGCGGCGGGCGTCGGCGCCGGCATGGCGCTCGACCTCGTAGGTCGAGCCCTCCTCGTTGGCGAGGCGGTATTTCACCACGAATACGGTGATGCCGTAGCGATTGAGGGCGCGGCCGAAATTCACCCCCTCGTTGGTCCAGACCAGCAATCTATGTCCGCCGCCGGGGAAGATGACGATAGCGGCGCCGTTGCTGTGCCGCGCGCTCGGCCGGAACACGGTGATCGAGGGGTCGTGGACGTTCGCGACCCAATAGTCCTGCGCCTTCTCCGCCTCATTGCGCCGCTTCTCGGAGCCCGGGGCGCCGTTCGGCCACAGCGGCTGCGTCGCCGGCAGCGGCGCGTCGATGAGCGTCGTCTGCGCCGCCGCAGCGGCGGGCAATAGGGCGACGAGGAGGGCGGCCGCCAGGGCCGCGCTCAGTCCGTTTCGCGCGCGAGCCATTCTTCAAGCCACTTGATGGTATAGGCGCCGTCCAGGAACTCGGGGTCGCGGACCAGCTTCTGGTGGAGCGGGATGGTCGTTTTCATGCCCTCGATCACATATTCCTCGAGGGCGCGGCGGAGGCGCATGATGCAGCGCTCGCGAGTGGTGCCGTAGACGATCAGCTTGGCGATCATGCTGTCGTAGTAAGGCGGCACCCGGTAGCCGACGTAGAGGCCGCTATCGACGCGGACGTGCATTCCGCCGGGGGCGACGTAATTCTTCACCGTGCCCGGCGAGGGGGCGAAGGTCTGCGGGTCCTCGGCGTTGATCCGGCATTCGATCGCGTGCCCGCGGAAGGTGAGCTGGTCCTGCGTGCAGGACAGGCCCTCGCCGGCGGCGACGCGGATCTGCTCGCGCACCAGGTCGATGCCGGTGATCATCTCGGTCACCGGATGCTCGACCTGGAGCCGCGTGTTCATCTCGATAAAGAAGAATTCGCCGTTCTCGTAGAGGAACTCGATCGTCCCGGCGCCGCGATAGCCCATGTCGGCCATGGCCCGGACGACGACGTCGCCCATGTGCCGGCGCTGCTCGGCGCTGACGACGGGGGAGGGCGCTTCCTCGAGCACCTTCTGGTGGCGGCGCTGGAGCGAGCAGTCGCGCTCGCCGAGGTGGATCGCGTTGCCCTCGCCGTCGCCGAACACCTGGAACTCGATGTGGCGCGGGTCGCCGAGATATTTCTCGATATAGACGGTGTCGTCGCCGAAGGCGTTCTTCGCCTCGCTGCGCGCCTGCGACATCTGGCTCTCGAGCTCGTCCTCGGAGCGGACCACCTTCATGCCGCGCCCGCCGCCGCCCGACGCCGCCTTGACGATCAGCGGGTAGCCGGTCTCGGCGGCGACCTGCCGCGCCTCCTCGACCCCCTCCACCGGCCCTTCCGAGCCGGGGACGAGCGGCAGGCCGAGCTTGGCCGCGGTGCGCTTCGCCTCCACCTTGTCCCCCATCACCCGGATGTGCTCGGGCTTGGGGCCGATCCAGACGATGCCGTGCGACTCGACGATCTCGGCAAAGCGGGCATTCTCGGAGAGGAAGCCGTAGCCGGGGTGGATGGCGTCGGCGTGGGAGAGTTCGGCGGCCGAGATGATGTTGGGGATGTTGAGATAGGACTCGGCGGCCGGCGGCGGGCCGATGCAGATCGCTTCGTCGGCGAGGCGGACGTGCATCGCGTCGGCGTCTGCGGTCGAGTGGACAGCGACGGTTCGGATGCCCATTTCGTGGCAGGCGCGGTGGATGCGGAGCGCGATCTCGCCGCGATTGGCGATGAGGACCTTCTCGATCTTCATATTGTCACTCGATGATGACGAGCGGCTGGTCGTACTCGACCGGCTGGGCGTCCTGAACGAGGATCTGCGAGACGGTGCCGGAACGGGGGGCGGTGATCGGGTTCATCACCTTCATCGCCTCGACGATGAGCAGGGTGTCGCCTTCCCTGACCGGCTGCCCGGGGGCGACGAACGGCTTCGCGCCGGGTTCGCCGGAGAGATAGACGGTGCCGACCATCGGCGACTTGACCGCGCCCGGATGGGCCGCGGGCGGAGTGTCGGGAGTGACCGCGGGCGCGGCCGGAGCGGGCGCGGCGGCGGCGGGAGCAGGCGCGGGGGCAGCTAGCGGAGCGGCCGCGGCGACGGTTATGTCGCGCTTGACGACGATCCGCCGCGCGCCGTCCTCGACCTCGATCTCGGTCAGGTCGTTGGTGTTGAGCAGCTCGGCGAGCTGTCGCACGAGATCGGCCTCGATCCGCATGCCGCCGGCCGATCCCTCGGTGTCTTCGGTCATCTACCCTGTTCCCCTGTTGAGTCCGGCATCAGGCGCCGCCCCGGGCCGGGTCCCTCGGGCCGCGCTCTGTCAGAGACGCGCCGCCGCGTCCAGCGCAAGCTGATAGCCGAGCGCTCCGAAGCCGGCGATGGTTCCTTTGGCCGCCGGCGCGACGAAGCTGCGCCGGCGGAAGCTCTCGCGCGCGTGTGGGTTGGAGAGGTGGACCTCGATGACGGGGACCGAGATCGCCTTCACCGCGTCGTGGAGCGCGACCGACGTGTGGGTGAAGCCGCCGGGGTTGAGGATCACCGCCTTCGCTCCTTGCGCCTGCGCCTCGTGCAGCCAGTCGATCAGATGGCCTTCGTGGTTCGACTGGCGGACATCAACGGACAGGCCGAGCTCGCGCGCCCGGTCCTCCAGTGCCCCGGCGATGTCGTCGAGCGTTTCGGAGCCGTAGATTTCGGGCTCGCGGGTGCCCAGCAGGTTTAGGTTCGGGCCGTTCAGCACGTAGATCGTCGGTAGCGTCGCCATCCGAACAGCCTATATGGGGCGCGACCGATCAATCCAAGCCGGACGCCATGGTTTACGACGACACCTTCTCGATCACCGTTAACGGCCAGCACCGCCGCGTGCCCAAGGGCATGACCCTGGCCGAGCTCGCCCTCGATCTCGGCCTCGAGCCGACACGGGTGGCCGTGGAGCGCAACCTCGAGGTGGTGCCCCGCTCGACCCTTCCCGATGTGAAGATCGAGGACGGCGACGATTACGAGATCGTCACCTTCGTCGGCGGCGGCTAACCCGGACCGAGCGAGGCGATGAACGCGATTACCGACATCGTGGAGGACGACTGGAGCGTCGCGGGGCGGAGCTTCCGCTCGCGGCTGATCGTCGGCACCGGCAAGTATAAGAGTTTCGAGCAGAACGCGGCGGCGGTCGAGGCTTCCGGGGCGGAAATCGTCACGGTGGCGGTGCGGCGGGTCAACATCGCCGACCCCAAGCAGCCGATGCTGACCGATTTCATCGACCCGAGGAAGATCACCTACCTCCCCAACACCGCCGGCTGCTTTACTGCGGAGGAGGCGATCCGGACGCTGCGGCTGGCGCGCGAGGCGGGCGGCTGGACGCTGGTGAAGCTCGAGGTCCTGGGCGAGGCGAAGACACTCTATCCGGACATGATCGAGACCCTGCGGGCGACCGAGATCCTCGCCGAAGAAGGTTTCGAGCCGATGGTCTATTGCGCCGACGATCCGATCGCCGCGAAAAAGCTGGAAGATGCCGGCGCGGTGGCGATCATGCCGCTCGGCGCGCCGATCGGCTCCGGCCTCGGCCTCCAGAACGAGGTGATGATCCGGATCATCGTCGAGCAGGCGCGGGTGCCGGTGCTGGTCGACGCCGGCGTCGGCACCGCCTCGGACGCCGCGGTGGCGATGGAGCTCGGCTGCGACGGCGTGCTCATGAACACCGCCATCGCCGAGGCGAAGGACCCGGTGATGATGGCGCGGGCGATGCGCCTCGCGGTGGAGAGCGGCCGCCTCGCCTACCGCGCCGGCCGCATGGGCAAGCGGCGCTACGCCGACCCTTCGAGCCCGCTTGCCGGGCTGATCTGAGGAGCGGGAGGGGAAGGGCAGGGGCCGTTGCCCTTCGCGCACGACCCCTCTTATTATCCGCCGATGCAAGAGCGACCGCGTCCATGAAGCTTCTGATCCTGGGTGGAACCCTGTTTCTGGGGCGTGCCGTGGTGGAGGCAGCGCTGGCGCGCGGCCACGCGGTGACGCTGTTCAACCGAGGGCGGCACGACCCCGGCTCGTTTCCGGAGGTCGAGAGGCTGATCGGCGACCGCGATGGGGATCTGGACGCGCTGGTGGGGCGATCCTGGGATGCGGTCGTGGATACGTCGGGTTACGTGCCGCGCCTGGTCCGCGCCTCGGCCGAGCTGCTCGCGGGCGCCGTCCAGGCCTACGTCTTCATATCGTCCGTGTCCGTCTATGCGGATTTGAGCCGGCCCATCGACGAAAGCTCGCCTCTTGCGACGATGCCGGACGAGTCGGTGGAGGAGGTGACCGGCTCCTCCTATGGACCGCTCAAGGCGCTGTCGGAGCGCGCGGTGGCGGAAAGCTTCCCCGCCGGTGCGCTCATCGTCCGCCCCGGCCTGATCGTCGGTCGGCACGATCCCACGATCCGCTTCTCCTACTGGACCGCGCGCATCGCCCGCGGCGGTGAAATCCTGGCGCCCGGAGACCCGGATACTCCCGTCCAGCTCATCGACGTGCGCGACCTCGCCGAGTGGGTGTTGCGGATGATCGAAGCCGGGCAGATCGGCGCGTTCAATGCAACGGGGCCCGACTACGCCCTGACGATGGGCCAGTTGCTTGAGGCGTGCCGCACCGCCAGCGGCAGCGACGCTCGCTTCACGTGGGTGGACGAGAGGTTTCTCACCGATCGCGGGGTTCTGCCGTGGAGCACCCTGCCGCTCTGGTTGCCTCCATCCAGGGAGAGCCATCGCTGCTTCCACCGCATCGGCATCGACCGGGCGCGCGCTGAGGGCCTGACCTTCCGACCGCTGGTCGAAACGGCCCGCGATACGCTCGCCTGGCAGCGCGCGAGCGAAGGCGAACCGCTCCCCGAGAAGCTCGGCGTCCCGATGCCCGACGTGTCGCTGAGGCCGGAGCGGGAGGCGGAGTTGCTGGCCGAGTGGCATAGAAGAAGCGGTTGATTCTCGGGCCCGCCGCATTCCCGGCGCTCCCATCCGCTCTTGCATCAGGCCCGGGCGGCGACGACCAGCGCCGAGAGGGGAGAGACTGCGCCGGGGCCGTAGCCGGCGGCGACCATCGCCGCTTCGGCGGCGGCGGCGGCCTCGTCGAGACGCTCGGCGGCGCGGGCCTCGATTTCGGCGCGGAGCGGGGAGCCTAGGCAGAGGCCGCTCGCGGCGTCGCGGGGCGAGGCGATGCGGCTCTCCTTCGCCACCCGGTGGATCGTCACGGTACCGAAGCCGGCGGCGCGGAGGTCCTCCTCGATCCGCCGCTCGTCATGGTAGCCGAAGGGAACGCGCTGCAGGAACGAGGGCGGATCATCCGGGAAGAGCGCTGCGACCGCCTTCGCCGCGATCGCGGAGACGGGGTTGCGGTCGAGCGAATCCCAGACGTTGAAGAGAAAGGTGCCGCCGGGTGCTAGCACGCGCAGCGCCTCTCGGCAGGCGCCGATCCGATCCGGGAAGAACATGACGCCGAACTGGCAGACGACCAGGTCGAATTCGTCGTTCGGGAAGGGAAGCGCCTGCGCATCGGTCTGCCGGAACATGACCCGCCGGAGGTCCGGCCGGGCGGCGGCGATGTCGAGCATGGCCTGGTTGAGGTCGGTGGCGACGATCCCGGCCTTCGGAAGCTCGCGGGCGACAGCGGAGGTCACGATCCCGGTCCCGGCGGCCGTCTCGAGGATGCGGCGCGGGCGAAGGTCGGCGGCGCGGCGGGCGATGTCCTGCGCATAGGGCTCGAAGAGCAAGGGCCCGAGCTTGCTGTCGTAAAGGGCGGGTATCGAGCCCGAGAAGGCGGCGTCGGTGGCTTGCATGATCGTCCTCCCCGGGGGGAAGCGTAGCACAGCGCGCCGCGAGCGGGAACGATAGGGCGCGCGACAGCTTGTTTGGCTGTGTCCGCGCATGTCCTCGCCGCCGATGTCGTCGCTCTGCTGTTCGTGGCGATCGGCTTCCACATGGCCTTTCGGCAGCGGCTGGTGCGGCGCTGGTGGCGGGCGGCGCGGGGCGCTGCCGCCGATGCGCAGCGGCGCGAGCCGCGGCCGCAGGAGGAGGATCCGGCGCATTACGCGCTGCTCATCTTCGGCATGATGCTGCTCGCCTTCGGCCTCATCATCGCCGGCTTCACGACCGTCTACGCCTTTCTCACCTGACGGAGACGGCTTGATCCGTTGCGGGGTGCGCCGTAGCCGAACGGAATGGGACTTTTTCGCACTTTCGCCGCTTCGGTGGCGCTCCTCATCTCCCTCGCGGGTTGCGCGTCGGTTGAACCCAACGGCCGCGCGGGCCGCCTTGCCGTCTCCGCAGACGGACGGAGCCTGGTCCGTGAGGACGGGCGGCCCTTCTTCTGGCTCGCAGACACGGCGTGGGAGCTGCTCCACCGCGCTAGCCGCGACGAGGCGGAGCTCTACCTTGAGGACCGGCGGCGCAAGGGGTTCACCGTCGTCCAGACGGTGATCCTCGCCGAGCTTGCCGGCTTGCGCGTGGCGAACGCGAATGGCGACCTGCCACTGCTCGGCGAGGATCCAGCCCGCCCGAACGAGGCCTATTTCCGGCACGTCGACGACGTCCTGGCGATCGCCGAACGCAAGGGGCTCTACCTCGCTCTGCTCCCCACCTGGGGCGACAAGTTCAACAAGAAGTGGGGGGAGGGGCCGGAGGTCTTCATGCCGGCAAATGCGAGGACCTACGGCGAATTTCTCGGCCGGCGCTACGGCGGGCGGCGGGTGATCTGGATCATGGGCGGGGACCGCAACCCGGAGAATGCGCAGCATTTCGCCATCGTCCGCGCGATGGCGGAGGGCATTCGCGCGGCGACCGGCGGCCGGCAGCTGATGACCTATCACCCGCAGGGCGGAACCAAGTCCTGGGACTTCTTCCGCGAGGATTCCTGGATCGACTTTCACATGTTCCAGTCCGGGCACGGGGAGCCGGACCTCGCCAATTACCGCTTCACACTTGAAGGCCGTGCTCTCCAGCCGGTGAAGCCGGTGCTCGACGGCGAGCCGCGTTACGAGGACCATCCGATCAACTGGAAGCCGGAGCTCGGCTGGTTCGGCGATTTCGATGTGCGCCAGGCCGCCTGGTGGTCGATGCTCTCGGGCGCCGCCGGCCACACCTACGGCAACCACGACATCTGGCAGATGTGGCAGCCGGGCCGCGACCCGGTCTCGGCCGCGCGGACGCCGTGGAAGGTGGCGCTCGGCCATCCGGGCGCCGCCCAGATGGGCCACATGCGCCGTTTCCTCGAGGCACACGGCTTCGGCCAACTGGAGCCGGCGCAGGAGCTGCTCGCGGAGGAGGGCGCGGGCGCGCGGCACCAGCGGGCGGCGCGCAGCCGGGACGGGCGCACGGCGATCGTCTACACCCCCTATGGCGACCCGATCCGGCTGCGCGATGCGAGCGGCGGGACCGTCCGCTGGTTCGATCCGCGGACCGGCGCGGAGCGCCCCGCCGCAGCGGCGGCGGGCGCGTTCGATCCCCCGGGCCAGGCCGCGCGCGGCAACGACTGGGTGCTGGTGATGGAGCGGCGGGGTTAGCCGCCTCGCCGGCTGGAACGCCCTCCTGAGGCGCTGGTTTACGGTGCGACAGGAGGGAGCGATGACCGACTTCGCCGGCGCGCGCGAGAAGATGGTGGAGCGGCAGATCGCCCGCCGCGGCATCGCCGCCCCGCGCCTGCTCGACGCCTTCCGCACCGTGCCGCGCGAGCTGTTCGTGCCGGAGAACGTGCGCGAATTCGCCTATGAGGACGGGCCGCTGCCGATCGAGGCCGGGCAGACCATCTCGCAGCCCTACATCGTCGCGCTGATGATCGATGCGGCCGAGATCGCGCCCGACGCCCGCGTGCTCGAGGTCGGCGCCGGCTCCGGCTACGCGGCGGCGGTGATGAGCCGGATCGCCGGCGAGGTGGTCGCGATCGAGCGCCACCGGGAGCTTGCGGATCTGGCGCGGGAACGGATGGTGCGGCTCGGCTATACGAACGTGCGCGTCGAGGAAGGCGACGGCTCGGAAGGGCTTCCGGAGGAGGGACGCTTCGACGCGATCCTCGCCGCCGCCAGCGGGTCGCACGTGCCGGACGCGCTTCTGGAGCAGCTCGCGGTCGGCGGCGCTCTGGTGATGCCGGTCGGCGAGCCGGAGACGGTGCAGCACCTCGTCAAGGTGACCCGGATGGGAGAGGATGAGTATGAGCGAGAGGATCTCGGGGCCGTGCGCTTCGTCCCGCTGATCGGGCGGGGAGGGTGGCGCGACCCCGCGGCGAAGGCCGAGCCGCGGCCGCTGCCGGAGATCATCGCCGCCGCGGCCGAGCCGCTGCCGGACATCGACGACCCCGCCTTCGCCGAGATGTTCGACCGGTTCGGAGATGCCCGCGTGGTCCTGCTCGGCGAGGCGAGCCACGGCACCAGCGAGTATTACAGCGCCCGGGCCGCCATCTCGCGGCGCCTGATCGAGCGGCACGGCTTCAACATCCTCGCGGTCGAGGCGGACTGGCCCGACGCCGCCAGCATCGACCGGTATGTCCGCCACCGCCCGCGCCGCGAGGGCGAGGAGGAGGCGTTCCAGCGCTTCCCGACCTGGATGTGGCGCAACGCGGAGGTCGAGGGCTTCATCCGTTGGCTGCGCGGTCACAACGACGGGCGGGCGCTCGGCGAGATGACCGGCTTCTATGGGCTCGACCTCTACAATCTTGATGCCTCGATCCGGGCCGTAATCGACTTTCTCGACGAAGCCGATCCGGAGGCGGCGCGAGTGGCGCGGCAGCGTTACGGCTGCCTCCAGCCGTGGAGCCGCGACCCCGCCGCTTATGGCCGCATGGCGCTCAGCGAAGGCTATGGCCGCTGCGAGGTCGGCGTCGTCCAGATGCTGAAGGAGCTGATCGCCCGCCGGATGGACTGCATGGGCGAGGATTGCGAGGAGTGGCTCGACGCCGCCGCCAACGCCCGCCTGATCAAGAATGCCGAGCAATATTATCGGGTGATGTATTACGGAGCGGCGGAGAGCTGGAATCTGCGCGACACCCACATGTTCGAGACGCTCTGCCAACTGCTCGAGGCGAAGGGGCCGGAGGCGAAGGCGATCGTCTGGGCTCATAACAGCCACATCGGCAACGCCGCCCATACCGAAATGGGTTGGGTGCGCGAGGAGCTGAACATCGGCCAGCTGGTCAAGGAGAAGTTCGGCGACGAGGCGCGCCTGATCGGCTTCGGCACCCACAGCGGCACGGTCGCCGCCGCGGACGAGTGGGACGAGCCGATGGAGGTGATGAAGGTCCGGCCCTCCCTGCCCGACAGCTACGAGCGCATGTGCCACGACAGCGGCTTGCCCCGCTTCCTCCTCGATCTAAGGGACGGAGTGAACGAGGCCGCCGTGGAGGCGCTGTCGGAGCCGCGGCTCGAGCGCTTCATCGGCGTCATCTACCGCCCGCGGACGGAGCGGTGGAGCCATTATTCGGAGGCCGAGCTGCCGCGGCAGTTCGACGGCTGGGTATGGTTCGACGAGACCAGGGCGGTGACGCCGCTTGCGGGTGAGCAACGGCCGGGCGAGGACGACACCTACCCGTTCGGCCTGTGAGGTGCAGGGGGGCGGAACTCCGCCGTGCGCGGTCAGTTCTTGATCGAGGTTAAGCGGCGCCCGCTCCCAGGGCTCCCGGCCGTGTAAGAGGTAAACATCAGATGGGCGAGTTCACCGACAAGCTGAAGGGCAATCTCAACCAGGCCGCGGGCGACCTGAAGCGGGAGAGCCGCGACCCCGCCGTCCGTGAGGAAGGCGATGCCCAGAAGCTGAAGGGCGAGGGCCAGGAGCTGAAGGGCAAGGTCAAGGGCGTCATCAACAAGCTCTGATCCAAGGACCCTCTTCCGCTCCGGCGGCGGCGATCTTTCAGGCGGTCACGAGGGCGCGCTGGTCCTCGCGCCCCATCGCCAGCAGGAAAGGCGACGAGGCCTGCATGTCCTGGAAGTCGCGCTTCGAGCGCAGGCCGCGCCATTCGATGGCGATCAGCGCCTGGGCGATCGCCCCGCCGAGCGTCTCGCCCGGGCCCAGCAGGATGATGCGGTCGGGCGCGTATTCGCGCACCGCCACCTGGATCGCGCGGGTGAAGCGATAGGTTTCGAGAATCTGCGCCACGAAGGTGTAATCGTGCAGCGCCTGCGGATGGGTCGCGAAGGGGCGCCAGATGTGGCCGCGGCCATCGATCATCGGCAGCTGCGGTCCCGCGAACCAATGAGCCGGAAGCTGAGACAGCGCGCGCTCCGATGAACCCGCCATCAGCGGCGTGTGGAAAGGCCCGTGGTTGACGAGGCGGAGCGGCTCTCGGCCGGGACCGGGAGGGGACTCCGCAACAAGCGCCGCAAGGCCGGCATCGTTGCCGGCGAAGACGATCATGCCACCCAGATCGATCGAAACGTTGAGCGCACAACCGGCCCGCGAATCGATCGTCGCGGCGAGCGCGAGCAGCGTCTCCCGAAGTCCCGCCGGCTCATGCCAATCCTCGTCCACGAGGGTGAGAAGGACCTGTCCACCCGGCTCGCCCGCCTGGCTGTTCTGCCCCATCGCATCGACGATCTCGAACCCGCGCTCGGCGTTGACCGCACCCGCCACGGCGAGGGCGGTGTACCAGCCCATCGAATTGCCGGTGACCGCGGCGACGCGGTAGCGCGACCGGCCGATCGAGAGGAAGTCGGCGTAGGAGGCGGCGAAGATCAGCGGCGAGGCGATGTCGCCGCGGGTGTGGAGCGCCGGGCTGAAACGCTCGGCGCCGTCGAGTTCGGAGACCGTCGGCCGGGCCCGTTCGGAGCGGATGCGGTCGAACGTGCGGATCAGGCCCTCCTTGTCGGCATGGAAGCGCTTCAGGTAGCCGAGCTCGCCCTTGCCGTAGGTGCCGCGGCCGGGGCAGACGACGAGCGCCGCAAGCTCCTCAGCCACGGACCAGCTCCAGCGCCGCTTCGACGATCGAGTCGCGGCTCGGCAGGGTCAAGGTCGCCGCCCGTCCGAGCGGGATGAACGAATCCTCCGCCGCGATCCGCCGGACCAGCGCTTCCGGCGCGCGTTCGGCGAAGAGCGCCATCAGCGCCTCGCTCTGCGACCCCGTCCGCCGGCACTCGTCGACGATCAGGATTTTCGAGCAGCCGGAAACCGCCTCCAGCACGCTCTCGTCGCTTAGCGGCGCGAGCCAGCGCAGGTCGATCACCCGCAGCTTCAGGCCGTGACCCTCGGCGAGGACCTTCTCGGCCTGCCGGGACAGGTAATAGCCGTTGGCGTAGCTGACGATCGCCAGGTCGGTGCCGTTGCCGTGACGGGCGACCTCCCCGAGCCGCACCGGCTTCGCCTCCCCCGGGGAGGCGTAGGCCGCCGTCCAGAGGCCGTCCCCCTCCTCGTGCAGGTCACGGGTCATGTAGAGGGCGATCGGCTCGACGAAGACGATCACGCGCTGCTCCTCCAGGGCGAGGCGGACGCATTCGCGCAGCATCTCCACCGCGTCGGCGCCGTTGCTCGGGCAGGCGAGGACCACGCCGGGTATGTCGCGGAAAACGGCGAGGCTGTTGTCGTTGTGGAAATGGCCGCCGAACCCCTTCTGGTAGCCCAGGCCGGCGATGCGGACGATCATCGGATTGGTGTACTGGCCGTTCGAGAAGAAGCTGAGGGTCGCGGCCTCGCCCCGAAGCTGGTCCTCCGCATTGTGGACATAAGCGAGGAACTGGATCTCCGTGATCGCGAGAATGTCGTTATGGGCGGCGCCGATGCCGAGGCCGAGGATGCTCTGCTCGTCGAGCAGGGTGTCGATGACACGCGCGGAGCCGAAGCGCTCGTGGAGCTTGGCGGTGACGTTGTAGACGCCGCCCTTGCGACCGACATCCTCGCCGGCGACGATGATGTTGGGGTGGGCGAGCAGGAGGTCGGCCATCGCCCAGCTCAGCAGCCGCGCCATGTGCTGGGGCTTGTCCATCATTCCGCGGTCGCGGGCGAAGAGCGCCTCGCGCTGCTCGGGGCTCGGCCGGTTCGGCGCGGGACGCTCGCGCCCGGGCGGCACGATGCTCGCCATCACAGCGCGGCTGGAGGTGAGCCTGGGGCGGCGGATCGCCTCCTCGGCGACGCGGGCAAGGGTCGCTTCGGTCTCCTCATAGAGGTCGAGGATCTGGCGGCTCGAGAGCAGGCCCTCCTCGATGAGGATCGAGGCGCTGTACAGCAAGGGGTCACGCTCCTCGTCCTGGTCGATTTGCTCCCTGGTGAGGTAGGTCGCCTGCACGTCGGAGCCGGCATGGCCGTACAGGCGGATGCAGTCCATGTGGAGAAAGACGGGCTGTCGGTAGGTGCGCGCGTGGCGGGCGGCTTCGGCGGCGCCCCGGTAGGCGTCCAGCATGTCCAGGCCGCTGCACCGGATGTAGCGGATCGCCGGCCGGCTGCGGAACGAGGCCTCGATCCACCCCTTCGGCGTCCGGGTCGAGATGCCGATGCCGTTGTCCTCGCACAGGAAGACGATCGGCATCGGCGTGCCCTGATAGGCCGTCCAGGCGGCGGTGTTGAACGCGCCTTGCGCGGTCGAATGGTTGGCGGAGGCGTCGCCGAAGCTGGCGAGCACGACCGCGTCGCGCGGCAGCGGGGTCTCCCCCAGCCGCAGCATCTTGGCGATGCCGATGCTGAAGGCCGCCCCGACCGCCTTGGGAAGGTGGGAGGCGATGGTGCTGGTCTGCGGCGGGATGTTGAGCGGCTTAGATCCGATCACCTTGTGGCGGCCGCCGGAGATCGGGTCTTCGGCCGACGCGGCGAAGCTCAGCAGCATGTCCCAGCACGGCGTCTGGCCGGGAAGCTTTTTCGAGCGGTGGATCTGGAAGGCGTTGGACCGGTAGTGGAGGAAGGCCATGTCCCCCAGCCGGAAGGCCTCGGCGGCGGCGGCGTTGTTCTCGTGGCCCGAGCTGCCGATCGTGTAGAAGCCTTCGCCCCGCGCCTGCAGCCGGCGGGACAGGCGGTCCATCTGACGGCTCGTCACCTGGCTGTAGAACAGCTCCACGACGGTCTGGGGCGCGAGGCCGACATCTTGCGGCCGCAAGGCGGTCGGGCGACGGGGCAAGTCCTCGTCCCTTAGCTTCGCGACAAACTTCTGGTGGATGGCTTCGGCTGCGTCCATCGCGCGCCCCTATCGCCCGTCCGCTGCGCCGTCGAGAGGCGGGGCTTGACCTGAATTGCGCGCCAATTAGGACCAAGCGGACCGGCAGGGAGGATCGCCAATGACGAAAAGTGAGATGGCTGCGGCACTTAACCAGAAAAGTGCGTGGCTGCCCGGCAAGCGCGTGAAGCTCGACTACGGTCAGGAAGGCGTAGTCGTGCTCGACGGGGTCGCCAGCGAGGTGACCGAGAGCGACGCCCCCGCCGACACCACGATCAAGGTTGATTGGGCGGATTGGGAAGCGATGCGCGACGGCAAGCTCGACGGCATGACCGCCTTCATGCAGGGCAAATTGAAGGTCGAAGGCGACATGTCCAACGCGATGCAGCTCCAGGGCGTCCTCGCCAAGCTGCGCTGAGCGCACAAAAAAGGCCCCG
>DASVVY010000198.1:0-3651 GCA_036386335.1 Allosphingosinicella sp. | reverse complement strand
TGAGCTTCCGCAAGACTTCGCCGTTTTGAAGTTTCCTCCCCGCACCGCCAGGAACATGTGGACATATGCAACCAGGTGCATGGCACAACCGTCTGATGCTGCGGGGATGGAGTTACACATATTCAGTCCATACGACACAATCGAAATTGTTGAGCTTCTTTATGCAGTTGCGCATTTTCATCGCACTGGGGCTGAGCTTGCGCTGGGGCAGACGGTTAATTTTGGTCGCCCTTGGGTTTCAGGATCGAGTTGTTCCTTCGGGCTGATCTCACTCCCGTACTTGGATGGCCCTGATCTCGAAAATTTGACCACCTCAGGGAATACGGTAAAATTCTATTGGCTGTTACCGGTGACTTCATCAGAGGTGGTATTCAAGAAGCGGCAAGGACTTGCGGCATTAGAGCGTAAATTCGAGGAATGTAGCATTAACTATCTTGATCCGAACAGGAGAAGTGCCGTTTAACGACGAGAGCGACAAGCTGTCGGGCGGCGATCCGCGCGAGCTCCATTATTATTTCAACGGCGTCCAGATCGGCGACATCTCGAACAACGGCACCTCGAACATCGACTATGCGGAGAGCATCGCCGTCCACCGGCGCACGTCGGGCACCGGCGCGTTCGCCGGCGGCTCGAGCGTCAGCACCTTCTACGCCGATTTCGACCAGAGCTACGACGCGCTGAACGCACTCAACTACAAGCCCGCGGGATCGGCCTACACGTTCGCGAGGGCGACACGCTGCAGTCGATCGCGCAGAACGTCTGGGGCGATGCGGCGATGTGGTACCTGCTCGCCGACGCGAACGGGCTGTCGGGCTCGGAAGCGGTGGCGGCGGGGCAGTCGCTGATCGTCCCCAACAAGATCGCCAACGTCCGCAACAACACCGACACCTTCCGCCCCTACGATCCCCATGAGGCGATCGGTAACAACACCCCGAATCGCGCCCCGCCGCCCAAGAAGGACAAAGGCTGTGGGATGCTCGCAAGATCATCGTGCTGGCGCCGCTGACCGCGCGCCTCAGGTGTCGAGGGCATTTCCGTGGATCCCTAAGTCCGCTGAACCCGCAGCCGTGCCTGCGTGCCGGCGGCTGACGGCACCTGACCTTCCGCCGCGGCGGCGCGGACAAAGGGTACGGGGGAAAGGGCTTGCGCCGGTCGTCTGCAAAACGGATGTAGGTTCATCCGGTTCGGGGGCGAATCGATGGACGTGGTCGGGCTGCTGTTCGCGGCGGCAGATGTGACGATGCGCGAGACGGCGCTGTTCGCGGCGGCCGGCTTCCTGTTGCTCGGCGCGAGCGATCTTGCCGTCGATCTCCTCTGGCTGTTGCTCAAGGTCCGCGGCGCCGGGCGGTCGCCTGCCACGCTGGAAGATCTTGCGGTGCCCCGAAGCACCGGCCGGATCGCGGTCTTCGTTCCCGCCTGGGATGAAGCGGCGGTCATCGGCGACATGCTCCGCCGCGCGGTCGCCGCCTTTCGAGGAGCCGATTTCCGGATCTATGTCGGCTGCTATCCGAACGATCCGGACGGCATCGCCGCGGTCCTCGCCGTGGGCCACCCTCACATCCGGCTGACGCTCTGCGCCGCCGCGGGCCCCACCACCAAGGCCGATTGCCTCAACTGCCTCTGGCGGGCGCTACTCGCCGACGAGGCGGCGGAGGGGTGGCGAGCGAAGGCGGTGGTGCTCCACGACGCCGAGGACGTCGCCCACTCGGCCGAGCTCGCTTTGTTCGACCGCACGATCGAAGGCCGGGATCTCGTCCAGCTGCCGGTGCTGCCGCTGATCGATCCCAATTCGCGCTGGATCGGCGGCCATTATGCGGACGAATTCGCCGAGGCGCACGCGAAGGAGCTGCCGGTGCGGCAATGGCTCGGCGCCTCGCTGCCGTCGGCGGGAGTCGGCTGCGCCTTTTCGCGGGATGCGCTCGCGCGGGTCGCTGCGGCCTCAGGCGGACTGCCGTTCGATGCGGCGAGCCTCACCGAGGATTACGAGCTGGGGCTGCGCATCCGTGAGCTGGGCGGCCGCGCTGCCTTCCTGCGGGTCGCCGCCGGGCAAGGCTGCGGCCTCGTCGCGACGCGTGAATATTTTCCCGGCACCTTGATCGCCGCGGTCACCCAGAAGGCGCGGTGGATGACCGGGATCGCGCTCGCCGGCTGGGACCGCCTCGGGTGGAGCGGCGGCGTCGCCGAACGGTGGATGCGGCTGCGCGACAGGCAGTCGCTGCTCGCCGCTTTGCTGGTCTGCGCCGGCTATCTGTCGGCGGCGCTCTGGTTGATGCTGAAGGTGCGGGAGGGGCTGACCGGCGTCGCGCCCGCGCCACTGTCGCCGGCTCTGTCGCTGCTGGTAACGGTGAATCTCGGCCTGCTTGGCTGGCGGCTGGCGGTGCGTGCTGCGTTCACGACCGCTGCGTACGGGCTGCGCGAAGGGCTGCGGGCGGTGCCGCGGGCGGCGATCGGGAACGCTATCGCCGTCGCCGCCGCGGCCTGTGCCCTCGTCCGGTACCGGACGATGCGTCGCACCGGCCGGGTGCGCTGGGGCAAGACCGCCCATGCCTTCCCGAGCGAGCTGCCGGCCGAATGAGTCCGCCGCCGCCGCTCCGGTTCCTGCTGCTCGTCGTCGGCGGGTGGGCTTGCGGCAGAGCGGCGGTGCTGGGGCTGTCCGACGTACGGGATGTTGCGACGACCCCGCCGCCTCCGCATCGTGTCGCGCACGCCGCCGCACCTCCGCTTCCGCTGCCGCCCGAACCGTCTCCGCCGCAGCCGGTCTATCCCGCTGGGACGGCAGGCGCGCCGGTCGGCCGCGCCCCGGTGGGGCCGTTAGCGCGCCAGCCACTTGTGCGTGTACCCCGCCCACCGCCGGCACTGGCGCTCGCTGCACCGCCGCCGCTCGCGGGCCAACCGGAGCCGCAGGTCCGGGAAGCGGCGGCGCCGCTGCCCCTCCGCAGGACCCCGATACCGGTGCCGGATTTCCGCCAGGTGCCCTCCCGCTGGACCTTTTCGGCATGGGCCTTCGTCCGCGGCGGCACCGGCTCCGGCCTCGCGCCGGGCGGCACCCTGGGCGGCAGCCAAGTCGGCGGACGGGTCCAGTACCGCGTGGGGGCGGGGCTCGCCCTCTCCGCGCGCGTCTACAGCCCGGCGCGGCGGCCGCGCGGCGCGGAGGCGGCGGCCGGGCTCGATTGGCAGCCGTCCGGCAAGCTCCCCGTCCATCTCCTCGCGGAGCGGCGGGAGGCGCTGGGCGAGGAGGGGCGCTCGGCCTTCGGATTGACGGCCTATGGCGGTGTGGACGACGTTCGCCTGGGCCGCCTCCGGATCGATGCCTACGGCCAGGCGGGGGTGGTGGGCGCGCGCAGCCGCGATCTGTTCGCCGACGGCGCGGCGCGGCTGTCGCTGCCCCTCGGCCGATCGGCCAAGGTCGGGGTCGGCACCTGGGGTGCGGCCCAGCCGGCGGTGGAGCGCCTCGACGTCGGCCCGCAGGCCTCGATCCGCCTGCCCGTTGCCGGCCGGTCGGTGACCCTCGCCGCGGACTGGCGCTTCCGAATCGCCGGAAATGCCAAGCCCGGTTCCGGCCCTTCGCTCACCCTCGCGACGGATTTCTGAGCCGCGCCGCCTTGCCGCCCCGCCGCGGCTGCCGCTAGGGCTGGGCGGTGGACATCTACC
>DASVVY010000197.1:0-16016 GCA_036386335.1 Allosphingosinicella sp. | reverse complement strand
GCCGCGGAAGCGCAGGGTCACCTTCACCTTGTCGCCTTCCTTCAGGAAGTCGGCGATTTTCTTCATCTTCACGTCGTAATCGTGATCGTCGATGTTCGGACGCATTTTGATCTCCTTGATCTCCTGCGTCTTCTGCGACTTTCGAGCGAGGTTCGCCTTTTTCTGCGCCTCGTATTTGTATTTGCCGACGTCGAGGAACTTGCAGACCGGCGGATCGGCATTGGGGGAGACCTCGACGAGGTCCAGGCCCACATCGGCAGCCTGCTCGATCGCTTCGGCGGTGAGCATCACCCCGAGATTCTCGCCATTCTCATCGATCACGCGCACCTTTGGCACGGAGATGAACTCGTTGAAGCGAGGACCGTTCAGCGGCGGCGCGACCGGGCGCCGGATCATGGGAGGACGTATAGCGATTTCTCCATCAATGCCTGTTCAGGCGCCGAGAGGTAGTCGCTCCCGTCCCGGAATGAAAGACGCGGCGGCTCCGGCGCCGGTCTTTTCTCGCGCTCCTGTGGCTGTTCAGCCGCGCGGCGGCGGCCAGAGACGGCTCGCGGGGCGTTTCAGAATGACGGCGGCGGAGCCGTGCAGCAGGGGCGGCGCCAGCCATCCCTGACGCGCCTTGGCGAGCAGCCATGCGTCGAGGTCGCCGCCCGTCCGTGCAAATCCGTCCCGCTGCATGAGCCCGTAAAAGGCGGCGGAGAGAATGTGCATGCCGCCGTCGACATCGGTCCAGCGCTCCGCAGGATCTCGCGCCACGCCGAGCCGCTCACCGATGATCTGGTCGAGCGCGGAGGCGAGGTCCTCGTCCGCCAGGGCGTCGAGGCTGTTGTAGCCGAAGGCGGGGTCGTGCTCGGCGACGATGCGAGCGAGCAAAGGGTCTTGCGCGAACACCGCCATCGCCGCTTTCCAGGCGGGACCCTCGCGGACGACCGGCGGGTGGAGCAGCTCGTGCCCGGCGGTGCGGATGACGATCCGATCCGGCCAATCGATCGCGCTCAGGAACTGCTGGCCCTGAACCTTGATGCCGTGCGGCTTGCAGAAGTGGAGCAGCGCGACCTCCACCACCGGGTCGAGCGACCGCCCGGTGAACCGCTCGACCTCGGCGACGACGTCGAAGCCGGCCAGCGTCGACGCCAGCTCGGCGGTCCGCTTCTCCAGCCGCCCAGCTATGAGCCGGCGCCGGAAGTCCGCAAAGCCCGCTTTGTCCATCGCGACGAGGATCGCACGCAGCTGCGGAGCGTCGCGCGTGAAGCGCCGCCAATTCTCCTCGCTCCAATAGGGGCTCGCCGCATAAGGCGGGCGCAGCCGCTGCTCGGCTTCGTCGATGGCGGCGACGAGAGCGGCGATGTCCCGGTGGTCGCTGCCGGAGAAGACGACGTCGAGGAAGGGTGAAAGCAGCACCTGCTCGGCCACCGCCTGCGCCTTCAGGGCGGCGATGGCCGCGAGTGCCGAGGGCTCGAGGCGGGGCGCGAAGGCGGCGACTTCGGTCTGGTAGAAATTTTTGTAGAAAGGATCGCCGGAGAGGGGGCTGAGGAAGCTCAGCGCGTCATAGCCTTCCGATCCGCCGATTTTCCAGCGCGTGCGCATCGCCGCCGTCGCGGGATTGCAGGGGAGAGTGGCTGCGACGACGGCCGCGGTCGAGGCGGCGAGGAAGCGGCGACGGTCCATGCCCGCAGCCTAGCGGCCGCCGGCGCGCCCCGCTTGAACGCAATTGACATCGGCCCTGAGCGCGGACGGGGATTGGCCAAAGGCGCGTTTGACGGTCCGGTTCATGTGCGGCTGGTCGGCGAACCCCGCTTCGGCGGCAACCGCCGCAAGGCTAGTCCGCAGGTTGCGCATCGCCCGCGCGGCGCGCCCGGCGCGGTGGTCGGCGCGGTAGCGCTGCGGAGAGACCCCGTAAGCAAGGCGAAAGCCGCGGCTCAACGAAGAGGCGGCGAGGCCATGCGCGCCGGCCCAGGCTGCGAGGCTCGGCACCCGCTCGTTACGCAGATCGCCGGCGAGCAGGTCGGGCCAGTCCTCGAGCGCCGGGCGGCCGGGCAGCAGCTCCTCCGCCAGCATGGCCGCCGCGCCGGCCGGATCGTGCTCCGCCTGACGGACAAGCCGATCGGGGTCGGCGACCTTGCCGAACGGCACCGCCGGGGCGGCGGTCAGCAGCACGTTCAGGATGTCGGCGCCGGCCGGAGCGAAATGATCCAGGTGGGCTTCGAACGCGTCGTGGAGCAGCACGTCGCCGGCAGCAGCGCGAAACCTCCCGCTATCGCCGGCCTCGAGATAGCCGCCGCGCAGGACGACGGCGGCATAACCGGCGACATGATGATGGCGCTCCACCCGCCGCGCCGTCCGTTCGCAGCTGATCTCGCAGCCGGGACGGACCAGCGTCGGCACGTCAGCGCAGGTCCGGCGGCGTGGCTTCGGTCAGGAGCCGCGTGACCAGCGCGTCGACCGGCAGCACCTCCTGGCGGGCGTCGGATCCGAGGACGCGCAGGGCGACCGTGCCCTCCTCCGCCTCGCGCTTGCCGACGACGAGCAGGTTCGGGACCTTGGCGAGGCTGTGCTCGCGGATCTTGTAGTTGATCTTCTCGTTGCGAACGTCCGCCTCGGCGCGCAGGCCCGCCGCCTGAAGCTTGCGCACCACCTCCTGCGCATAGCCGTTCGCGTCCGAGACGATCGTCGCCACCACCGCCTGCACCGGCGCGAGCCAGAGCGGGAAGCGGCCGGCATGATGCTCGATCAGGATGCCGATGAACCGCTCGAACGAGCCGAGGATCGCCCGGTGCAGCATCACCGGCCGGTGCCGCTGCCCGTCCTCGCCGACATAGCCGGCGTCGAGCCGCTCGGGCAGCACGGTGTCGGTCTGGATCGTGCCGACCTGCCACGTCCGCCCGATTGCGTCGGTGAGGTGGAATTCGAGCTTTGGCGCATAAAAGGCGCCTTCGCCGGGCAGCTCCTCCCAGCCGAATTCGGGCCGGTCGCGGCCCGCCGCCTTCACCGCATCGCGCAGCGACTGCTCGGACCAGTCCCACATCTCCTCGCTTCCGAACCGCTTCTCCGGCCGGAGGGCGAGCTTGATCTGGTAGTCGGGGAAGCCGAGGTCGCGATAGACGGCGTCGAGCAGGTCGAGGAAGCGCCGCACCTCGTCGACCAGCTGGTCCTCCCGGCAGAAGATATGCGCGTCGTCTTGCGTGAACTGGCGGACGCGCAGGATGCCGTGCAGCGCCCCGTGCGGCTCGTTCCTGTGGCAGACGCCCATCTCGGCGAGGCGGATCGGCAGGTCGCGGTAGGACTTGATCCCCTGGCGGAAGATGAGGACGTGCGCCGGGCAGTTCATCGGCTTCAGCGCCATCCAGTCGCCCTTGCCGGAGACGATCGGCCCCTCCTCCTCGATGTTGGGGACCTCGTCCGGGATGACGAACATGTGCTCGCGATACTTGCCCCAGTGGCCGGACTGCTCCCACTGGCGGGCGTCCATCACCTGCGGGGTCTTCACCTCCTCATAGCCCGCCGCGTCGAGGCGGCGGCGCATATAGGCTTCGAGCTGCCGCCAGATGACGTAGCCCCTGGGGTGCCAGAAGATCGAGCCGTGCGCCTCCGCCTGGAGGTGGAACAGGTCCATCTCCTGCCCGATCTTGCGATGATCGCGCTTGGCCGCCTCCTCGAGCCGCGTCAGGTGCGCGTCGAGCTGCTTCCTGTTGAGCCAGCCCGTCCCGTAGATGCGGGAAAGCTGCGGGTTCTTCTGGTCGCCGCGCCAATAGGCGCCGGAGACGCGCGTCAGCTTGAACGCCTGCGGGTCGAGCTTGCCCGTGGAGGCGAGATGTGGGCCGCGGCACATGTCGAGCCAATCGCCCGCGCGGTAGACGGTGAGCTCCTCGCCCTCCGGCAGCTCCGCCGCCCACTCCGCCTTGAACGCCTCGCCATGCTCCTCGAAATGGCGGATCAGCCGGTCGCGCGTCCACACCTCGCGCACCAGCGGCGCGTCGCGGGCGATCACCCGCCGCATCTCCTCCTCGATGAGCGGCAGCTCCTCCTCGGTGAAGGGACCGTGCTCGGCCGTCGGGGCGAAATCGTAGTAGAAGCCGTCCTCGGTCGCCGGCCCGAAGGTGATCTGCGTTCCCGGGAACAGGTTCTGCACCGCCTCGGCGAGGACGTGCGCATAATCGTGGCGGACGAGCTCCAGCGCGTCGGCCTCGTCCCGCGATGTCACCAGCGCGAGCTCCGCATCGCCCTCGATCGGCCGGTTGAGGTCGCGAAGCTCGCCGTTGACGCGCGCCGCCAGCGCCGCCTTCGCCAGCCCGGGCCCGATCGCCGCCGCCACGTCGGCCGGCGTCGTACCCGGCTCGACCTCGCGAACCGATCCGTCGGGGAGCTTCACTTTGAATGGCGCCGTCATGGGTCGCACTTGGAAAGGCGGCCGGGGGCTGTCAAGGCGAAGCGATGACCGAGCCTCGCCACCTCTTCCGCCCGGACGGGCCGCGCCTCGCCTACCGGCAGCGTCCCGGGCGCGGGCCGACGATCGTCTTCCTGCCCGGCTACATGTCCGACATGGAGGGCGGCAAGGCGACCGCGCTCGACGCGTGGGCGGCGGCGGAGGGGCGGGCGATGCTCCGCTTCGACTATGCCGGCTGCGGCGCCAGCGACGGCGATTTCGAGGCGCAGACGCTCGACGGCTGGCTGGGCGACGCGCTCGCCATGATCGATCGCGTGGCTGAGGGCCCGCTGGTGCTGGTCGGCTCCTCCATGGGCGGCTGGCTGATGCTGCTCGCCGCGCTGGCACGGCCGGAGCGGGTGAAGGCTCTGGTCGGCATCGCTGCGGCGCCGGATTTCACCGACTGGGGCTTCACGGACGAGCAGAAGCGCACGATCCGCGACGAGTCTCGGCTGGAGGAGCCCTCCCCCTATGGCGAGCAGCCCTACGTCACCACCCGCGCCTTCTGGGAGAGCGGCGAAGGCCTGAAGCTGCTCGGCGGCGACATCCCGCTCGATTGCCCCGTCCGCCTCCTCCACGGCGCCGCCGACGCCGATGTGCCCTGGCAGGTGTCGCTGCGCATTTTGGAGCGGCTCCGTTCATCCGACGTGCAGTTGCATCTGGTCAAGGACGGCGACCACCGGCTGTCGCGCGACCCGGACATCGCCCTTCTCGTCGCGACCGTGGCCGCACTGATGGAGCGCCTGTGATCCCTCTCCTCCTCGCCCTCGCCGCCCCCGCGGCGACCGTCGCCGACACGCCCGAGGCGGAGCTGAGGCGCTGCACCCAGCAGGTCCGCGCGGCCCCGGACAAGGCGCTCGCTGCCGCCGAGCAGTGGCGGGCGAAGGGCGGCGGCCTCCCCGCCCGCCAGTGCCTCGCCCTCGCTTACGCCGCGCTGGAGCGCTGGCCCGCCGCCGCGGCCGCGTTCGAGGAAGCTGCACAGGAAGCCGAGACGAAGCAGGACGGCCGCCGCGCCGATTTCTGGGTCCAGGCCGGCAATGGCTGGCTCGCCGCCGCCGATCCGACGCGGGCCCGCAAGGCGTTCGACGCCGCGCTCGCCACCGCCTTGCTGCCGAACGAACTGAAGGGCGAGGTCCACCTCGACCGCGCCCGCGCCGGAGTCGCGCTCGGCGACCTCGCCGGAGCGCGCGCCGATATCGACAAGGGCCTGGCGCTCGTCCCTGCGGATCCCTTCGCCTGGTACCTCTCCGCCGCCCTCGCCCGCCGCCAGGACGACGTCGCCCGCGCCCAGTCCGACATCGCCAAGGCGGTGAAGCTCGCGCCCGACGACGCCGCCATCCTGCTCGAAGCGGGCAACGTCGCCGGCGTCTCCGGCGAGACCGAGGCCGCCGAAGCCCTCTACGCCCGCGCCGCCCGCGCCGCCCCCAACAGCGACGCCGGCCGCGCCGCCCAGGCCGCGCTCGCCGCGAATGCCGCGCCCGCGCGGACGAGGCCGCAGCGTCCGGTGCCCGTCGAGGGGCGGTAGCGGCGCCGCATGAAGTACCTCCACACCATGATCCGGGTTTCCGATCCCGAGGCGACGGTCCGCTTCTTCGAGCTGCTCGGCCTTCGCGAGGTGCGGCGGGTGGACAATGAGAAGGGGCGCTTCACCCTCATCTTCCTCGCCGCGCCCGGCGACGAGCAGGCGCAGGTCGAGCTCACCCACAATTGGGACGAGGCGGGGTATTCCGAGGGCCGCAATTTCGGCCACCTCGCTTACCGGGTCGACGACATTTACGACACGTGCCGGCGGCTGATGGACAATGGCGTCACCATCAACCGGCCGCCGCGCGACGGCCACATGGCGTTCGTCCGCACCCCCGACGCCATCTCGATCGAACTGCTCCAGGCCGGCGCTGCGTTGCCGCCGCAGGAGCCTTGGGCGTCGATGCCGAACACGGGGACATGGTGAGCGGGGCCTGGCCCGACCAGCGCTTCACCGCCCTGACCGGCGCCCTCCACCCCATCGTCCAGGCGCCCATGGCCGGCGCCGGGGGAGTCGGTCTTTGCGTCGGCGCGATTGAGGGCGGGGCGCTCGGCTCGCTCCCCTGCGGCATGCTCTCGGCCGACCAGGTGCGCGCGCAGACGGCGGAGGTCCGGCGCAGGTGTCGGGGGCCGCTGAACCTCAACTTCTTCTGCCACCAGATGCCCGCCGAAGCGGACGAGAGCGCCTGGCGCGCCCTCCTCGCACCTTATTACGTCGAATTCGGCGTCGCGTCGGGCGATTCGGGTGCGCTCCGCCGACCGTTCGACGAGGAGATGTGCGCCGCCGTCGAGGCGCTGCGGCCGGAGGCGGTGAGCTTCCATTTCGGTCTTCCGCCCGAGCCGCTGCTCGTGCGCGTCAAGGCCTCGGGCGCGGTCGTGATCGGCAACGCCACCACGGTGGCGGAGGCGCGATGGCTCGAGGAGCGTGGGGCCGACGCGGTGATCGCCCAAGGCTTCGAGGCGGGCGGACATAGCGGCCGTTTCCTCGGTTCGGACGCGGCGGAGGCGATGGGGCTGCTCGCCCTCGTCCCGCAGGCGGTCGATGCCGTGCAGGTTCCGGTGATCGCGGCCGGCGGAATCGGCGACGGCCGCGGCATCGCCGCCGCTCTCGCTCTCGGCGCAGCGGCGGTGCAGCTCGGCACCGCTTATTTGCACTGTCCCGAAAGCAGCATCTCCGACGCCCATCGCGAGGCCCTCTTGAGCAAGCCGACGCTTATCACGAACCTACTGACCGGCGGCCTCGCGCGCGGCGTCGCGGGACGATTGGTGCGCGAGCTCGGCGCGATTCGCGAGGAGGCGCCGCCCTACCCGCTCGCCTCCGCCGCCCTCGCGCCGATCCGCGCCGCCGCCGAGGCCCGCGGCGAGTACGGCTTCGGCCCGATGTGGGCGGGGCAGGCGGGGCCGCTCGGTGCCCCTCTGCCCGCGGCGGAGCTGACCCGCAGGCTCGCCGCCGGGGCGCTGGCGGTCCTGGCGCGGCTCTCCTAAGAGCGCGGCCATGGAGATCGTCCGCATCCCGGCGCTCAGCGACAATTACATCTGGCTGGTGCACGACGCCGCTTCCGGCGAGACGGCGGTGGTCGATCCGGCCGAAGCGGAGCCGGTGCTCGCGGAAGCGGAAGCCCGCGGCTGGCGCATCTCCCAGATCTGGAACACCCACTGGCACCGCGATCACACCGGCGGCAATGCCGCGATCAAGGCGGCGACCGGCTGCTTCGTCACCGGCCCGGCCGCCGAGGCGGCCAAGATCCCCGGCCTCGACCGCGCGGTGCGCGAGGGGGACCGCGTCGGCCTCGGCAGCGTGGAGGCGGAGGTGCTGGAGGTTCCCGCCCACACCGCCGGGCACATCGCCTATCACTTCGCCGACGAGAAGCTCGTCTTCGTTGGCGACACGCTGTTCGCGATGGGCTGCGGCCGCCTGTTCGAAGGGACTGCCGAACAGATGCATGCGAACCTCCAGCGGCTCGCCCGGCTGCCGGAGGAGACCGAGGTCTATTGCGCCCACGAATACACGCTCTCCAACGGCCGCTTCGCGCTGGCGGCCGAGCCGGACAACGAGGCTCTGCGCGCGCGAATGGTGCGGGTCGAGCGCGCCCGCGGCGTCAACGAAGCGACGGTGCCGACCACGATCGGGCTGGAACGGGCGACCAATCCGTTCGTGCGGGCGCGCTCGGTCGCGGAGTTCGCGAAGCTGCGGACCGGCAAGGATAATTTCCGCGGCTGAGCGCCCGACCGACCCCGTCGAACGTTGTGCCCGACGGAGGTCGCCATGAAGAAGATCCTCACTTTCTCCTGCCTCGCCGTCGCGGCGGGGTGCACGATGAACGCGCCGGTCGACACGGCGGCAAGGGCGGAAGGCGAGGCGGAGCTTTCCGCCGCGCTCGCCAATTATCAGCCGGCGGGTCCCCCCGTTTCCTGCGTCGAGATGCGCGACCTGCGCGGCAACCGTACCGAAGGGGACGCGATCGTGTTCGACGGCCCCGGCGACCGCATCTGGGTCAACCGCCCCGCCGGCGGCTGCCCGAGCATGCGCCTCGGGCGTGCGTTGCAGACCCGGACGACCAGCACCCGCCTCTGCCGGGGCGACATCGCAACGGTCTTCGATCCGGTCAGCGGTAGCGAGTTCGGCGGCTGCGGCCTCGGCGACTTCGAGCCCTACCGCCGCCGCCCGCGCTAGGGCGCAGCTTTCTTGTAGAGCGCGTCCAGGCGCTCGCCGTACGCCTCGCGCAGGACGTGGCGGCGGATCTTGAGCGACGGCGTCATCTGCTGGTTCTCGACGGTGAACGGCGCGTCGGCGAGGATGAACTTGCGGACCTTCTCGATCACCGAAAGATCGGCATTCACCCGATCCACCGCGGCCCAGAGCGCCTTCAGATAGGCAGGATCGTCGTGGAGGCTGGCCGTGTCCTTCGGCTTGCCGTTCGCTCTCGCCCACTCCACAGTCCACTCTGGGTCCGGGACGATGACTCCGACGAGGTGCGGCCGCCGATCGCCGGCCACCATCGCCTGCAGGATCTCCGGCTGCAGGGTCAGCATGCCCTCCACCTTCTGCGGGGCGACATTGTCGCCCTTGTCGTTGACGATCAGGTCCTTCTTGCGGTCGGTGATGACGACCCGTCCGGCCTCGTCGAGATGGCCGACGTCCCCCGTGTGGAGCCAGCCCTCGACGACGGTACGTGCGGTCAGCTCCTCGTTGCGCCAATAGCCTTTCATCACCAGCTCGCCGCGCACCAGGAGCTCGCCGTCCTCGGCGATCCGCACCTCGGTGTTGATCAGGGGCGGGCCCACCGTGTCCATCCGGATTCCGGCGCTCGGCCGGTTGCAGCTGATCACCGGCCCCGCCTCGGTCTGGCCGTAGCCCTGGAGGAGGGTGATGCCGATCGAGCGGAAGAAGATGCCGACGTCCGGATTGAGCGGCGCCCCGCCCGAGACCATCGCCTTGACGCGCCCGCCGAAGCGGCCGGCGATCTTCGGCCGAAGCGTTCGCGAGAGGAAGAGGTCCATCGGCCGGTCCCACAGCGGCACCTTTCCCGCATAGTCCTTGGCACCGATGGCGAGCGCGCGCCGCAGCAGGTACTGGGTCAGCCGCCCCTGCTTCTCGACGCTCTTCAGGATGCGCTGGCGCAGCACCTCGAACAGGCGCGGGACGACGACCATGATCGTCGGCTTCACCTCCTCGATGTTGGAGGCGAGCTTCTCCAGACCTTCCGAATAATAGATCTGCCCGCCGAGCGCGATCGGGAAGAACTGGCCGCCGGTATGCTCATAGGCGTGGCTCGACGGCAGGAAGGAGAGGAACACCTCCTCGTCCCATCCGAAATCCTCGGCGATGACGGCGGTGCAGCCCTCGACATTGTGGAGGATGGCGCCGTGGTGGTGCATCACCCCGCGCGGCGCACCCCCCGTCCCCGAGGTGTAGATGAGGCAGGCGAGATCGTCCCGACCGATCGCCGCTGCCGATGCCGCGCAGGCGGCGACGTTGCCCGGCTCGCTGCCGACGAGATCGTGCCAGTCGTGAAAGGCGACCTCGCCGGATTGGCCGCCGGGGAGCGGCTCGATGCCGATGACATGCTCGCAGTTGGTGGAGCGGATCGCCGCCGGGAGCAGCGGCCTGGCGAGCTTCGCCGTGGAGACGATGACGGCACGGGCGCCGCTGTCGCCGAGGATGTGCTGGTGGTCCCGCGCGGTGTTGGTCGTGTAGGCGGGAACGGTGACGCAGCCGGCGGACATGATCGCCAGGTCCGCGATGCACCATTCCGGCCGGTTCTCGGAGACAAGCATGACGCGGTCGCCGGGGTGGAGGCCGATCCGCTTCAGCGCCGCGGCGAGGGCAGCCACCTGCCGGGCCGCCTCCGTCCAGCTGGTCGGCCGCCACTGCCCCTCCCGCTTCGCCCACAGGAACGGACGGTCCGCCATCTCGGCGGCGCGGGTGAAGAACATGGTGACGAGGTTCGGGAAATGCTCGAGCCGCGGCCCGGCGCTCGCGGGCTTATTCGGCAAGCGCGACGCCCTCGCTGCGCGGGTCGGCGGCGCCCCGCCATCCCTGCGGCGTCCGTTCGGCGGCATTGACCTTGGAGCCGAGGTCGGCGGCAATCACCATGCCGTCGATCTTCGAGAGCTGCGGCGCCATCTCGGCGAGGAAGGTGCCTCGCTCGACCAGCGTCGCCTCGCCGCCGAGGAAGATGTTGGGCAGCGCGATCGCCTCCTGCGCCGGCAGGCCGAAGTCCATCCAGCCGATCAGCGTCTTGGCTACGTGCATGATGATCCGCGGCCCGCCCGCCGAGCCGAGCGCGAGCACCGGCTTGCCGGTCTCGTCGAAAACGATGGTCGGCGACATCGACGAGCGGGGGCGCTTACCCGGCTCGACGCGGTTCGCAACCGGCACCCCGTCCCGCTCCGGCGCGAAGCTGAAGTCGGTGAGCTCGTTGTTGAGGATGAAGCCGCCGGCGATCAGCTGGCTGCCGAAGATGTTCTCGACCGTCGAGGTCATGCTGGCGACATTCCCCTCCGCATCGACCGCGACGAAGTGGGTGGTGCCGGTGATCTCACCGGAGCGCGCCGGGATCCGCGCCTCCGCGCCCGGCGGCGTCCCGGGCTCGTAGCGGCCGAGCGAGCGGGTGGTGGAGATCAGGTTGGAGCGGTTGCGCAGGTAAGCGGGGTCCACCAGCCCCGACACCGGGACGGGCACGAAATCGCGATCGCCGAGATATGTATCGCGGTCGGCGTAGGCGAGCTTCATCGCCTCCGCGATCACGTGCCAGCTCCTGGGGTCGCGCGGCCCCCAGGACGGGACCGGAAAGCGTTCGATCAGCTCCAGGATCTGGAGCACGGTGGTGGCGCCCGAGGAGGGCGGCCCCATCCCGCACACCTTGTACTTGCGGTATTGGGTGCAGACGGCGGGCCGCTCCTTCGCGTGGTAGGCGGCGAGGTCGGCCAGCGTCAGTTCGGCGGGATTGACCTTGGACTGCGCTACGGCCTCCGAAATCTCGCGCGCGATCTTGCCGGTGTAGAAGGCGTCCGGCCCCTCCTTCGCGATCCTGCGCAGCGTCTCGGCGAGGTCCGGGTTGCGGACACGCTCGCCCGCCTTGAGCGGCTTGCCTTCGCGCCAGTAGATCTTGCGCGCCTCCGGGAAATCCTTCCAACGTTCGGCGCTGCCGGCGAGGAAGGCGGCGGTCGAGCGGCTGACGACGAAGCCTTCGTCGGCGAGGCGGATCGCCGGCTCGAACAGCCGCGCCCAGGGCAGCCGCCCCCAGCGCCGATGCGTCTCCGCCATCAGCCGGATGTTGCCGGGGACGCCGACCGAAAGGCCGCCGGGATAAGCCTGCGGGAAAGGCCGCGGCTGGCCGTCGGGGCCGAGGAAGCGGTCCGGCCGCGCCGAGGCGGGCGCCTTTTCGCGGCCGTCGATCGTCTGCACGACGCCCCGTCGTGCATCATGGTGGACGAGGAAGCCGCCGCCGCCGATGCCCGAGGATTGCGGCTCGACCACCGTCAGCGCCAGCATCATCGCCATCGCCGCGTCCGAGGCGCTGCCGCCGGCGCGCAGGATCTCGCGGCCTGCCTCGGCGGCGCGCGGATCGGCGGCCGAGACCACCCCCTGCGCCGAGGCGAGGGCGGGAACGAAGAGGAAGAAGATGATCAGCAGCCGCTTCAGCATGGCGGCGCACACTAAACGCGCCCGCGCCTGCGGCAAGGCTTAAGAGGAAGCGAAGCGCCGCGTTCCGCGCCGGGCGAGGAGCAGCCGCTCCACCGCCGCCCGCCTGCCGCGCCGCCACGCTTTCTCGTGGAAGAAGAAGGCAACGGCGTTGATGCACGGCTCGATCAGGGCAATGCCGCCGGCGACGCTCACCGAACCGGTAAAGGCGTAGGCGACGCTGAACCCGATCGTCAGGTGGATCGAGAGGTAGGTCAGCGTCTTAATGAGATCGGTGGACATGGCGGGCCTCCTCCCGCAGCAATGCGGCGCCCCCGAAACATGTTCCAACTCAACCCGTTGATCAGGCTGACCGGCCCGTCCGCTCGTCGCTGCCGATCGCCTCGCCGATCCGGCTGAAGCCGTCGCGGCGGAGCAGCGCCTTGAGCTCCTTGCAGATACTGCGCGCCAGCCCGGGGCCTTCGTAGACCAGTGCAGAGTAGAGCTGGACCAGGCTCGCCCCGGCGCGGATGCGGGCATAGGCGTCCTCCCCGCTCCCGATCCCGCCCGCCGCGATCAGCGGCATCGCGCCGCCGGTCGCGGTCCGGAAGTTGCGCAGCCGCTCCAGCGCCAGCGCGCCGAGAGGCGCGCCGGAGAGGCCGCCCGCCTCGTCGCAGTGACGGGAGCGGAGCGGCGGCCGAGAGACGGTGGTGTTTGCGACGATCAAGGCATCCACCCGCCCCTCAGTCACCCGGGCTATGTCGTCGATGTCCGTGGGCTCCAGGTCGGGTGCGACCTTCAGGAACACAGGCGGCCCACCCTCGCCCCGCGCGTCCCGCACCGCCTCCAGCAGAGCCTCCAGATGGGAGGCGTCCTGCAGCGCCCGCAGCCCCGGCGTGTTCGGCGAGGAGATGTTGACGGTCATATAGTCGCCGAGCGGCGCCATCGCCCGCACACCGGCGACATAGTCCGCAACGCGGTCGACGCTGTCCTTGTTGGCGCCGACATTGATCCCGACGATCCCGCCCCGCCGACCTCTGCCGAGCCGCGCCCTCGCCGCTTCCTGGCCGCCATTGTTGAAACCCATCCGGTTTATCACCGCCCGGTCCTCGACCAGCCGGAACAGCCGCGGCCGCTCGTTGCCGGCCTGCGGCCGCGGCGTCAGCGTCCCCACTTCGGCGAACCCGAAGCCGAAGCCGAGCATCTGCGCGAACACCTCGGCATCCTTGTCGAAACCCGCCGCGAGCCCGACGGGGTTCGGGAAGGCGAGCCCCGCCACCTGCGAGATCAGCGCCGGGTCGGGCGCCTCCGGCCGCATCGGCGGCAGCGCCTTCAGCGCGGCGATCGTCAGCCGATGCGCCCGCTCCGCGTCGAGCGCGAACACCAGCGGCCGAAGGAGGGGGTAGAGCGCCATGGCGGGCGCTATGGCACAGCCCGCGGCCGCCCGCGAGCGGCCGCGGCCTCGCTCAGGCGGAGGGCTTCGCCTCCTGCTCGGGTGCGGCCGCGAACGGGGCCGGCTCGCCCTCATAGGCCTCGGAGACGCCCGGCAGGTCCCACCGGTCCATCGTGATCGCCGAGCAGCCGAAGGTCGCGTGGTTGCGCAGCGGCGCCGGGTTCAGCGCCGCCGCCAGCTTCGGCTGCTTCGCCGCCAGCGCGGCCCGCGAATCCTCGATGTGCGAGGCGTAGGCGAGACCGATGAACTTGTCGCCGGTCGACAGCTCCGTCTGCAGCGGCAGGAAGTCGCCGACATAGACGACCTCGCCCGCCGCCACCCGGAAGGCCGGGGCGCCGAAGCAGAAGCTCGTCCCCACCGGCACCTTGCCGAGATTGGCGCTGGCGATGACATATTCGCCCGCGGTCAGCCGCAGCACCTGCACTTCCAGCGGCGCTTTCTTGTCGTCGCTGGTCGCCTGCGCCCAATAGGTCGTCGTGTCGCCTTTCTTCTTCCAGTCGCGCGGCTGGGAGGCGATGTCGCCGGCATTGACGTCGTAGCGGGCGAGGCTGAGCGTGCCGTGGCGGCCGATCGAAGCCGCGTCGGGCCGGCGATAGGCGATCACCACCGCCCCTTCGCCCGGCGCCAGCTCGAACGGCGCGGCCGGATCGATCTTCTTACCGAGGAAGACCGACGCTGGTCCCGACACGGGGGCGTCCAGCTTCACCGCCGGATCCGGCGCGAGGGCGAACGACGTGCGCTCCGTCACCTGCCCTTGGACCGCTTTTGCGCCGACGATCGTGTCGAAATAGGCGTCGCGCTCCGCGTCGCTCATCTTCGCGACCCGGGCGGTCTGCGCGGCGGGCGGCTCGACGAGGCGCCAGCCCTTGATGAGCAGGCAGGAGCGCCGGTTGGCGCGGCGCTGCTGGCCTTCGGCGATCGCTCCGGCGATCAGCCCGCCGATCGCGCCGCCGACGCCGGCCGCGAGCGGCGACACGCCATAGGTATAGACCGGAACCGTCCCCCCGGGCGTGCGGGAGCCGCGGGCGATGAGCCGGCACTCCTGCCAGTCGGCGTCATATTGCGCACGGGTCGCGCCAGGCTTGTTGTAGAAGCGGCTGTCCTTGAGATCGCGCGCGGCGTCCTTGGCGATCTCCTCCGGCGAGTCGGCCGGGTCGGCAGCCCGGGTCGCGTCGCCCGTCTTGGAGGCGGAGCCCGCTACCGGGATCGACATGGTCCCCTGCGCGAGCAGCGGCTGGCAAAAGGCGGCGGTGGCCGCAAGCGCGGCCGCAAAACGAGTCAAGCGCATGATTTCCCCCTGAAAACCCCAGTCGCCACGCTACCGCCGGGACACTCCTCGGTCCAGAGGCTTTTGCGGGCTTGATTCCCCGCCTCCGCCGCGCCACATGGCAATCGGATTAAATTCATCCGATTGGAGCCGATGCGCCTCACATCCCTCGCCGACTACGCGGTCGTCGTCATGGCAGCGGCCGCCCGCCATCCGGCGGGCGCGCGGCTTTCGGCCGGGCTGCTGGCGGAGGAGACGGGCGTGCCGGTGCCGACTGCGCAGAAGCTGATGGGCCGCCTGGCCGCCGCCGGCCTGCTCCGCTCGGCGCGCGGCACCGGCGGCGGCTTCGCGCTGGCGCGGGAGGCGGCGGGGATCAGCCTCGCCGACATCGTCGAGGCGGTCGAAGGGCCGATCGCGATGACCACCTGCGTCGATGAAAGGCGGAGCGACTGTGCACTCGAAGGCAATTGTCAGGTGAAGCCGCATCTGCACGCCGTCACTTTCGCGATCCGTGGCGCCTTGGCCGCGGTCTCGCTTGCCGACCTTAGTTCCCCGGCGAAGGCCGGGGCCCAGAACAGGGCGCCGGGTTGGACCCCGGCCTTCGCCGGGGAACAGGGATAATGGACGTACGCAATCGTGAAGCCCAGGAGGCGGTGGACCGCGCCTCGACCTACGAATGGGGCTTCACCTCCGACATCGAGCAGGACTTCGCACCCAAGGGCCTCTCGGAGGACACGGTCCGCTACATTTCCGCCAAGAAGAACGAGCCCGCGTGGATGCTCGAATGGCGGCTCAAGGCCTATCGCGCCTGGCTGACGATGGAGGAAGTGAGCTGGGCAAAGCTCGACATCCCCGAGATCGATTTCCAGGACGCATATTATTACGCGGAGCCGAAGAAGAAGCCGACGCTCGCCTCGCTCGACGAGCTCGATCCGGAGATCCGCCGCACCTACGAGAAGCTCGGAATCCCGATCGAGGAGCAGAAGGTGCTCGCGGGCGTCGAGGGCGCCCGCAAGGTCGCGGTCGACGCGGTGTTCGACAGCGTCTCCGTCGCCACCACCTTCCGCGAGGAGCTGAAGAAGGCCGGCGTCATCTTCCTGAGCATTTCCGAGGCGGTCCGGGAGCATCCCGACCTCGTTCGGAAATACCTCGGCAGCGTGGTCCCGCAGCGCGACAACTACTTCGCCTGCCTCAACAGCGCGGTCTTCTCCGACGGCACCTT
>DASVVY010000196.1:0-3689 GCA_036386335.1 Allosphingosinicella sp. | reverse complement strand
TCCGACATCTGCTCGGCCACCTGGATGGCGACGTTGACCTGCGCCTCGGTGGTCGAGGCGCCGAGGTGCGGCGTCGCGACGAAGCCGGGCGTGCCGAAGAGCGGGCTCTGCTTCGCAGGCTCCTCCCGGAAGACGTCGAGCGCAGCGCCGGCGACCTGGCCGCTCTCCAGCGCCTCCTTCAGCGCCTCCTCGTCGATCAGGCCGCCGCGGGCGCAGTTGATGATCCGGACGCCCTTCTTCGTCTTGGCGATGTTCTCGCGGCTGAGGATGTTGCGCGTCTGGTCGGTCAGCGGCGTGTGGAGGGTGATGAAGTCCGCGCGGGCGAGCAGCTCGTCGAGCCCGACCTTCTCGATGCCGAGGTCGACCGCGCGCTCCGGCGTCAGGAACGGATCGTAGGCGATCACCTTCATCTTGAGGCCAAGCGCCCGGTCCGCGACGATCGAGCCGATATTGCCGGCGCCGATCAGGCCGAGCGTCTTGTTGGTGAGCTCGACCCCCATGAAGCGGTTCTTCTCCCACTTGCCGGCCTGGGTGGAGGCGTCGGCCTGGGGAAGCTCGCGGGCGAGCGCGAACATCAAAGCGATGGCGTGCTCGGCGGTGGTGATCGAGTTGCCGAACGGCGTGTTCATGACGACCACGCCCTTCGCCGAGGCGGCGGGGATGTCGACATTGTCGACGCCGATGCCGGCGCGGCCGACAACCTTGAGGTTGGTCGCGGCTTCGAGCACGTCCTTGGTCACCTTGGTGGCCGAGCGGATGGCGAGGCCGTCATAGTCGCCGATGATCGCCTTGAGCTCGTCCTTGGTGAGGCCGGGCTTCTCGTCGACCTCGACTCCGTTGGCGCGGAAAATCTCCGCGGCATTGGGGTCCATCTGGTCGGAAATCAGGACTTTGGGCATATTGGAATTCCTCGTCATCCCGGCGAAGGCCGGGATCCATGCTAAATGGGAAAGGGTGGAGAGGCCGTATGGACCCCAGCCTTCGCTGGGGTGACGGTCTCCGGATTAGGAGCTGCGCGCCTCGTGGAAGGCCCAGTCGAGCCAAGGCGTCAGAGCCTCGACATCGTCGGTCTCGACCGTGGCGCCGCACCAGATGCGGATGCCGGGCGGCGCGTCGCGATAGCCTGCGACATCGTAAGCCGCGCCTTCGCTCTCGAGCAGCGAGGCCATATTCTTGACCAGCGCCAGCTGCGCTTCGGCGTCGAGGCCCGGGACGGCCGCATCGGCGAACTTGAGGCAGACGCTGGTGTTGGAGCGCGTCGCCGGGTCGGTAGCCAGGTGCTCGACCCAGTCGGTGCGCTGCACCCACGCGTCGAGCGCGGCGGCGTTGGCTTCGGCGCGGCCGACCAGGGCGGAGAGGCCGCCCAGGCCCTGCGCCCATTCCAGCGCGAAGATGTAATCCTCGACCGCGAGCATCGAGGGCGTGTTGATCGTCTCGCCCTTGAAGATGCCCTCGATCAGCTTGCCGCCTTTGGTCATGCGGAAGATCTTCGGCAGCGGCCAGGCGGGGGTGTAGCTCTCCAGCCGCTCGACCGCCCGCGGGCCGAGGATAAGGACGCCGTGGCCGCCCTCCCCGCCGAGCACCTTCTGCCAGGAGAAGGTGGTGACATCGAGCTTGTCCCAGGGAAGGTCCTGCGCGAAGGCGCCGGAGGTCGCGTCGCAGATGGTGAGGCCTTCGCGGCTGTCGCTGATCCAGTCGCCGTTCGGCACCCGCACGCCCGAGGTCGTGCCGTTCCAGGTGAAGACGATGTCGTGCGCCGGGTCGATCGCGCCGAGGTCGGGGAGCTCGCCATAAGGAGCCTTCACCACGGTCGCGTCGAGCTTGAGCTGCTTGACGATGTCGGTCACCCAGCCTTCGCCGAAGCTCTCCCACGCCGCCACAGTGACGGGGCGGGCGCCGAGCAGCGACCAGAGCGCCATCTCGACCGCGCCGGTGTCGGAGGCGGGGACGATGCCGATGCGATGCGTCGCCGGCACGCGCAGCACCTTGCGGGTGAGGTCGATGGCGTGGACGAGCCGCGCCTTGCCGAGCTTCGAGCGGTGCGACCGCCCGAGCGAGCCCAGTGCGAGATGTTCGGGGCCCCAGCCGGGCGGCTTCGCGCACGGGCCGGAAGAAAAATAAGGACGCGCAGGCCGCGCGTCCGGCTTATCGACAATCATGTATCTCTCCTCGCAGAGAGCGCGCGCCGCGTTGGGACGGCGTGGCCCGCCGCCGCCAATAATGCTGCACCGCATCATGTCAACCGCCGATCGCCCGTTGACGCCGATTCCCGTTGGCCGCACCATCGCGCGATGAGGGGGTGGGTAGCCTTTCCGGTCCTGCTGCTCCTGGCGGCCTGCATCCCGTCGGGCCACGACAAGCGTCCGCCCGAGGCGCCGCCGGCCCAGTCGGCGTCCCAGGAGACGAAGCAGTGCCTCGCCGACCTGAAGCGCGAGGACGTGCGCTTTCGCGCGCTGCCGGACCGCTATTTCGGCAACGGCTGCAGCGCGGCGGGGACCGTCCAGCTGCTGGAGATCGGCACGCCGGTGACCAACCTCGGCGCCATGACCTGCCCGCTCGCCCGCCAATTCTCAGGCTGGGTGCGCGAGGCCGTGCAGCCCGCCGCCAAGGCGTGGCTCGGCAGCCGGGTGGCGAAAATCGAGAGCTTCGGCACCTACAGCTGCCGCCCCGTCAACGGGATCGCCGGCGGCAAGCTCAGCGAGCACGGCCGCTCCAACGCCGTCGACATCGCCGCCTTCGTCCTCTCCGACGGGCGGCGGATCACCGTCCTCGACGGCTGGAAAGGCGGCGACGAGGACGTGGAGCGCTTCCTCCGCGCCGTGCACAAGGCCGGCTGCCGCCGCTTCCAGGTGGTGATCGGCCCCGACGGCGATGCCTTCCACCGCAACCACCTCCATTTCGACATGGGCCGGGGTCCCTATTGCCGCTAAGAGCCGGTGCATGACCGATTTAACGCCGCCGAAGCGCGTATTCCCGCCTGCCCGCGAAGAAGCCCATACAGCCAGCCAGCAGACCGCCGTCCCGCAGACCGAGCATTCCGCCTACCGCCTCGCCTTCCAGGACCTGGACTTCCTGCTCCGCGACGACCTGCGTCCCGTCCGCTTCCAGCTCGAGCTGCTGAAGCCCGAGCTGCTGCTGGACGAGGCGAAGATCGGCTCCACCTTCGTCTTCTACGGCTCCGCCCGCATCCCGGAGCCGGATAAGGCCGATGCGCTGATCTCCGCCTCCGCCACCGAGGAGCAGCGGGCCGTCGCCGAGCGGCTCAAGACCAAGTCCAAATATTATGACGAGGCGCGCAGGCTCGCCGCCCTCGCCAGCAGCGCCGAGCGCGACGACCAGGGGTGGCGTCACTTCGTCGTCTGCTCGGGCGGCGGGCCGTCGATCATGGAGGCGGCGAACCGCGGCGCGGCGGACGAGGGCGCCGAGACGATCGGGCTCAACATCGTCTTGCCGCACGAGCAGCTACCCAACCCGTACGTCACCCCGGCGCTCAGCTTCCAGTTCCACTATTTCGCCCTCAGGAAGATGCACTTCCTGCTGCGCGCGCGGGCGGTGGCGATCTTCCCGGGCGGCTTCGGCACTTTCGACGAGGCGTTCGAGCTCCTCACCCTCGTCCAGACGGGCAAGGTGAAGCCGCTCCCCATCCTCTTCTTCGGCCGCGAATTCTGGGAGCGGGTGGTGAATTTCGA
>DASVVY010000195.1:0-3691 GCA_036386335.1 Allosphingosinicella sp. | reverse complement strand
CAGGGCCCCGGCCACGGTCTCGAGCCGGACACCCGGTCCCGACCAGTCGATGCCGGTCACGGCCGTCCCGAGCGCGATGGGCAGCCCGGCCGAAAGCCGCGCCACATAGGCGCCGAAGCCCCCGGCGATGAAGCGGTTGTCGGCGTATTCCATGCTTGGGAAATCGTGCAGGCTGACCTCCCCGAGCGGCCGGCCCGAGACAAGGCCATGCACGGTCGCGATCCGCCCGCCCCAGGGGCCGAGAAGCGCCAATGCCGCCGCGGCCGCATGATCCTGCGGCGCGCGCGCGGCAAGCGTGAGAGCCCGGTCAGCAAGCTCGAAGGCCCGGTCGAGCGGCGCTCGCTCCGCGCCGCTCGCGATCCTGCCGCGCAGCACGAGGTGACCGTCGACGGGCGCGCGCCTCAGCGGCTCCCCGCGCGCATAGCCGAGGCGGACGAGGGGGTTGATCGGCCCGGCATGGAGCCAGTGGGCGCCGAGATCGACGGCATGACCTTTCAGCGACACCGTCACGGCCCGCCCGCCGACCCGGTCGCGTGCCTCCAGCACTGCGACCGTGAGCCCGCGCATCAGGCAGCGGCGCGCCGCCCCAATCCCAGCCGCTCCGGCACCGACGATCGCCACGTCCACCTCGCCGCTCGGATGCTGCAGGAAAGGGCGCGTCACGGGCTGCACGGCGGCAAGGTCGAGGGGTTGCCGCATGGCGGGCGGCGGCATAGCTGTCGCTCCGGCGCCGGGTGCGGCGCCGGGAAGCCCGCCCGCAGAACCCATCGATGCTGATCGCCTCCGTCTTCGCCGCAGCGCGCCAGGTGCTGTCGCCCCCGATGCGGCGCATCCTGTTGAAGTCGCTCGCGCTCACGGCGGCGCTGCTCGCGCTCGTGTGGCTCGGGCTCTCCACCCTCTTCCGCCAGGTGCTCGCGGGACATCCGTTGAGCGTCGACTACCCGATCCTCGACGGCTTCGCGTTCTTCCTCGCCGGGGCCGGCCTCTTCATCGCGCTCGCCTACATCCTTCCCGCTGTCGCCGCGCTCGTCGCCGGCTACTTCGCCGACGACGCGGCCGAGATCATCGAGCGCACGGACTTTCCGTCCGATCCGCCGGGCCAGGCCCTGTCGCTCGGGCGCGCGATGATCTACGGCCTTCGCTTCGCCGGGCTGTCGCTCCTCGTCAACATCGCGGCGCTGATCCTGTTCTTCATCCCCGGCGTGAACCTCGTCGCGTTCTTCGCCGCCAACGCCTATCTGCTCGGCCGCGAGTACTTCGAGCTCGCCGCCGGGCGCTTTCGCCCGATGGCAGAGGCGGCGCAGATGCGCGCGCACCACCGCGGCGTGGTGCTCGCCGCCGGATGCATCCTTGCAGCCGTGATGCTGATCCCGGTGGTGAACCTCGCAACGCCGCTGTTCGGCATCGCGCTGATGGTTCACCTCCACAAGCGCCTAGCGCGCCGCGCGCTGGCCGACGGCAGGACCGACCGGTTCGCCCGGACGCAGATGCGCGCCCCGAGCCCCTGACTCGTCCGGCGCGATGGTGTCGGGCGGCGGCGACGGGAAGGCGAGCCGCCCGGCGTCGAACTGGCCAGCCGCGCGGAAACGAATGAGATAGTCCGGGACGATGGCCTGGTAGGCGGTCGGCTCGATGCCGAGACCCTGCAGCGTGCGGCCCTCCGCCTCCGCCTCCGGCGAGACCACGTTGTCGTGCTGCAGCAAGAGGACCTGGTCGCGGGTGAGCTTGAGCTCGTTCGGCAGGAGGCCGAGGGTCAGGAGGTCGAGCGTCTCCATGACGATCGCCTGGATGCGCCCAAGGCCTGGCGACAGCTTCAGGATGGGCCGGCGGCGCTCGGTCTGCTCCAGCACGTAGGCCACGAGCTCGTGCAGGGTCCGGATCTCGGGGCCGCCGAGCTCGTAGACCCGACCCGCCGGCACGTCGCCGTCGACGGCGCGGGCGATCGCCTCGCCCACGTCGGCCGCGTACACGGGCTGGAAGCGCGTGTCGGCGCCGACAAGAGGCAGCACCGGCATGACGCGGGCGAGAGAGCCGAAGCGGTTGAAGGAACTGTCGCCGGGGCCGAACATCAGCGAGGGACGGAACACGGCGGCGCCCACGGCGAGTGCCGCGGCCTCGCCGTCGGCTTTCGAGCGCGCATAGAGCGACGCCGAGTCGGGATGCGCCCCGAGGGCCGAGACGTGCACGAGCGGAGCCCCCGCGGCGCGTGCCGCCTCCGCCACTCCGGCGGCGCCGTCGGCCTGCACGGCCCCGAAGGTCTGGCGCCCCGTCTGGCGCAGGATGCCGACAAGGTTGACGACCGCATCGGCGCGGTCGACGGCGTGCTCGACCGAGCCGCGGTGGCGCAGGTTCGCCTGCACGGCGTGGATCTGGCCGACCTTTCCGAGGGGCTGGAGATGGCCGGCGAGGTCCGGCCGGCGCACGGCGATCCGGATCCGGTACCCGCGCTGGGCCAGCGACCGCACGACGTAGCGGCCCAGGAAGCCCGAGCCGCCGAACACCGTCACGAGCTGCTGCGTGCGCGTCAGCACCGCGCCCAACATGGCAAGACCCTCCGTCGCCTGAAGCGATGGCGTTCCTTAGTCGCCGCCGCGGGCGGTGTGAAGGGGCGCCGGCGGCGGCATTGACGCCTGCCGACCCGCACCGTAAACGATCCCCGCCGACACCCTCGGCGCCCAGGTGGCGGAATTGGTAGACGCGCTGGTTTCAGGTACCAGTGGTGAAAGCCGTGGAGGTTCGAGTCCTCTCCTGGGCACCAACGCTTCTCTAGCGGCTTGCGGGGCGATCTACGGCTCCCTCGGTGGAGCGGAGGGCAGCTTCCAGCCGCGGTAGAGCGCCATCATGCGCAGGAACACGCAGACCGCCGCACCGGCGAGCGCGACGGGTGCCGACGGCAGCCCGGCGCCGGAGCCGGCGGTCACCACCAGCGCGCCCGCGAGGGCGGCAACCGCATAGATGTCGGAGCGCAGCACGATCGGCACCTCCGCCGTCAGGACATCGCGGGCCATGCCTCCGCCGATGCCGCTCAGCATCCCGAGGACGGCAGCCATGGGCCACTCGAGGCCGTACTCCAGCGCCTTCTGGGCCCCCGCCGCGGCGAAGACGCCGAGCCCGGCCGCGTCGAAGAAGAGCACCGGCTGCTGCATCCGGTCGAACAGCCCGTAGAAGAAGAACGCAAGCAGTCCCGCCGCGATCGCGAGGGCGAGATAGTGCCAGCTTGCGATGGCCGCGGGCGGGACCGCTCCGATCAGGAGATCGCGCACGATGCCGCCCAGGACGGCCGTGACGCAGCCCAGCACCAGGACTCCGAACAGGTCCATGCCGCGCCGCACCCCCTGCATCGCCCCGCTGAGGGCGAAGACGCAGGTTCCGACGAGGTCGAGGGCCCGGACCAGCAGGCTTGCAGCTTCCATCCGGGGGCGAGCGTAACAGGTCGCGAACCCTGGCGACAATCGAGGGCCGCCCTCGAGGCGTCCGGGCCTTCGCCGCCGCGCTCGGCATCACCGCTGAGGTCGAACTCCTGCCTCAATGGTGATTGCACCTGAGGCGTGGAGGAGCCCGAGCTCATGAAGGGTCTGACCGAGGAGCACCTCGCCGTCTTGCGCCGCCACATGGTGGACGTGATCGCCATCCACGCGGAGCTGTCGAGCGACGAGATCGGCAAGGCGGCGCTCGACCCTCGCGTCATCGA
>DASVVY010000194.1:0-5182 GCA_036386335.1 Allosphingosinicella sp. | reverse complement strand
GGCGCGCGGGCCCGCGCGCTTCACCGGCCAGGAGGCGGAGCCCCGCGCGGGAATCGCCTCCGGCCACATTCCCGGCTCCAGGAACCTGCCCCAGGGGCAGCTGTTCAGGGCCGACAACAGCTGGAAGCAGGGCGACGAGCTGCGCGCGGCCTTCGATGCGGCTGGGGTGGACCTCGGAAAGCCGATGGTCACCACCTGCGGGTCCGGCGTGACGGCGGCGGTGCTGCTCTTCGGCGCCCATCTGCTGGGCAAGGAGGACGTGCGCTTGTACGACGGCAGCTGGTCCGAATGGGGCGCCGATCCCGAGACGCCCAAGGCCACGGGGCCGGCATGAGCGGGGAGGGGAAGAAGCCCGACACGAAGCTGGTCGAGGGCGGCCGCCGCAAGGAGTGGACGCAGGGGATCGTCTCGCCGCCGGTGTGGCGCGCGTCGACGATCCTGTTCGACAGCGTCGAGGAGATGCACGCGTCCAACCCGCCGCGGCAGGGACGCCTCCAATACGGCCGCAACGGCACGCCGACCCAGTGGGCACTGGCCGAGGCGCTGAACGCGCTCGAGCCGGGGGCGGCGGGGACCCAGCTCTTCCCGTCGGGCGTGGCGGCGATCTCGGTCGCGCTGATGGCAGTGCTCTCGCCCGGCGACGAGCTCCTCATGGTCGACAGCGTCTACGGCCCGACCCGCGTCTTCTGCGACGACGTGCTGAAACGGATGGGCATCGCCACCCGCTATTACGACCCGCTCGTCGGCCGCGGCGTCGAGGCGCTGGTCGGGGAGAAGACGCGGGCGGTCTTCCTCGAAAGCCCGGGCTCTCTCACCTTCGAGGTGCAGGACGTTCCGGGCATCTGCGCGGTGGCGAAGGAGCGGGGGCTCGTCACCCTGCTCGACAACACCTGGGCGACTCCGCTCCTGTTCCCCGCACTCGCCGCCGGGGTGGACATCAGCCTGCTGGCCTGCACGAAGTACATCGTCGGCCATGCCGATGTGATGCTCGGCTCCGTCACCGCGACGGCGCCATGGTGGCCGAAGATCGACCGGATGAGCCGCGCCTTCGGCCAGCATGTCAGCCCCGACGACGCCTACCTCGCCGCGAGGGGCCTCAGGACGCTGGGCGTCCGATTAAAGCGGCACGAGGAGAGCGCGCTCAGGGTCGCCCGCTGGCTCGAGGAGCAGCCGCAGGTCGCCCGCGTCATCCATCCGGCGCTGCCCGGCTGTCCCGGCCACGAACATTGGGCGCGGGACTTCCGCGGTGCCTCGGGGCTGTTCGCCTTCGTGCTCGACGGCGGCACGGCGGCCGACCGCGGCCGGCTGGTCGACGGGCTCGAGCATTTCGGCATCGGCTACAGCTGGGGTGGGTTCGAGAGCCTCGCACTTCCCGCCGATCCGGAGCGGATTCGCACCGCGACGCGTTGGCAGGCCGAAGGGCCGCTGGTGCGGCTGCACATCGGGCTCGAGGACGTGGACGATTTGATCGAGGACCTTGCGAAAGGGCTGGCCCGCTACGGGAGCGGCGGGTGAGGGGCGTCTTGGCAGGGCTCGGCATCACCTGGCCGAGATACGAGGATTGGGTGGTGGCGGGCGTTGCCGTCGCCATCCTCGCCCTTGTCTGGACGGCGGCCGTGTTCGGAGGCCGCTGGCTTGGGCCGCGGCTCGCGCATTTCTGGGCACGGCGCGGCGGCGCGCGCGGCGAGGAGCTCGCGCCGCACATGTGCAGCCTCTCGCGTTACCTGATCGCGCTGGTCCTGCTCGCCATCGTCCTCAACCTCGACGACTGGCGGCCCCTCGGGGCGATCGGCCTGGGCCTTGGCGCCGCCGCCTCGGCGGCCCTGTTCGTCGGCGGCGTGGTGCGCGGCCTGCAGATGCCGGCCTGGATCGGCGGCCTGCTCGGAGGCGTGACCTTCGTCGCCCTGCTCGCCCGCTCGGTCGGCGGGCTGAAGCCGATCACCGACCTGCTGAACCGTGTCGGCTTCAATGCCGGCAGCATGCGGATCTCGCTGCTGACCATCATCCAGGGGGCGCTCACCTTGGTGGTGCTCTACGCGGTCGTGCGGCTGCTGAACCGGCTGGTCGGCGGCTCGATCCGCCGCGCATCCAGTCTGGATGCGACGCAGCAGCTCCTTGCCCAGAAGCTCGCCAGCGTCGCCATCGTCGTCGCGGCCTTCTTCATCGGCATCGATCTGGTCGGCATCGACCTCACCGCCCTCGCCGTCTTCTCCGGCGCCTTCGGCCTCGCCGTCGGCTTCGGGCTCCAGAAGACGTTCGGCAACCTCATCGCCGGCATCATCCTGCTCATGGACCGCTCGGTGAAGCCCGGCGACGTGATCGTGGTCGGCGACAGCTTCGGAACGGTGAGCAAGATCGGCGTCCGCGCCGTCTCGATCGTGACGCGCGACGGCAAGGAGCATCTGATTCCCAACGAGAATCTGATGACGCAGGAGGTCGAGAACTGGTCCTATTCGAGCCGCAACGTGCGCGTCCACATCCCGGTGGGCGTCGGCTACAGCTGCGATCTCGCTCTGGCGCAGAAGCTGATGATCCAGGCCGCCACCGAATCGAAGCGCGTCCTCGAAGCGCCCGCCCCGCGCGTGTGGCTGCGGGCGTTCGGCGAAAGCTCGGTCGATCACGAGATCCTGGTCTGGATCGCCGATCCCGAGAGCGGCGTCGGCAACATCCAGTCGGAGATCCTCAACCGCATCTGGGTGCTGTTCCAGGAAAACGCGATCGAGCTCCCCTTCCCGCAGCGCGACATCCGCATCAAGGAATGGCCTTCGGCGCCACCTTCGGGAACGCCCTAGGCGGAGAGTATCTCGCCCAGTTCCCGCAGGCGGGTGCGCAGCTCCTCCGCGAGGCGGTCGGCTGCGGGATGGACGGGGGCTCCCCGTTCCTCCAGCGTCACCAGCGCCGACGCCCCGGTCGAGGCGCCTGCGATGGCGGCCCAGGCGGCCCGATCGAACCGACGGCGGTCGATGGGGAGGGCGGCTTCATAGGCGGCGGCGATGCGTGCGCCCTCGTCCAGCGCCGTGTCGCCGGCCGAACCAGGGCGTCCGGCAATCTCCTCGACCAGTGCGAGGATCTGGCGCAGCTGCGCGACCTGGGCGCCCGCATCGGCGAGTCCCGGCTGGTCGGCGGCTGTCCACGGCTGCGTCATCGGGCGGCAGCCTAACGGCCGCCGGCTAAAGAATGGCTAAAGCCGCCGTTGAGCCGCGCTTATTGCGGCGTCGAAGCGGTCGCCTCGCGGCCCGCGCCGGCGGGGGCGGCGACGATCGTCTGGGTGAGGTTGCCCTTGTCGACCACGTTGGTCTTCGGATCGGCCACCACGGAGCGGGCGCCCAGCGCGGCGCGGTCGCCGCCCGCAGCGTCGAGCATGCTGCGCTCGCCCTGGCTGCGCGGTGCCGGGCCTCCGAACAGTGCATCGAGCGCCTGCTGCGCCGGGCCGGCGCCCTGCGCCGTCGGCGCGCCGGGCCGCGGCGGCTCAAGGCCGAAGTCGGGCGGGATGATCAGCGGGGCGTTGCGCGCGACCGCGAATTCGTCGGGCCGGTCGCGGCCGAACACGCCGCCGCCGCCGCAGGCGGAGAGCAGTAGGGCGGCCGCCGGGGCGGCGAGGCCGAGTTTGACGATACGCATGATCACTTGTCCTCCGAGGGGGCCTTCCGGTCGCGCGTCAGCAGCGCCCGGACCAGCAATAGCAATACGCCGATGGTAATGGCAGCGTCGCCGACATTGAAGACCAAAAAGGGGTGGATGTCCCCGAAATGCAGGTCGGCATAGTCGACCACGTAGCCGAGGCGGATGCGGTCGACGATGTTGCCGAGCGCGCCGCCAAGCACGAGCGAGAGCGCGATGGCGTCGTCGCGGCGCCGCTCGCGCCACAGCCAGAAGCCGACGAAGACCGAGATGGCGGCGGTCAGGGCGACCAGCAGCCACCGTCCGGTCTCGCTGCCGGCGGTGAGGAAGCCCATCGACACTCCATAATTCTGCACCCACTTCAAGTCGAAGAAGGGGACGACCTCGATAACCTGCTGCTGGCGCAGCTGCAGGATGTAGGTGACGAACCACTTCGCCGCCTGGTCGGCGAGGAAGATGCCCAGCGCGATGGCGAGCCCGAGCACTCGGTTCTTGCGGACGCGCTCGCGCTCGGCCGGGGAAAGCGGGATAGTCTCAGCCATTCACGACCTCGTCGCAGCGGGCGCAGAGCGCGCCGTCCTCGGTGACTTCGGGCAGGTTGCGCCAGCAGCGCCCGCATTTGTGCCGCTCGGTCCGGGCGACCTCGATGGAGTCGGTCTCGGCGGGCGCGATTTCGGAGACGATGAAGATTTCGGCGAGATCCTCGGGCGTCGCGTCGGTCAGCTGGAGCCGGACGTCCGGATAGAGGACCTTCGCCTCGAGGCTGGAGCCGATCACCTTCTCCCGCCGCAGCGGCTCGATTGCCTCGGTGACCGCCTCGCGGGACGAGCGGATCATGGCCCACTTCGCGGCCAGTTCCTCGTTTCGCCACGCGGGGTCGATCTCCGGCCATTCGAGCAGGTGGACCGACCCGCCGTCAGGATAGCGGGTCTGCCACACCTCCTCGGTGGTGAAGCAGAGCACCGGCGCCAGCCAGCGCACCAGCGCATGGAACACGGTGTCGAGCACCGTCCGGTACGCCCGCCGCTTCGGCGACATCGGCGCGTCGCAGTAGAGGCTGTCCTTGCGGATGTCGAAGAAGAAGGCGGACAGATCGTCGTTGGCGAAGGCGGCGAGCAGCCGCGTGTAGCGGTTGAATTCGAAGCCTTCCGTCGCCTCCCTGAGCTCCGCGTCGAGCTCGGCGAGGCGGTGGAGCGCCCAGCGCTCGAGCTCCGGCATCTGCGCCGGCGGGAGCCTTTCCTCCTCCTGGAAGTCGGCGAGGGCGCCGAGCAGGTAGCGGAAGGTGTTCCTGAGCTTGCGGTACGCGTCGGTGGTGGTGGCGAGCACTTCCTTGCCGATCCGCACGTCCTCGAAATAGTCGGTCGACGCCACCCAGAGGCGCAGGATGTCGGCGCCGCTCTCCTTCAGCACGGCGAGCGGGTCGACGGTGTTGCCGAGGCTCTTCGACATCTTTCGCCCGTTCTGGTCGAGCGCGAAGCCGTGAGTCAGCACCGCCCCATAAGGGGCGCGCCCGCGGGTGCCGCAGCTCTCCAGCAGCGACGACTGGAACCAGCCGCGATGC
>DASVVY010000193.1:0-56014 GCA_036386335.1 Allosphingosinicella sp. | reverse complement strand
GCAGCCCCTTCTCCTCGCCGGTGACGAAGACGAACAGCAGCGACCGCTTCGGCCGCACCCGCCGCTCCTTGTAGCTGCGGGCGATGTCGAGCATGCCCGAGACCCCCGCCGCATTGTCCATGGCGCCGTTATAGAGGCCGTCGCCGTTGATCGGCGTCCCGACGCCGAGATGGTCGAGATGCGCGCTGAACACGACATGCTCGGCGCGCAGCTTCGGGTCGGTGCCCGGGATGCGCGCGACCACATTGGGTGCGCTGAGGCTGCGGTGGCGGGTCGCGAGGGTGGCGCGCAACGACTGCTTCAGCTCGAATCGCGGCAGCGGCTTCGAAGCGTCGGCGAGGGCGGCGATCTCCGCGAAGCTATGGCCGGAGCGGGCGAAGAGCCTCTCCGTCGTGTCGGTATTGAAGGCGGCGCTGAAGAATTCACCCTTCACCTCGCGCAGCGCCGGATCGGCGAAATACATGCCGGACTGGGCCGCCTGCGCCATCGCGCGCGACCAGGGCACCTCCACCGCCTTGGGCGTGGTCAGCGTGATCATACCGATCGCCCCGCGCTCCTCGATCAGCCGCGCCCGCTCGCCGCGCGCGTGGGACTTGAGCGCACCCGAAATCTCCTCGGGGCCGCCGGAGACGACGACGGCGATCTTGCCCGTGAGGTCGACGCCGACGAGATCGTCGTGCCCTACCTCCGGAACGTGGAGCCCGTAGCCGATGAAGACGAGCGGCGCCTCGATCTGCCGCGGCCGCCGCCCCAGCCCTCGCGAGACGATCAGGTCCTGAGGGATGCCTAGCCGGACCGTCTCGCCCCCGCCCAGCAGCGCCGCGCTCGAGCCGGCAGCGTCCACCCACTGCTCCTCCAGCGGAACGGGCTGGAAGAAGCCGTCCGCCCCCGCCGGCTCGAGGCCGATCTCCTGCAGGCGTGAGACCACATGGTCGGCCGCCCGCTGATATCCGGGCGTGCCGGTGAGGCGGCCTTCCATCCTGTCGTCGGCGAGGGCAGCGACGTCCCCCCACCAGCGCTCCGCCCGCTCCGCCGCGGTCGGCGGTGCGGGCACGGTGGCGCAGCCGGCGACGCAAGCGGCAAGCAGGAGGAGCGCCGTCCGCATCGGCTCAGCGGCTCCGGATGAAGTTGCGAATGTCGCGGCTGAGCTTGGCCCGGTCCGGATCGTGGACGTACATCATGTGGCCGGACTGGTAATATTGATACTCGATCCGCTCCTGCGGGAAGCCGTTCCGCGTCAGCGAATATTCGGCGCCGAAGAAGGGCGTGGCGAAATCGAAGTAGCCCTGCGCGACCAGCACGCGAAGGCCGCTATTCTCCCGCATCGCGCGTCCGACATAGGGGGCGACGCTCTTGTAATATTCGTCCTCGCCGTCGCTCAGCTTCCAGTCCCACTCCTTGACGCCGCCGATGGTCGAATAGTGGCGGTCGGTCTTGAACTTGAGGCCGTCCCGCACCCAGGCGTTGAGCGCCGCGGTGAAGCCGGCGTCGATGCCGTAGAAGCTGGGATCGTTGTCCGGGGTCTCGCCGGCGTTGTCGTAGTCGCGCCCCGTGTAGCGCGCGTCGAGGCGGCCGATGGTGAGGCCGCGGTCGCGCAGAAGCTCCTTGTAGAAACGCTGGTCGGTGACTCGCAGATTGGCTTCCTCGAGGAATTTCTCGGAAAGGCCGGTGAACCGCGCGAGCTCCCGCCGGACCGAGGCGCGCTCCTCGCCCTGCAGCTTCTGGCCCTTCATCAGCGCCGCCGCGTAAGGGCCCGCCGCAAAGGCCCGCGCCTCGTCCACGAACCCCTCCAGCGAGGTGGCGCCGCTCGCCTTGCGGTGGTGGTAGGCGGCCGCGGCCATCGACGGCAGATAGAGGATGTAGGGCATGTCGTTGCCGGGCACATAGGCCTCCGCGCCGAAATCGAGGATCGTCGAGATGAGGATGATGCCGTTCAGCGAGACGTCGTTGAACGCGCCTTCGAGCTGGTTGACGACCGCGGCCGAGCGGGTGGTGCCGTAGCTCTCGCCGCCGAGGAACTTGGGCGAGTTCCAGCGGCCGTTCTCGTTGAGCCAGATGCGGATGAACTCGGCGACCGACTTGGCGTCTGCGGTCACGCCCCAATATTCCTTCGCCTCCGTCTTTCCGAGCGGATGGCTGAAGCCGGTCCCGACTGGGTCGATGAAGACGATGTCGGTGACGTCGAGCAGGCTGTCCGGGTTGTCGAGGATCGGGTAGGGCGGCCCCGCATCGTCCTTCGCTTCCGAAGGGATCGCCACCCGCTTCGGCCCGAAGGCGCCCATATGGAGCCACAGCGAGCCCGATCCCGGCCCGCCGTTGAAGAGGAACGTGACCGGCCGGTTCGGGTCCCGCGGCTCCTTCACATAGGCGACCGAGAAGATGCTCGCCTTGGGCGTCCCGTCCTCCGCCTTCAGGTAGGTCTCGCCGGCGGTGGCGGTGTAGGAGACGCGCTGTCCGCCGAACGTGCCGCTGTGCTTCGTCACCGATACGACCGGCTCCGGGATCGGCTTGTCCGGTTCGGCTGCGGGGGGGGCCGCCGGCGGTGCGGCGAAGGCGGGGACGGCGGAGGCGAAGAGGGCGGCAAGTAGCGGGGTGCGCGTCATTGACGCGGGCTAGCCCACGCAGGCGCGGAGAGTCAAAGCGCCGCCGCCGGGCACCGGCGGCGGCGCCCCTCCCCTACCAGACCCGGACGCGCTGCTCCGGCGCAAGGTAGAGCTTCTCACCGGGCTTCACCGCGAACGCCGTATAGAATTCGTCGATGTTGCGCAGCGTGCCGTCCACCCGCCAGCGGAACGGCGAGTGCGGGTCCGATACTAGGATCATGCGCGTCATCTCCTCGCGCATCTTGTTGCGCCAGTTCTGCGCCCAGCTGAGGAAGAAACGCTGGTCGCCGGTGAGCCCGTCGAGCACCGGCGCCGGCTTGCCGCCAAGGGAAGCGTGGTAGGCATCGAGGGCGATCCTGACGCCGCCCTGGTCGCCGATATTCTCGCCCAAGGTCAGCTTGCCGTTCACCTTCATCCCCGGCGCGCCTTCGTAGCCGTCATATTGCGCGGCAAGCCTCGCCGCCTCGGCCGAGAAGCGGGCGGCGTCCTCCGGCTTCCACCAGTCCCGCAGCCGGCCGGCCTCGTCGAACTGCCGCCCCTGATCGTCGAAACCGTGGGTGATCTCGTGCCCGATCACGGAGCCCACCGCGCCGTAATTGACCGCCGCGTCCGCGCCCGGATCGAAGACCGGCGCCTGCAGCATCGCCGCGGGGAAGACGATCTCGTTGCCGACCGGGTTGAAATAGGCATTTACCGTCTGCGGCGTCATCAGCCATTCCGCTTTGTCGACGGTCTGTCCCAGGCGGCCGAAATAGTAACGGGTCTGGAAGGCGCCGGCGCGCTTGACGTTGCCGTACAAGTCGGCCGGGTCGATCTTCAGCGCCGAATAGTCCCGCCACTTGTCGGGGTAACCGACCTTCACCCGCTGCCGGGCGAGCTTGGCCAGCGCGGCCGCCTTTGTCTCGGGGCTCATCCACTCAGCCGCCTCGATCCGCGCCTTCATCGCCGCGTGGAGGTTGCGCACGATCGCCGTCACCTCGGCCTTGGACGAGGCGGGGAAGTGGCGGGCGACATATTCCTTGCCGAGCGCCTCGCCGAGACTGGCGTCGACCAGCTGGACGCCGCGTAACCAGCGCGGGCGCTGCTGCTGCTGGCCGGTCAGCGCCCTGGTGAAGGCGAAGCGGTTCTCGACGAATCGCCGCGGGAGGTATGGCGATGCCTGGTCGGTGATGTGGAAGGCCTGCCACGCCCTCAGCGTATCGAGCGGCGCCTCCGCAAAAATCTGGGCCACCTTGGGAACGGCGGTGTCCTGGCTGACGACGATTTCTTGGACCTTCGGATCGCCGAGGCCGCGGAAGAACGCGTTCCAGTCGAAGCCCGGCGCGTGGGCGCGCAGCTCCGCAGGGCTCATCGGATGGTACATGCGGTTGGGGTCGCGCTGATCTGTGCGGGGCCAGCTCGCCTCCGCGATGCGGGTTTCGAGAGCGAGGACGGCGCCGGCCGCGCCTTCCGGGTCCGGCCAGCCGGCGAACGCAAGGGTGCGCGCAACATGCGCCGAATAGGCGTCCCGCTGCGGCTTGAACTGGTCGGCGAGATAATAATCGCGGTCGGGCAGACCAATGCCCGAAATGCCGATGCCGCTCGTATAGACGTTCTTCCCCTTTGCGTCGGGCCCGACCCCGAAGCTGAAGAAGCTGGAGCCGAAGATCCCATGCGTCTTCCCCATCAGCTCCGCCATCTCGGCCTTCGAGCGGACCGCCTTCACCTCGGCCAGGTCGGCGAGCAGGGGGGCCGCGCCGCGCTTCTCGACCGCGGCTTCGTCGAGGAAGCTCGCATAGAGGCCGCCCACCTGGCGGGCGGTCTGGGTTGAAGGATTGCGGGCGCTGTCCTCGATCACAGCACGCAGCTGGTCCTGGGTTCTCAAATACAGGTCCAGCGCGACTCCGGTGAGCGGCTGGTCGGCGGGTATCTCCGCGCGCTTGAGCCAGCCGCCGTTCGCATGGTTGAACAGGCTGTCTCCCGGCCGCACCGAGGTGTCGCGGGCGGAAAGATCGATCCCCCACGCGCCGACCTTGTGCTGCGCGGCGGCCCGGGTGGGCGCATCGGCGGCGTTTACGGGCGGCGACGCGGTCCCCGCGGAGAGGGCGGCAAGGGAGACGGCAAGCAGATGGATGGTCTTCATTTCAAATCTCCTCGAAAAGACATGACTTGGGCGATCCGGCCGGCAGGCCGGTCGGGCGGGTATTGGTGTTCTGATGATTGGGCCGGTCGGCGCGTGCGCCGGATCAGCTCAGCGGAATCGGTACCAGAGGGTGGCGAAGGCGAGGGTCAGCCAGAAGACGACGAACATGGCGAGGTGCATCGGCTCCGGCACCAGGCCGCCCTTCCACAGCAGGAACCAGACCGGGTAGAAGAGCAGGAAGAAGCCCCCCGCCGCCGCCGCCGCTTTGGTGGCGATCTCGCGCTGCAGCTCGTCCGTCGAGCTGCGGAGCGCCATCGCACCTCCGATCATCGCCGCAAGGAAGATCGCGATCAGGGCGAGCGAGACGCCCGGGCTCCAGCGCCCGTCCGCATCGAGCATCGCGCCGCCGTCGGTGGAGCCGACGTAGAAGCCTGATGCCAGCCCGGCGACGAACAGCACACCGAACACGAGCAGGCGTCGCCGCCGCACCGCTCCTTCGCGCCGTTCGCCCTCTCCGCCCCGCGGCTCAGGCATCGGAACCGCCCTTGAAACCGTCATCAAAGATCTCCTCGATCGGCAGATTGAAGAGACGGCCGAGCTTGAATGCGAGCGGCAGGGAGGGATCGTATTTTCCGGTCTCGATGGCGTTCACCGCCTGGCGCGAGACGCCGAGCCGTCCGCCCAGCTCCGCCTGGCTCCAGTCGCGCTCCGCCCGCAAGACCTTGAGACGATTCTTCACCCGCTCCTCGACGTCCATTGCCCCACGTCTCCGATCCCTAGCGCCCATTCGCCGGGGATGCACGGCTGTCTATCCAGCACGATCTGTGAAGTCAAGTGACCTTGACATATAATCATGCTTCAGTGACATTATGACAGTTTCAGCAGACACAAAGCCACTGCTGGTGGTCGAAAAGGGGTGCTGCAAAATGACCGATGAAATCGTTCTTCCGAAGGGGCGCGCGCTGCTCATGACCCTTCCTTTCTGCCTTCCGGGCCTTGCGATGTGCGCGATCTACGCGGCGCTCTGGGGCGCGCCCGCGCCCGCACAGGGCTTCGCGGGACTGTTCGGATCCTGGGGCTGGATCGCCGCCTGCGCAGTCGGAGTGATCGTGCACGAGGCGCTGCACGCGCTGACGGCGCGGGTCGTGGGCGGCGTGCCTGCCTCCGGCGTCCAATTCGGGGTCAGCCTCACGATGCTGGCGCCCTATGCGCACATCGCCACGCCGATGACCGCCGCCGCCTTCCGCGCGACTGCAGCGGCACCGGGCGTGCTGATGGGCCTCCTCCCCTTCGCCATCGCCGCGGTCATCGGGCAAGGCGCGCTGTTCGCCTTTGCCACCCTCTTCACCTTCGGCGCCGCCGGCGACTTCCTGATCCTCTGGGTGATCCGCGGGGTGCCCTCCAACGTGATGGTTCGCGACCATCCGGAGACGATCGGAGTCACGCTGCTCGACGCCGCCGCCTGAGGAGGCGGGCTTCACCTGTGCCTGCGCTTCCCCTAGAGCCCGGCCATGGACCTCACGCATCTCGGCCAGCCGAGCCGGCTTCCCGCCTCTCCCGAGGAAGCGCGGCTCGATTACGTGCCCAACCCGCGGCCGGGGCGGCCCTACCTAGTGCGCTTCACCGCGCCGGAATTCACCTCGCTCTGTCCGGTCACCGGCCAGCCCGATTTCGCCCACCTCGTCATCGACTATGCGCCGGGCGACACAATCGTCGAATCGAAGTCGCTGAAGCTCTTCCTCGGCGCGTTCCGCAACCATTGCGGCTTCCACGAGGACGTGACGGTCGGCATCGCCGAGCGGCTCGCGTCCGAGATGAAGCCGGTGTGGCTGCGCATCGGCGGCTATTGGTATCCGCGGGGCGGCATGCCGATCGATGTCTTCTGGCAGACCGGCTCGCCGCCCGAAGGCCTTTGGGTGCCGGACCAGGGAGTGCCTTCCTATCGCGGCCGCGGCTGAGCTTCGCGTCGCGATCCTCGGCGCCGGGTCGGTCGGGTGCTTCATCGGGGGCGCCTGGGCGGCGGCGGGGGTGCAGGTGCGCTTCGTCGGGCGCGAGCGGATCGGCGGGGCGATCGCGCAGCACGGCCTCACCCTCACCGACCATGGCGGCTGGCGGGTGCGGCTGGAGCCGGGGCAGGTCGACTTCTCGATGAAGCCGGCGGCGATCGCCGGCGCCGACCTCATCGCCCTTTGCGTCAAGAGCAGCGACACCGCGGCGGCGGCGAAGGAGATCGGCCGCCACGCCAGGAAGGGCGCGCTGGTCGTCAGCTTTCAGAACGGGGTCAGCAACATCGATCTGCTCCGCGCCCGGCTCAAGGGCCGCTTCGAGGCCGTGCAGGGGATGGTGCCCTTCAACATCGCCTATCTGGGCGAGGGCCGCTTCCACAAAGGCGTCGCCGGAGAGCTCGCGGCGCAGGACCACCCGCTGACCCGCGCGCTCGCGGAGCGGATCGGCCGCGGCCCCGCCCGTCTCACGCTGGCGAAGGACATGGCCGGCCTCGCGTGGGGCAAGCTGCTCATCAACCTCAACAATGCGGTGAACGCCCTCTCCGGCCGCACCCTGCTCGAGGAGCTGAAGGAGCGCGACTATCGCCGCGTCGTCGCCGCCTCGATCGTCGAGGCGCTCGACCTGCTGAAGGAGGCGGGGATCGAACCGGCGCAGGTCGGCCCGGTGCCGCCGCGGCTGCTGCCGCACGTCATCGCCTCGCCCGACCTCCTGTTCAACAACGTCTTCCTCAAGGTGCAGAAGATCGACGCGAAGGCGCGCTCGTCCATGGCCGACGACCTCGCCGCGGGGCGGCAAACCGAGATCGACTATCTCAACGGCGAAGTCGTGCGGCTGGCGGAGCGTCTGGTCCGCAAGGCGCCGGTCAACGAGGCGATCGTCTCGCTGGTGAAGCAGGCGGAGGCGGGGGTCGAGCACCTCTGGACGCCGGACACGCTGCGCCGCCACGTCCTCGAGGGCCACAAGGTGGCGCCGATCTTCGGCTACTGATTTGACAAGGACTTAGCGGCGGGAGCAGGGCGGCGGCGATCACAGTTCCCGGAGACTCCATGCGCATCCGTACCGCCACCTCGCTTCTCGCGCTCAGCGCCGGCCTCTGCCTCGCGGGGTGCACCACCGTCCAGGCCCCGCAGGCCGCGCAGCCCGCCCCCGCCGCACCGGCCGCAGCGCAGCGGCAAATCCCGACCCAGCTGCCCCGCACCGCCCGTCCGCTTCAATACGCAATATCGGTCAAGCCTGACGCGCAGAATCTCGCCTTCACCGGCGCCGTGCTGATCGACGTCGAACTGCTCGAGCCGGTGCGGGAGATCACGCTCAACGCCGCCGACCTCAACATTCACAAGGCCTCCATCTCCGCCCTCGGCGGCGCGGCCGCGGCGCAGGAGGCGAGCGACGTCGATCTCGACGAGGGCAAGCAGACCGCGACCTTCCGCTTCCGCAACCCGGTCCAGCCGGGCCGCTACCGTCTCGCGATCGACTATGACGGCAAGATATACACTCAGGCGGCCGGCCTGTTCGCCCTCGACTATGACAGCCCCGAGGGCAAGAAGCGGGCGCTCTTCACGCAGTTCGAGGCTCCGGACGCGCGGCGCTTCTTCCCCGGGTGGGACGAGCCGCAGTTCCGCACCCCCTACAACCTCACCGTTACCGTGCCTTCCGACCAGGACGTGATCGGCAACATGCCGCAGGCGGGCGTCGAGCAGCGCCCCGGCGGCCTGAAGACGGTGACGTTCCAGAGGACGCCGGCCATGGCGAGCTATTTGCTGTTCCTCGCGGTCGGCGATTTCGACCGGATCACCACCACCGCGGCCGGCACCGAGATCGGAGTCGTCGCCAAGGCTGGATCGGGCGAGAATGGCCGCTGGGCGCTGGAGGGCTCCGCGCAGCTCCTCCCCTGGTACAACGAATATTTCGGCACGCCCTACCCGCTCCCCAAGCTCGACAACGTGGCCGGGCCGGGCAGCAGCCAGTTCTTCGGGGCGATGGAGAATTGGGGCGCGATCTTCTCGTTCGAGAGCATCCTGCTCGTCGATCCGTCGATCACCACCGAGGCGACTCGGCAGGGCATCTTCGAGGTCGCGGCGCACGAAATGGCCCACCAGTGGTTCGGCGACCTCGTCACCATGGCCTGGTGGGACGATCTGTGGCTGAACGAGGGCTTCGCCTCGTGGATGGCGACCAAGGCCACCACCGCACTCCATCCGGAATGGGAGCCGCAGCTCGACATCGTCAACGGACGCGAAGCTGCGATCACGCTCGATTCCGTGGCGACGACCCACCCGGTCGTCCAGCGCGTCAGCACCGTCGAGCAGATCAGCCAGGCCTTTGATGCGATCACCTACCGCAAGGGCGAGGCGGTGATCACGATGCTCGAGGATTATGTCGGCTCCGACCCGTGGCGGCGCGGCGTGCAGGATTATATCCGCACCTATCGCCTCTCGAACACGCAGACGGACGACCTCTGGCGCAAGGTCGAGCAGCACGCGGCGGGGAAGCCCGTCACCGCCATCGCCCACGATTTCACGCTGCAGCCGGGCGTGCCGCTGATCCGGGTCGAAAACGCGACCTGCAACGGCGGCAAGACCAATGTTTCGCTCCGCCAGGCGGAGTTCACCCGCGACCGCAGCGACAAGGCGCCGGGCACCTGGCGGGTGCCGGTGATCGCGTCGAGCGTCGGCGGCGGCGAGGTGCGGACGCTGGTGACCGGCGGCGCGGCGAGCGTCACCGTCCCCGGCTGCGGGGCCGTGCTCGTGAACAGCGGCCAGACCGGCTATTACCGGACGCTCTACGCGCCGGCCCTGCTCGACAAGCTCACCCAGAATTATGCCCGCCTGAAGCCGATCGACCAGATCGGGCTGCTCGCCGACAATTGGGGCCTCGGCCTCGCCGGCTACCAGTCGGCCGCCGAGGCGCTCGACCTGGTCGATGCGGTGCCGGCGAACGCCAACCCCGCCCTCTACACCCGCGTCGGCAGCACGCTGAGCCAGATCTACGGCCTGTACGACGGCGATCCCGCACACCAGGCGCTGGTCTCGCGCTACGCCGCCGGGAAGCTCGGGCCGGTGCTGGAGCGGATCGGCTGGACGGCCCGGGCCGACGAGGCGCCGCCGGTCGCGGTGCTGCGCTCAAACCTCATCGCCACCCTCGGGTACATGGGAGTCGAGAGCGTCACCCGGGAGGCGAGCCGCCGCTACGGCGCCGGCGATCCGCTCGCCACCGGGGGCTCGTTGCGCACGACCATCCTGACCACCGTCGCCAAGAACATCGACGCGGCGGACTGGGAGCGGCTGCGGGGCCAGGCGAAGGCGGAAACCAACCCGCTGGTCCGCACCGAGCTCTACGAGGCGCTCGGCTCGGCGCGCGATCCGGCGCTGGCCCAGCGGGCGCTCGACCTAGCGCTGACGCAGGAGCCGGGGGCGACCAACAGCTCCGCGATCATCGCCTCGGTGGCTGGCGAGCATCCGGACCTCGCCTTCGATTTCGCGCTGCGCAACCGCGAGCGCGTGGAAGCGCTGGTCGACATCTCGTCGCGCTCGCGGTTCGTACCGGGCCTCGCGGCGGGGTCGTCAAACGCCGCGACGGTCGCGCGGATCGAGGATTATGCGAACCGCTACATGACGAAGGAGTCGCGGCGGCCGGCGGACATTGCGATCAACGCGATCCGCGACCGGGTGCGGGTGCGCGAGACGCGGCTGCCCGACATCACGCGCTGGCTGGAGGCGAAGGTCCGCTAGGCCGCGAGGCGCGCGGCGCGTCGGTAGAGCCACCAGGCGAGGAGGGCGAAGACGACCGTTCCGCCGATCACCGCGACCGGCCGGAAGGCGTCGCCGACGATGGCGAGCGGCTGGCCGCTGCCGCTCGCCACCACGATGCCGGCGAGGAGGACGCCGAACAGGCTCTCGCCGACGACGAGGCCGGTGGCGGCGAGGACGCCCATGCGCCGATACGCCTCCGGGTCCCGCGCCTTGGGCGCGGCGCGGTCGTAGAAGCGGCCGGCGACCGCACCGACCACGACCATCAGCGTCGTCGACATCGGCAGGTAGATGCCGAGGCCGATCGCCAGCGGCGGCAGGCGGATCAACCGGGCGCGGCCTAGGGCGAGGTCGAGGAGGATGAGCGCCGCGCCGAGGGCGACTCCGATGCCGATCATCGTCCAGTCGAGCGTGCCGCCGAAGACGCCCTGCGCGAGGCTCGAGATCAGCGCGGCCTGCGGCGCGGGCAGCGCGTCCGGACCGGCACCAGGGGCGCCGGCGAAACCGTAGCCGGCGTTGAGCAGATCGAGCACCGGCGGGATCACCGCCGCGCCGAACAGGACGCCGAACAGCAAAGCCACCTGCTGGCGCCACGGCGTCGCACCGACCAGCTGCCCGGTCTTCAGATCCTGGAGGTTGTCGTTCGAGATGGTGGCGATGCCGAAGACGACGCCGGTCACCATCAGCGCATAGGCGACGAGCGGTCTTGAATCGCCGCTCGTGCCGAGAAGCGCGACGAGGAGCAGGGAGGCGCCGAGCACGGAGAGGATGCCGATTCCGGAAACGGGGCTGTTGGATGCGCCGATGAGTCCCGCCATGTAGCCGCACACGGCGGCGATGAAGGCGCCGGCGACAAGGACGAAGAGAAGACTCCCGCCGACCACCAGCGCCGTGTGCGACCCGGCCGCCGAACCGAGCACCCGCGCCAGCAGGAAACCGATCGGCACCAGGGCGAGAGCGGTGCCGATCCCGATCCAGCCGATCGGAATGTCGCGTTCCTGGAGCGGCAGCGCCCCGCCCTCCCCCGCCTTGCGCGCCCGGGAAGCCGCAAGGGCGGAGGCGAGGCCGCGCAGGATCGGCCCGATGATGCTGAGCAGCGTCCACACCGCCGCGATTCCGATCACCCCGGCGCCGATGAAGCGGACCTGGTGGACCCAGACGTCGTCGGCGAGGTCGCCCGCGCTCATCGCCGCTCCGCCGGGCGCGATGGCGCTGAGCCACGGCACCGCGACGCCCCAGGCGATGAGCAGGCCGAAGCCCATCGCGATCCCGACCGACAGGCCGACCAGGTGCCCGACGCCCAGGAGGGCGAACTGGAAGCCCGGATTGATCCCCGTCACCCCGGCGCCCACGCGGAAGTAGCCGGCAGCGTCGGCGGCGGCGAGGCGCAGCGCCGTCAGCAGCGCGAAACCGGCGGAGACGACCGAGCCCCAGAGGATCGCGGCGAGGCCGGCGCGGCTCTCCGCCGATCCTTCCTGCGAGGCCTCGCCGACCCGCAGCACCTCGGCTGCGGCCACGCCTTCCGGATAGGGGAGCGGCGATCCGGTCACCAGTGCGCGCCGGAGCGGAACGGAGAAGAGGACGCCGAGCATCCCCCCGAGGCCGGTGATCAGCGCGGTCGTCCAGTAGGGGAAGCCCTGCCACCAGCCGATCATTACCAGGCCGGGAAGCACGAAGCAGATCGCCGCCAGCGTGCCCGCCGCCGATGCCACGGTCTGGACGATATTGTTCTCGAGGATGGTCGAGCCGGCGAACCAGCGCAGAATCGCCATCGAGATCACCGCGGCCGGAATGGAGGTCGCGAAGGTCAGGCCGACCTTGAGGCCCAGGTAGACGTTGGCGGCGGTGAAGACGATGGTGATGAGGCCGCCGAGCAGGATCGCCCGCGGCGTCAGTTCGCGCGTCAGGCCGGGCGCAGATTGCGTCATGTTACCTTCTCCCCAGGAGACCGCCCATTATGCCGCGCAGGATGCGCGCGCCCGTCCGGCCGGCCACCTGCCGGCCGATCGAGCTCGCCGCGGATCGCGCGGCGGATTCGAACATCTTCTCGGGCAGAGTCGGCCTGGCCCCCTCGCGCCTCCGCCGGGCCGCCTCCCGCTCCCGGGCAGCCTCGGCTTTCTCTTCTTCCCGTTCGCGGCGAGCGGCCTCGCGCTGGCGGGCTGCGCGGGCCTGCTCCTCTTCCCTTTCGGCACGAGCGGCGGCACGCTCCCGGGCGGCGAGGGCCTGCTCTTCCTCCCTGTCGGCGCGGGCGGCAGCACGCTCCTCGTCCGCCCGGGCCTTTTCCGCCGCCTTCGCGGCTGCCGCTTCGGCCTTCTCCTGCTCCGCCCGCCCCTTGGCGTCCGCCGCGCTCGCCTGCGCCTGGGCCGCTTTCGCCGCCAGCATCTCCTCCGCCGACTGTCGATCGACAAGGATGTCGTACTTGTCGGCGATTGTGTCGGTCTGGATGAGCACCGCCCGCTCCTGCGGCGTGATCGGCCCCACCCGTGAGCCGGGGACGCGGATCATCGTGCGCTCGACCGGCGTCGGGGATCCGTCCTCCTGGAGCACCGAGACCAGCGCCTCCCCGACTTTCAGCTCGGTAATCGCGGTCGCCACGTCGACGCCGGCATTGGCGCGAAACGTCTCGGCCGCCGCGCGGATCGCCTTCTGATCCTTGGGCGTGAAGGCGCGCAGCGCATGCTGGATACGGTTGCCGAGCTGCGCCGCCACCGCCTCCGGCACGTCGACCGGGTTCTGGGTGATGAAATAGACGCCGACTCCCTTGGACCGGATCAGCCGCACCACCTGCTCGATCTTCTCGAGCAGAGCCGCGGGCGCATTGTCGAACAGCAGGTGGGCCTCGTCGAAGAAGAAGACGAGCTTCGGCTTGTCGGGATCGCCAACCTCCGGAAGCTGCTCGAACAGCTCGCTCATCAGCCAGAGGAGGAAGGTGGCGTAGAGCTTCGGGCTCGCCATCAGCCGGTCGGCGGCGAGGATGTTGATGACGCCCCGCCCGTCGTTGTCGGTGCCGAAGAAGTCCTGGATGTCGAGCGCCGGCTCGCCGAAGAAGCTGTCGCCGCCCTGGCTGCGGAGCTGGAGGAGCGCGCGCTGGATCGCGCCGACGCTCTGCTTTGAGACGTTGCCGTAGGTGATCGTCAGCTCGTCCGCCCGGCGCGCCGTCTCGGCGAGCATCGCCTGCAGGTCGTCCAGGTCGAGGAGGAGGAGCCCATCCTGGTCGGCGACATGGAAGGCGATGGTGAGGACGCCCTCCTGCACCTCGTTCAGGTTCATCAGCCGCGCCAGCAGCAGCGGCCCCATCTCGGAGACAGTCGTGCGTATCGGGTGGCCCTGCTGCCCGAACAGGTCCCAGAACTGCACCGGATTGTCGCGATAGGCCCAGCCGGTGTCGCCGATCTCCGCGGCGCGGACGGCGAAGGCTTCGTGCATCTTCGAGGCGGGCGATCCTGCCATGGCGAGGCCCGCGAGATCGCCTTTGACGTCGGCGGCGAAGACCGGAACGCCGGCGGCGGAGAAGCCCTCCGCCAGCGCCTGCAGCGTCACCGTCTTGCCGGTGCCGGTCGCGCCGGCGATCAGGCCGTGGCGGTTGGCGCGCCGCAGGACGAGGCGCTGCATCTCGCCTCCCCCGAGGCCGATATTGATCCCGGGGGTGTCGCTCATACGCTGCTCCATGCCTGCCTCGCTGCCGCCCCTATCCGGTCGGGATGCGGGGCGGCAAGCTTCGGCAAGGCGCGGATCAGCGGCCGCCGATGTTGACGCCGAAATAGACCGGCGGGTTGTTGCCGCGCCGGATCTGCAGCAGCACGCTCTTGCGGCCGGCGGTGCGGGCCGCCTGGACCGCCGCGGCGGCTTCCTCCGGCGTGCGGGTCGGCCGCTGGTTGATCGACAGGATGATGTCCCCGGTCTGGATGCCCTTGCCGGCGGCGTCGCTGTTCGGGTTGACGGAGGAGATCACCACGCCGCGGACGTTGGCGTCGGCGAGCCGCAGCGAGCGCGCGATCTCCGGCGTCAGCGTCTGCACGGTGAGGCCGAGGCTCTCCCGCGTGGAGCGCTGGCTGGTCGACTGCTGGTTCTCGGCCGGGTCGGTAACCGGCGTCTCCGACTCGACTCCGCTGAGGCGCGACAGCTCCTCGTCGGTCGGGCGCTCGGCAACCGCGATGGTGACGCTCCGGCGCTGGCCGTTGCGGATCACCTCGAGGGGGATGCGCGAGCCGACCGGCTGGCGCGAAACCAGGTAGGCGAGCGACTGGTCCGGCGTCACCGGCTGGCCGTTGACGGAGACCACCACGTCGCCCTGCTCGATGCCGGCGCGCGCCGCCGGGCCGCCCGGGGTGACGCTGCGGATCAGCTCGCCCTGGTTCTTCGGGATGCCGAGTGATTCGGCGATGTCCTCGTCGAGCTGCTGAAGGCTGACGCCGATATAGCCGCGCTGCGGGCGCTGGCCGCGGCGAAGCGCCTCGATCACCGGCCGCGCCTGCTCGGCGGGGATGGCGAAGCCGATGCCGACATTGCCGCCGGTCGGCGAAATGAGGGCGGTGTTGATGCCGATGACGTTGCCGTTCAGATCGAACATCGGGCCGCCCGAATTGCCCATGTTGATCGACGCGTCGGTCTGGATGTAGCGGTCGTAGATGCCGGCGCCGATGTTGCGGTGGAGCGCCGAGACGATGCCGGCGGTCACGGTGCCGCCGAGGCCGAACGGATTGCCGATGGCGACCACCCAGTCGCCGACCCGCACCTGCTCGGAATTGCCGAAGCGCACGTAAGGCAGGTTGTTGCCGCGGATCTTGAGCAGGGCGAGGTCGGAGGTGGCGTCGGTGCCGACCAGTTCCGCCTCGAACTCGCGGCGGTCCGGAAGCGTCACCGTGATCTGCTCGACGGTCGCGCCGGTGCGGGAGGGGGCGACGACATGGTTGTTGGTGACGACATAGCCGTCGGCGGAGATGATGAAGCCGGAGCCGAGCGAGCCGCCGCGCTGGGTGACGGTGTTTTCGTCGTCGCCGCCGCCGCCCTCGGGCACCGGCGCGCCGAAGCGGCGGAAGAATTCCTCGAAGCCCGGCGGCAGCGCGCGCGAGCGATTCATCTGGATGCTCTGGCGGGTCGAGATGTTGACCACCGCCGGCTGCAGCCGGCCGGCGAGGTCGGCAAAGCTCATCGGCGCACCGGGGCGCGGCGCGGCCGTGGCCATCGTGCTCGGCTCGTTCTGCGCGACCTGCGCGCCGACGGGACCCACGGTCAGCGTGGCGGCGGCGCCGCCGAGCAGCAGGGCAGCGGTCAGGCCATAGACATAACGCACGTTCGGCTCTCCTCGTCTTCGAAAATGCCCGGCGGGGCGTGACCCGGACGGGTCTTGATCAGGTTCGCCACGCTATCTGGTGCGGCTGAACGGGAATTGAATAGCCACACCGAGGAGAATCGCTCTGAATCAGGGGCGTCCGCGGAACTCGCGCAGATAATCGTTCTGCGGCGAAAGCACGATGCTCGAGCGGCCCTGATTCTCGCCCTGCGCGAAGGTGGTCTCATAGGACTGCATGGCCCGGTAGAAATCGTAGAAGTCCGGATCCTTGCCGAACGCCTCCGCGTAAGTGCTCGCCGCCTCGGCATCCGCTTCGGCGCGGATGATCTGCGCCTGCTTGTAGCCCTGGGCCTCGATCGCGCCGGCCTCCTGCTGGCGCGCGGTGCGCATCCGCTGGTAGGCGGAATCGAGCGGCGTCCCCTCGGGAAGGTCGGCACGCTTAATGCGAACGTCGACGATCTCGGCGCCGTACTGGCGGGCGACGCGGTTGAGCGCGCTCTTGATGTTCTGCATCATCTGGCCGCGCTCCGGGCTGAGCAGGGCCGCGAAGGGCCGCTTGCCGAGCTCGTTGCGGATTGCGGAGCCGAGGATCGGCTTCAGCTGGTCGCTGACCCGCTCCTCGGTGCGCGCCGAGATGTACATGCGGAGCGGATCCACGATCCGGTAGCGGGCGAACGCGTCCACCTGCAGGCGCAGCTGGTCGGTCGAAAGCACCTGCTGCTGGTCCATCTCGACGCTGAGGATGCGCTTGTCGATCCAGACGATCTGTTCGACGAACGGGTAGCGGGCGATGAGCCCGGCCCCGGTCCGGCCGAAATCCACCCCCGTCTTGTAGGGGTTGATCACCCGCTCGGGCTGGCCGAAGCGCACGATCACCGCCTGCTTCGTCTCGGGCACGCGCGCGAAGGTGCTGCCGACGAGGATCAGGAGGACGATCGCCAAGAAGGCGAGGACGATCGGATTGCGCAGGCTCACGGTCATCGGGCCGCTCCTTCCTGCTGGCGCTTCTGGACTTCGGGCAAGGCGAGGTAGGGCGTCACGCCCGGGGCCTCCACCACCGTCTTGTCGACCTTGGAGAGGACGCGCTCCATCGTCTCGTAATACATGCGGCGGCGGGTCACTTCCGGGGCCAGCCGGTATTGCGCATAGACCTTGTCGAACGCCGCGGCCTCGCCCTGCGCCCGGGCGGTGACCTGCTGCGCGTATGCCCGGGCCTGGTTGATGTAGGACTGCGCCCGCTGCTGGGCCGCCGACACTTCCTTGAAGGCGTCGATCACCTTCGCCGGCGGATCGGACTGCTTGATGGCGATGCCCTCGATGCGGACGCCGGCGCCGTAGCGGTCGAGCACCCTCTGCATAGAGAGGGCCACATTCTGCTCGATCTCGCTGCGCCCGGCGCCGATCGCGTCGTCGAGCGAAACGGTGGCCACCACCGCGCGCATAGCGCTCTCCGCCACCTCCTGGATGGTCGCGTCCGGATCGTTGATCTGAAACAAATAGAGCTGCGGGTCGCGGATCGACCAGCGCACAGAATAAGCAAGATCGATGATGTTCTGGTCGGCGGTCAGGATCAGCCTCTCAACGTTCGGATCCGGCGAGCCGATGTCGGTGGTGCGGATCTGCCCGACGTCGACCTTCTCGAGCCGCTCGACGGGGATCGGCAGGGTGAATGCGATGCCGGAGCCGACGGTGCGGCTGTACCTGCCGAACAGGGTGACCACGCCCTTCTCCTGCGGCCCGATCAGATGGAAGCAGGTGAAGAGAATCCACAGCAGGACGAAGACGCCGAGGCCGTAGAGCCAGTAGGGCCGTCCCTCCTGGTGCGGGAAGCGGCCGCCGAACCGCTCGCGGCTCTTCTTAAGGAATTCGTCGAGCGAGGCGACGTTGGGCACCGGCGGCCCCGGACGCCGCCGCCGCGGCGGCTGGCCCCATGGGCTCTTCGGCCCGTTGCCGCCGCCGTCGTCGCCATTGCCGCCGCCGCCGCCCGAAGGGCCCCAGGGGCCGCCGCGATTTTCGTTCATGATGGCGGCAATGCGCCGACCCCACCCGGAAAAACTGATCATGCGACCTTTATAGGGACCCCTCGCCGGAAAAACAGTGGCAAGGCCGTCGGGCCTCCCTATGTCGCCGCCGATGAACCCCCTCGCCGCCGCCCTCGCCTCCGTCCCGGCCGCCGTCGGCCGCACCGCCGCGCCGCGCCTGAACGAGGGGGTGGCGAGCGTCGTCCTCGATGCCACCGGCCTCCCCGCGGCCGAGCGGGCGCGGCTGGAGGAGGAGGTGCGCACCGCTCTGCTCGCCATGCCAGGCGTGCGCGAGGCGCGGGTCGCGGTGACGGCGGAAAAGGCCGGGCGGACGCTGATCGCGGTGGGAAGCGGCAAGGGCGGCGTCGGCAAATCGACCGTGGCGGCGAACCTCGCCGTCGCCCTCGCCCGCGCCGGCAAACGCGTCGGCCTCGTCGACGCGGACATATACGGCCCCTCCCAGCCTCGCATCATGGGCAACAGCGAGCGCCCCGACATCGCCGGCAAGCAGCTCCTGCCGCTGACCGCCTGGGGCATCCGCATGCTCTCCATAGGGCAGATCGCGGACGCCGGCAGTGCGCTCGCCTGGCGAGGACCGATGGCGGCGAATGCGCTGGGTCAGCTCATCGAGGGCGACTGGGGCGACGCCGAGCTGCTGGTCGTCGACCTCCCCCCCGGCACCGGCGACGTCCAGCTCTCCCTGATCCAGCGCTGGAAGCCGGCCGGCGCCGTCATCGTCAGCACCCCGCAGGATCTCGCCCTGATCGACGCCACCCGCGCCATCGACCTGTTCCGCAAGATGGCGGTGCCGATCCTGGGCCTCGTCGAGAACATGTCCGGCTATGCCTGCCCGCATTGCGGCGAAATCTCCGACCCGTTCGGAGCCGGCGGCGCCGAGGCGGCGGCGGGCGTCCTCGGCCTCCCTTTCCTCGGCCGCATCCCCCTCACCCTCTCGATCCGGCGCTCCTCCGACGAGGGCACGCCGCCCGCGGCCGGCGACGGGGCCGACGCGGAGCCGTTCCGCGCCATCGCCGCGAAGCTGCTGGAGCATATGCCGACCGCCTGAGTTCTTGGGTAAGGACGGGAGAAAGCCTATGCCCCTCACCCGCGACGAAGACCTGTACGCGCTGCTCGCCGGCACCCGCACCATCGCCCTGGTCGGCGCGTCCGATCGGCCCGACCGCCCGAGCTACGGCGTGATGCGCTTTCTCCAGAGCCACGGCTACCGGGTCTTCCCGGTCAACCCGCAGATCACCGGCGAGCATGTCCACGGCGAGTTCGTCTGGCGCGAGCTGAGCCAGATCGGCGAGCCCATCGACATTGTCGACATCTTCCGCCGCCCGATGGCGGCCGGCGAGGCGGTGGACGAGGCGATCGCCGCCGGCGCCAAATCGGTGTGGCTGCAGATCGGCGTCATCAACGAGGAAGCCGCCGCCCGCGCGGAAGCCGCCGGGCTCAACGTGGTGATGAACCGCTGCCCCAAGATCGACATCCCGCGCCTGGGCGTGCCGCGAGTGGTGCCGGCGGCCTAGCCTCCCGGCCGCGCCCCCGAAGCGGCCGCCATCCGCGGCGGCGGCCCGATCACGGCCCGCGGAGTGGCCAGCAGGCGAACCCGGCGGTTGGGGAAGTCGACCGACACTCGCTCGAACAGCCGCAGCGCATCCATGCCCAATAGCAGCGCCGGGCGGTCGAGCAGGTCGAGCTTCCGGAACGGGTGCGCATCAGCAAAGGCGACCGGCAGCTGCTCGATGTCGACGTCGCCGAGCCGGATGCGGTGGATCAGCGTCTGGTTCGCCATCATCCGGCCGCCGGTGACGCTGAGCAGCTCCACCGGCTTCAGCTCCCGCAGCCGGTGCCGCTTCTCGAGCTTCCGCCGCAGCGCGAGGTTGCCGATCGTCGCCTGCGATCCGGTGTCGATGATCACCCAGACCTTCTGCCCCTCGACCGACGCGTCGATCAGAACGAGCCGGCCGAATCGGTTCTTCGCCGTCACCACGATCGTGTCCGGCGGCCAATATTCGGCCTTCTTCCTCGACGCGCTCACCGTCATCTGCTCGCGCTGGAAATCGAACGAGACCCGCTGCGACTGCAGCGAATCGACGCCGAGCATGCCGTCCGCGCCGAGATGGCGCTGCTCGAGCGCAGGCGCGTTGATCGCGCTCACCCTCTTGCCGCCGACATCGAGGTCGGAGATGGCGACGGTGTCGATGTCGCTCACTTCGGTCATGCTGTGCATCCGCACCGGGCCCGCCGAATCGAGGTCGAGATTCTCCGCCACTTCACGGGCGATGACGGTGCGCTCGGCGCCGGTATCGACGATGAAGCGGAACGGGCCCTTGCCGTCGATGCTGACCGGCACCGTCATCCGCTCGAACCGGTCGGAATCGTAGCCGAGCACGACTCCGTCCTCGCCCTCAGCCGCGGGTGCAGGCGCCGGCACGGACTGGTCGGGCGCCGGTGCCGCAGGCGCCGCCGCCGCGAGCGAAAGGCTCGCCACGCTGAGCAGGGAGTGGACTCGTTTCACATCACCTCCGGGGCAAGTGATCGAATATACCCGAATTCCGCGGCAGAGCGAAACGCCGATACGAAAGCCGCCTCCGCTGCGACGAAGCTGCCGCTCAGACCACCGCCAGCGCCCGCTCCCGGAGCCGCTCGGCGGCTGCGGCGTGAATGCCTGGCGTCGCCACCAACACCCCGAACGCCTCTCCCGACGCGGTGTTGAACGCCAGCGGCTGGCCGAGCGCGCCGCTCACCGTCGCGCCCGCTTCGGCCGCGATCAACGCGGCGGCGGCGATGTCCCACTCGAACCCCCACTTGAGCGTCGCGATCAGGTCCGCCTCGCCGGCCGCCACCATCGCGATCCTGAGCGCGATCGAGTTCGGTTTCGGCACCGCCACCAGATCGGCGTCCGCGATCGGCAGCTGGTCGGCGGGAATGCGGGCGCCCTCGAGCTCGGCCCTGCCGCTCACCCGCAGCCGCTCACCGTTGCGCCGGGCACCCTGCCCCTTCGCGGCAGACCAGTGCTCCCCCCGCGCCGGGGCGTCGAGCACGCCGAGCAGCGGCGTCCTCTCCTCGACCAGCGCCACCGAGACGCACCAGCCGGGCCGCCCGCGCAGATAGTCGCGCGTGCCGTCGATCGGGTCGACGACCCACAGCCGCGGCCGCTCGATCCGGTCCGAGGCGTCGAGCGTCTCCTCCGACAGCCATCCCGCCTCCGGATCGAGCTTCGTCAGCTCCTCGCGCAGGAAGGAATCGACCTCAAGGTCGATGTCGCAGACCAGTTGGCCCGGCGATTTCTCCCACCGCCGGAAGGCGCCGCCGCAGCGCGCCGCGGCGATCCGCCCCGCCTCGCGGGCGATGCGGGAGACCTCCTCAAGCACCGGCGACCGTCATCCCCTCCACCCGGAGCGTCGGCACGTTGACCGACCGGCGGAACGCCAGGTCGCTCGCCGGGGTCAGCGCCGCGAACATCTCGAGCAGGTTGCCCGCGATGGTGATCTCCGCCACCGGCCGGCCGATCTCGCCATTCTCGATGATGAACCCGGCCGCCCCGCGGCTGTAGTCGCCGGTCACCGGATTCACCCCCTGCCCGATCAGTTCGGTGACATAGACGCCGCGCGCGATGTCGCGGATCAGCTCAGCCTGCGACAACGTCCCCGGCTCCATGTGGAGGTTGGTCGCGCTCACCCCCGGCGCGCCGCCCGCCCCTCGGCTCGCATGGCCGGTCGGCGCCCGTCCCAGCTGGCGGGCGGAGGCGCTGTCGAGCAGCCAGCCGGTGAGGCGCCCCTCGGCGATGATGTCCGTCGGCGCGGTGGGTAGCCCCTCGCCGTCGAAAGGCTTTGAGCGCAATCCCCGCGGCCGGTGCGGATCGTCGCGCACCGTGACCCCGGGGGCGAAGACCATCTCCCCCTCCTTCTCCAGCAGGAAGCTGGTCCGCCGCGTCACCGCCGACCCGGTGATCGCCGAGACGAGGTGTCCGACAAGGCTCGCTCCCACCCGCGGATCGAAGACGACGGGCATCGGCCCGCTCGGAAGCTTGGCCGGATTGAGCCGCGCGACCGCCCGCGTGCCCGCCAGGCGGCCGAGCGTTTCCGGGTCGTCGAGGGCGAGATAGTGGCGGACGCTGTGGTGGGCGTAATCGCGCTGCATGTCCGCGCCGGTGCCGGCGATCACCGCCGCCGAGGCGCTGTAGCCGCTGGTGCGGTAGCCGCGGCAGAAGCCGTGGCTGGTGGCGAGCGCGATCACCGAGCGGCCGGCGCTCACGCCCGCGCCGTCGCTGTTGGTGACGCCCTCGACCCCCCGCGCCGCCTCCTCGATGGCGAGCGACCGCGCCTTGATCTCGGTGGGCGCCGGGTCGCAGCAGTCGTCCCCCTCCACGTCTGGGCCCGGCTCGCGCATCAATCGGTCCTCGGGCGCGAGGCCGGCGAACGGATCCTCCGGCGCCTCGCGCGCCATCGCCGCCGCTCGATCGACCAGCGCCGCCAGCGCGTCCTCCGAAAGGTCGGACGAAGAGACGGTCGCCGAACGGGCGCCCAGGAAGAAGCGCAGGCCGATCTCCTCGCCCTCGGAGCGGGCGACGTCCTCGAGCTCCCCGAGGCGCACCTGCACGGAGGTCGAGGCCTCACCGATGTAGATCGCATCGGCGGCGTCGGCGCCGGCCCGGGTTGCGCGCTCGATGAGGGCGGCGGCGCGCGCCTCGGCATCAGAAACAGTCAGCATGGGCGCCGCTTAAGGCTCGGCGGCGGCAAAATCTAGGACGTGCCCACAACCAGGCAGGCGAGGAACATGAGCAGCCCTGCAAAGCGGTTGGACCTGAACCGGCCGAGCGCATTGGCTCCATCGTCGGGGTCGAGGGTCGCCACCTGCCACAGGAGGTGCCCTGCCGCCGGGGCGAGCGCGATCAGCGAGAGCCCGTCCGGCCGCTGCCGCCACAGCGCCACGGCCCAGAGCAGGACGGCGAGGCCATAGAAGACCCCCACCCCGGGCCGGGCCTGCCTCCCCAGCGCCAGCGCGGACGAGCGGACCCCGACCAGCGCATCGTCCTCGCGGTCCTGCAGCGCGTAGATCGTGTCGTAGCCGATCACCCAGCAGATCGAGCCGGCCCAGAGGATGAAAGCCGTCGCGTCGAGGTGGCCGGTCACCGCCGGCCAGCCGACCAGTGCCCCCCAGGAGAAGACGAGGCCGAGCCACGCCTGCGGCCACCAGGTGATCCGCTTCATGAACGGGTAGGCGGCGACCGGCGCAAGGCTGGCGAGGGCGACGATCTGCGCCGTCCGCTCGAGCTGGAGCAGCACGGTGAGCCCGATGAGGCTGAGCAGGACGAGCAGCGCCCACGCACCCCCCACCGAGACCCGACCGCTCGCAAGCGGCCGCAGCCGCGTCCGCTCCACCTTCGCGTCAAGTTCGCGGTCGATAATATCGTTATAGACGCAGCCGGCGCTCCGCATCGCCCAGGCGCCGAGCGCGAGCCAAAGGATCAGCGCGCCGCCTCGAGGCCCGAGGCCCGCCAGCGCCACGCTCCACGCACACGGCCAGAAGAGCAGCCACGCCCCGATTGGCCGGTCGAGGCGCATCAGCGAGGCATAGGGCCGCACCGGCGCCGGCAGCCCGCCGATCAGGCCCCGCCGCTCCGAATCGGGGACGATGTCGCTTTCTGTGGCCACGAAAATTCCATTGCCGTAACGGGGCGCATGCCCGCAACCCCCGCCTGGCCGCCGTCCAGCCTGCCACGCCTCTACGTCGAGCAGAGGCTCACAGAGGGCGCGGAGCTGGTTCTCGAAGGACCGCCGGCGAACTACCTTGCCAACGTCCTCCGTCTCGCTGCGGGCGCGCAGGTGAAGCTCTTCGACGACCGCACTGGCGAGTGGCTCGCCGAGCTAAGCGAGACTCGCCGCAAGCGCGTCACGCTCGCCCTCCTGTCGCACCTGCGCGACCGGGAACCGGTGCCGGACCTCTGGCTGCTCTTCGCGCCGATCAAGCGCGGCCGCATCGACTGGCTGGTGGAAAAGGCGACCGAGCTCGGCGTCGCCCGCCTCATCCCCGTCCTCACTCGCCGCACCATCGTCGACCGGCTCAACCTCGATCGCCTGCGCGCCCACAGCATCGAGGCCGCCGAGCAGTGTGAGCGCACCGCCCTCCCGGAGCTCGCCGAACCGGAGAAGCTCGACCGCCTCCTTGCGTCATGGCCTTCCGGACGGACCCTCTTCTTCGCCGACGAGGTAGGCGGCACCCCCCTCTCCGCCGCCGCCATGCCCGGTCCCGCCGCCATCCTGATCGGCCCCGAAGGCGGCTTCACCGACGAGGAGCGCGCCGCCGTTTCCGCCTGCCCGCAGGCGGTGCCCGTCAGCCTCGGCCCCCGCATCCTCCGCGCCGACACCGCCGCCCTCGCCGCAATCTCCCTGTGGATGGCGGCGGCGGGGGACTGGGGAAGGCCGGTAGCGCGATGAAACCGTCTGGCAGCCTGCCCCGCCCCTCGCTAGAGGCGCGGCGATGACGACCCGCACCGAGAGCGCCCGCCACGATCCGCCGATCGAGACGCGCGAGGACCTCCTCCGGCCCTTCGTTAAGGGCGAGAAAACGAAAGAGACGTGGCGGATCGGCACCGAGCACGAAAAGTTCGTCTACCGCCGCGACGACCATCGCGCGCCCTCCTACGACGAGCCCGGCGGCATCCGCGACCTGCTCACCGCCCTCACCGAATTCGGTTGGCAGCCGGTCGAGGAGGGCGGCAACGTCATTGCCCTCTCCGGCCCCGACGGCACCGTCAGCCTCGAGCCCGCCGGCCAGCTCGAGCTCTCCGGCGCCCAGCTCGAGCATCTCCACGAGACCTGCGCCGAGGCAGGGCGGCACCTTCAGCAGGTGAAGGCCGTCGGCGAACGGCTCGGCGTAGGCTTCCTCGGCCTCGGAATGTGGCCCGACAAGAGGCGCGACGAACTGCCCCGCATGCCCAAGGGCCGCTACGCGATCATGCTCCGCCACATGCCGCGCGTCGGCACGCTAGGCCTCGACATGATGCTTCGCACCTGTACGATCCAGGTGAATCTCGATTACGCTTCCGAAACCGACATGGCGAAGAAGTTCCGCGTCGGCCTTGCCCTGCAGCCGCTCGCCACCGCCCTCTTCGCCAACTCGCCCTTCACCGAAGGCAAGCCGAACGGCTTCCTCTCCTATCGCAGCCACATCTGGTCGGACACCGACGCGGCGCGCACGGGCATGCTGCCGTTCGTTTTTGAGGAGGGGTTCGGATACGAGCGCTATGCAGACTATGCACTCGATGTGCCGATGTACTTCGTCTACCGCGACGGCCGCTACATCGACGCCGCCGGCCTCTCCTTCCGCGATTTCCTCAACGGCGAGCTCTGCGTCCTTCCCGGCGAGAAGCCGCTCCTCTCCGACTGGATCGACCACCTCTCCACCGCCTTTCCCGAGGTGCGCCTCAAGAGCTTCCTTGAGATGCGCGGCGCCGACGGCGGCCGCTGGAACCGCATCTGCGCGCTCCCGGCGCTCTGGGTCGGGCTGCTCTACGAGCAGGCTTCGCTCGATGCTGCCTGGGACGAGGTGAAGCACTGGTCGATCGAGGAGCGCCAGCGGCTGCGCGACGAGGTGCCGAAGCTCGGCCTCGCCGCCCGCACCCCGGACGGCGGCACCCTGCGCGAACTCGGCCAACGCGTGCTCGCCATCGCCGAAGCCGGCCTCAACGCCCGCGGACGGCTGAATGCCTCGGGGGACAATGAGAGCGGCTTCCTCGACCCGCTTCGCGAGATCGTCGCCCGCGGCAGGACACCGGCCGAGATGCTCCTCGAACGATATCGGGGCGAATGGCAGGGCGACGTCAGCCGGGTCTACGAGGAGTTCAGCTTCTAGGGAGGATCACGTGACCGAGGAACGCCGCACCCTCTACCCGCCGATCGAGCCGTACCGCTCCGGACGGCTCGACGTCGGCGACGGCCACAGCCTCTATTGGGAGCTGTGCGGCAACCCCGAGGGCAAGCCGGTCGTCTTCCTTCACGGCGGCCCGGGCGCGGGCTGCTCGCCCGAGCACCGACGCCAGTTCGATCCCGCGCGCTACAACATCCTCCTCTTCGACCAGCGCGGCTGCGGCCGCTCCACCCCGCATGCGAGCCTCGAGGCGAACACCACCTGGCATCTGGTCGAGGACATGGAGCGGCTGCGCGCGATGCTCGGCTGGGAGCGGTGGCAGGTGTTCGGCGGCTCCTGGGGCTCGACCCTCGCGCTCGCCTACGCCCAGGCGCACCCGGAGCGCGTCACCGAGCTGGTGCTTCGCGGCATCTTCACCTTCCGCCAGAGCGAGCTCGACTGGCTCTACCTCTACGGCGCGTCGGAAATCTTCCCGGACAAGTGGGAGGAGTTCCTCACGCCGATCCCGCAAGCGGAGCGGGGCGATCTGGTCGCCGCCTACCACCGCCGCCTCACCGGCGACGACGCGACCGAGCAGCTCGTCGCCGCCAGGGCATGGAGCAAGTGGGAGGCCGAGACCGTCACCCTCCTCCCCCACCCCGAGGTGGTCGAAAGCTTCACCGGCGACGAATTCGCGATCGCCATCGCCCGCATCGAGAACCACTACATGCTCAACAGCGGCTGGCTCGACGAAGGCCAGCTGCTCGCCGCCGCCGAGCGCCTGCGCGGCATACCCGGAGTCATCGTCCAGGGCCGCTACGATTGCTGCACCCCGCCCGCGACGGCCTGGGATCTGCACAAGGCCTGGCCCGAGGCCGAGCTCGTCATCGTCCCCGACGGCGGACACCTGTTCAGCGAACCCGGCGTCCTCGACGCCCTGATCCGCGCGACGGACCGGTTCGCGGAGCGTTGACGTCCTTCGAGACGGGACTTCACCAAGCTCAGTCCCTCCTCAGGATGAGCGGTTGAGGGGTCGCTCATCCTGAGGAGCCGGTGAGCCCGTCGGACCGGCGTCTCGAAGGACCTACTTGCCCGGCCGGTACACCCTTTCCGTGTGCCCCTTCAGCTCGTCGGGGTAGAAATAGACCGGGCGCAGATTGCCGGTGGCGTAGCGTTCCGCCTGGTCGTTGAAATGGGGCGAGGCCGGGTCGCCGCTCTCGCCGCCGGCGGTGACGGCGAGCGCGCGCACCCTCTGGCCGAACTCCACCACCGCGACGAAGCTGTTGCCGCCGGTGCCGTACCAGCGCTTGCTGCCGCCCCGCGGCGCCGCCGCGAAGGAGGCGAGCGAGCCCCAGCGGCCCGAGGTGAAACCGACCGGGATGCTGGCGCCGGCGTCGGAGAAGGGATGGACGATGTCGCCGGTCAGCCGCTGGAAGCGGTTGACCTCGCCCCAAGGCGTGTCCCAGCGGCCGAAGTCCCGCTCCAGCGCGTCCACGACCGCGGCCAACGCCGCCAGCTTCCGCTCCGCCGGAAGCGCGTCGATGAGGTCGATCGGCACCATCGGCGCCTGCCCCTCGCGGCGCACCTCCGCCCAGAGCCGCTCGCCCCAGGCCATCGCGAGCGTGGTCGGCACCGAAGCCGTGCCCCACCGATAGTCCCAGCTCCTCAGCATCGCGACGGGGCGCTCCAGGCGGCCTTTCAGGAGGTGTGCGGCAGGGGCCTTGTCCCACGCGGCGACCAGGCCCGGGATGAGGCGGGCAAAGGCGGGCTGGTAGCTGTCGTAGGCGGCGGCGCGCAGCCCTTCGAGGGTGAACGGGCCGTGCCCCTGCAGGACCCGAAGCGCCTGCAGCCCGCGCGGGGTCTCACCGAACGTGTCCATGTAGCGCGGATAGTCGCCGGGTTTCGGGCTGTTCGGGCCGGCCGCCGAATAGGGCCAGTTGTTGGTATTTTGCACCCATCCGTTAGGCGGATTGAGCAGGTGCGGCGCCTCGCCCGTCGCATGCAGCCCGCGCCAGTCGGTGCGCGGGTCGCTGCCGTCGACGGGCCTGGTATAATCGAACCGGTCCTCGCGCACCGGAATGAATTGCGGGTGGAGGTAGGCGATGTTGCCCTTGGCATCCGCGAAGACGGTGTTGTTCGATGAATTGGCCTTCAGCTCCGCCACCTCGAGGAAGCTCGCATAGTCGCTCGCCTTGGTGCGCAAATAGCTCTGCTGCAGCGCCTCGACCGGCTTGTGCATCATCGCGAAGGCCACCCACTTGGCGCCCTCCTCGCGCACGATCGGGCCATGGTGGGTGCGGTAGGTCTCGAAGCTGCGGCTCGCCATCCTCCCGTCGGCGGCGCGGTAGGGAACGACGACCGTCTTCGTCGCGATCGGCCGCCGCTCGTTGCCGTAGCGGTAGACCAGCGCGCCGTCCTTCTGCTCGACCGTCTCCAGGAACTCGTCGACGGAATCGACGCCGCTCGACGTGTGCATCCAGCCGGCATGCTGGTTGAAGCCCTGGTAGATGAAGAACTGCCCCCAAGTCGCGGCGCCGTAGGCGTTGAGGCCCTGGTCGCTCGCCACCTGCTGCTCGGAGCGGAAGAAGAAGCTGGTGTGCGGGTTGATAAGCAGCAGCGCCTTGCCCGTCGCGCTGTTGGACGGCGCGATCGCGAAGCCGTTCGAGCCGCGGCGCTCCTGGTCCGGCTCCGCGACCGCGGCCAGCGCGCGACCGCGCTTCGAATAGAAAGCCTCAAGCGCTGCAAGGTCGATCCGCTCGATATCGCCGCCGATGCTGCCTTCGGTGAAGGAGAGCGCCATCCACGGCTCGAACCGCGCGATCGCCCGGGGCCGCACGGCGGGATGGGTGGCGAGATAGTAATTGAGCCCGTCCGCCCAGGCTTCCATCAGCCCCTTCAGCCAATCCGGGCTCGCGGCGTAGCGCCCCTTCAGGTCTTCCGGGTCCATGTAGAGCCTGGCGCGCAGGTCCGCCCAGATCGCCGCCTCGCCCTCGGCCTCGGCCGTCCGCCCAAGCGCGGTCAGGTAGTTGGTCTCGACGCGGTTGAAGTCGTCCTCCGCCTGCGCGTAGATCATCCCGAACACCGCGTCGGCGTCGGTGCGGCCGCGGACGTGGGCGATGCCCCAATCGTCGCGCGCGATCGTCACCCGCTCCGCCTCCGCCCGCCAGCGCGCCATCTCCGGATCGGCATGAGGGGCCGTGGCGCAGGCGCCGAGGAAGAGCAGCAGCGGGAGGAGGCGCATCGGCTCGGGCTACGCCCGCGGGAAGGCCCCCGCAAGTGCTGGCGCGGCGCCGCGGCTTGCGGCTAAGCTCGCGGAGAGAGCGGCGGAGGCGGCATGAGCGAGGCGGGGCGAAGCGAGGAGTGGCAGCCGGGGCATCTTCGCCGGGTGGTGCTGGCGAGCGCGATCGGGACGACCATCGAATGGTATGATTTCTTTCTCTACGGCTCCGCCGCCGCGCTGGTCTTCAACAAGCTGTTCTTCCCCGAATTCGACCCGCTGACCGGCACCCTCCTCGCCTTCACTACCTACGCGCTCGGCTTCGTCGCTCGGCCTGTCGGGGGCATCGTCTTCGGCCATTTCGGCGACCGGATCGGCCGCAAGCGCCTGTTGATGCTGAGCCTGATCCTGATGGGCGTGGCCACGACCCTGATCGGCTGCCTCCCCACCTACGGCCAGATCGGCATGACGGCACCGATCGCCCTCGTCGTCCTCCGCCTCATCCAGGGTTTCGCGGTCGGCGGCGAGTGGGGCGGCGCGGTCCTGCTCGCCGCGGAGCATGGCGACGCCGCCCGCCGCGGCTTCTGGGCGAGCTGGCCGCAGGCGGGGGTGCCCGCCGGGCTCGTCCTCGCTTCGGGCGTCCTCGCCCTGCTCGCGGCGACGATGAGCGACGCCGACTTCGTCGCCTGGGGCTGGCGCGTGCCCTTCCTCATCTCGGCGGTGCTGGTGGCGGTCGGCTGGTGGATCCGCACCTCGGTGGCGGAGAGCCGCACCTTCGAGCGGGAGCTGGAGGCGGAAGCGCCGCCCAAGATCCCGGCCATGGAGGTGCTGCGCGAGCGGCCTAAGGGCGTGCTGGTCGGCGCGGGCCTGCGGCTCGGCGAGAATATCAGCTATTACATCATCACCGTCTTCTCGATCACCTGGATCACCGAGGTGGCGAAGCTCAGCAAACAGACGGCGCTGAACGCGATCCTGATCGGCTCGCTGGTCCACCTCTTCGCCATCCCCCTCCTCGCCCGCCTCTCCGACCGGATCGGCCGCCGCCCCGTCTACGCCGCCGGCGCGATCGGCCTCGCCGGCTTCGTCTTCGCCTTCTTCCCCATGCTGGGCAGCGGCAGCATGGCGCAGGTGGTGCTGGCGGTGACGATCGCCCTCGTCCTCCACGGCGCCATGTACGGCCCGCAGGCCGCCTTCATCGCCGAGCTCTTCCCGACCCGGATCCGCTATTCCGGCGTGTCCATAGCCTACCAGCTGACCTCCATCGTCGCCGGCTCGCTCGCCCCGATCATCGCGCTCAAACTCTACCAGGAGACCAAATCCGCCATGCCCGTCGCGCTCTATGTCGGCCTCGCCTGCCTGGTGAGCGGCGTCACCGCCCTCCTCGCCCGCGAGACCCGCGGCATCGACCTGGCGCAGATCCGTTGAGCCGCCTGCTCCTCGCCGCCGCGCTGACGCTGACCGCCGCCAGCGCCTCCGCCGCCACCCGCACCTACCAGGCCGACGACAGCGACTTTCCAAACCCGGAGCGCGGCTTCTCCAGGGCGAACGGCACGCCCGCACAGGCCCGCGCGGAGAAGATGTCGCTGATGCACCTCTACGTCCGCCTCGACGACTGGAAGGCGGCGCCGCTGCCGGACGAGCTGCTGGCGAAGGTCCGCCGCTCCTTCGCCGACGCGCGCGCGGGCGGCGTCAAGCTGGTCCCGCGCTTCATCTACAATTTCCCCCGCGGCCTTCCGCTCGCTCCCGGCGACGAGGACGCGCCGCTTCCCCGCGTTCTCGCCCACATCCAGCAGCTGCGCCCCCTCCTCCAGGAGAATGCCGACGTCATCGCCTTCCTCGAGGCGGGGTTCATCGGCGCCTGGGGCGAATGGCACCACTCGACCAGCGGCCTTGAAACAGTCGCCGCGAGGAAGGCGATCCTCGACAAGCTGCTCGACGCCCTTCCCGCCTCGCGGGCCGTGGCGCTGCGCTACCAGCGCGACAAGATCGCCATCTTCGGGCGCACCGCGCCTTTGACTCCGGCCGAGGCCTTCAGCGGCAGCGCGATCTCGCGCGTCGGCCACCACAACGACTGCTTCCTCGCCTCGCGCGACGATTGGGACACGTACAAGCTCGACGGCCCCCGCTCGCTCGCCGAGCAGAAGGCCTATCTCGCCGCCGAGAACCGCTATGTCGCGCAGGGCGGGGAGACCTGCAACGACAAGGAGGACGCGCAGCCCTACATCCAGTGCCCGAACGCGCTCGCCGAGCTGAAGGCGCTGCGCTGGAGCCAGCTCAACGCCGGCTACCACCAGGGCGTCCTTGGCCTGTGGCGCAGCCAGGGCTGCTACGGCGAGATCGCGAGGCGGCTCGGCTACCGCTTCCGCCTCACCGGCGCCCGGCTGCCCTCCTCCCTTCGGCGGGGACAGCGGATCGGCGGCACCATCCGCCTCGTCAACGACGGCTTCGCCAGTCCGTACAATGCGCGCGGTCTCGAGCTGGTCCTTCGCAACCGGGCGACCGGTGCCGAGCATGTCGTAAATCTCGCCGACGACCCGCGGCGCTGGGGCGCCGGCGAGGCGCACACGATCAGGATCGACGCCGCTCTGCCCGCCTCGCTGCCGATGGGGACGTATACGATCTTCCTCAACCTCCCCGACCCGGCAGCGAGCCTGCGCGGCCGCCCGGAATATTCGATCCGCCTCGCCAATCGCGGAGTCTGGGAGCCGCGGACCGGCTACAATGCGCTCGGCCTCTCCTTGCGCGTGCGCTAGGGGCAGCTTGATTCCGCGACCTAAAGCAGGTTCTCAGGCGGGCTGATCGGGCTGCCACAGCTCGATCGGATTGCCCTCCGGGTCGTGGATGCGCGCGAACCTTCCGACACCGGGCATATCCCATTCCGGATCGGTGAGCACCGCGATGCCGGCCGCGCGGAGGCTCGCGCACAGGCCGTCGAGATCGTCGACGCGCAGGTTCAGCATCCACTGCCGATCCGCCGCGAAATAATCGGTGTCGGCCGCAAAGGGGGCAAAGACGCTGGGGCCCGCCTGCGTGTCCCACGCCCCCCAGGGAGCGGAGCCGACGCCGAGATGCTCGACATACCAGGCGCGCATCGCCTCCGGATCCTGCGCCCGGAAGAAGAACCCGCCGATCCCCGTCACACTCATTTCCGCCTCCCGTCACTGCCGGCCGGAGCCGACGCCCTAGATCGGCACCGCCCGCCGGTGGTGCCAGCTGAAGATCGCCATGGCGCCCCGGTGCGGCCGCCAGGCCTCGGCGAGCTCGCGCAGCCGCCGCTCCGTCGGCTTGCCGTCGAGGCCGAGGATGCGCCCGGTTTCGATCTGGACGGCAAGGTCCCCCGCCGGCCACACGTCCCGGCGACCCTCGGCGAACAGCAGATAGATTTCCGCCGTCCAGCGGCCGATCCCCTTCACCCGCGTCAGCTCCGCGATCGCTTCCTCGTCGTCCGCCGGCAGTCGCGCGAAGTCGAGCCGCCCGGACAGCACCTCCTCGGCGAGGCTGCGGGCATAGGCCGCCTTCTGACGCGACAGGCCGGCCGCGCGCAGCGTCTCGTCCGGGGCCGCAAGCAGCCGCTCCGGGTCCGGCGGATCGCCGACGGCGGCGGTGAGCTTGGCCCACATGGAGGCAGCCGCCTTGATGCTGACCTGCTGCCCGACGATCGCGCGCAGCAATGTCTGATAGCCCCGCTCGGAGATGCGCGGCTCAGGATAGCCGGCGCGTGCGAGCGCCTCGGCGATTGCCGGCTCCCGCGCCGCCAGCGCGTCGAGCGATGCGTTCAGCGCCTCCGCCTCGATCCCCACCACGCGCTCCCGCCTTGCATCCCGCAGGCCCGCCTAGCATAGCTCGGCCCGGCGCACCTCCCCAATCGGCAGCGAGATTCCATGGCCCGGCTCACCATCGTCGCCCGCGACGGCACCGAGAAGACGATCGAGGCGAAGGCGGGGTGGAGCGTGATGGAGAATATCCGCGACGCCGGGTTCGACGAGCTCCTCGCTTTGTGCGGCGGCTGCTGCAGCTGCGCGACCTGCCACGTCCATGTCGACGAGGAATGGCTGGGGAGCCTGCCGCCGGTGAGCGCCGACGAGGACGACCTGCTCGACAGCTCCAGCCACCGGGCGGGCAACAGCCGCCTCTCCTGCCAGATCGAATTCGCCGCCGCCCTCGACGGCCTCCGCGTCACCATCGCGCCGGAGGACTGAGCCCTAGAAGCGCAGTACGGCGGTGGGGATGCCCTTGCTCTGCGGGGTCACCTTCCAGACGATCTTGGTGCCCGGCCCCGGCGCCGGGCCTTCCTCGTTGCTGTGCATGAGGAGGGTCGCGTCGGTGGTGAGGGTGAAGGTGCCCTCCCGCCGGTCGGTGCTCCCGGGCTGCTGCAGAGGGCCGACCGACTGCTCCGGGTCGCCGAAGGCGAGGCCCATCACCCGCACGGTGCCGTCCTTGCGGACTTCGGCCGCGATCCACGGCACGATCGCGTGCCCGTCGATGTTGAGGGGGTAGACGAAGCTGCGGTCGAGCCGCCCGCTGATAAGATAATCGACGCGCAGCGTGTCGTTGCCGACATATTCGACGGAGCGGTAGCCGACCTCTTTGGTAAGAGCCTCGATCAGCGCATTGCGCTCGGCGACCCGCTCGGCGGTCTCCTTCGCGGGGGCCGGATCGGCCGGCGGCCTGGAGCCGTCCTCGGCCTCGGCGGTCGAGGCCTGCTTGTCCTCCTCCGGGATGATCACCTCGCCGACATAGCTGAAGGTGAAGCTGCGATCCTTGCGGATGTCGAGCGATGATTCGAACCTGCCGGGGCTCAGCACGCAGGACAGCAAGAGGAACGGCGCCGCGAGGGCAGCCGCGAGCCGGACGTGCCGCATGATTAGTCCCCCCCGTTGGTCCTCGCCGCATATAGCGCAATCGCCGCCGCGTTGGAAACGTTGAGGCTCTCGATCCGGCCGGAGATGGGGAGGCGCGCGAGGGCGTCGCAGTGGGCTTCGGTATTCTGGCGCATCCCCTCGCCCTCCGCGCCGAGCACCAGCGCCACCCGCGCCGGGCCCAGCGCCGCGCCGAGCGTCAGCTCCGCTTCGCCGGTGAGGCCGATCCGCCAGAAGCCGGCGGCCGCGATCTCGTCGAGGGCGCGGGCGAGGTTCACCACCCTGACCCACGGCACCGTCTCCAGCGCGCCGCTCGCGGCCTTGGCGAGCGCACCGGATTCCGGCGGCGCGTGCCGGTCCTGGGTGACGATGCCGAGCGCGTCGAACGCCGCTGCCGAGCGCAGGATCGCTCCGACATTGTGCGGATCGGTCACCTGGTCGAGGACGAGCAGCGGCCGCCCGTCCTCGGCCTGATCGAGCAGGTCGGCGAGCAGGATGTCGTCGAGCCGCTCGACGTCGGCGACCACGCCCTGGTGCGGCGCGTCGCGGGGCACCAGCCGGCCCAGGTCGGCGGCGTCGGCGAAGGTGAGGGGGCCGTCGGCGGGAAGATCGAGCTCGGCCGCCGCCTCGCGCGTCGCCCACAGGCGGACGATGCTGCGCTCCGGATTGGCCAGCGCCGCGGCCACCGCGTGCCTTCCCCAGAAGCGGGGGCGGTTTTCGGGCTTGCTAGCCTGGCGGGCTTTGCGGCGCATTCCGGCCCCATGCCGCCGCGCCCGGCCGCTGGCAAGCGGCGGGGCCAGAGACGTGAAAAGCCCCGGCACCCGAAGGGAAAGGTGCCGGGGCCCTACATGCCCCGCACCGCGGGGACATCGGAAAGCTGCTTCAGGGAGCGGCTTAAGGGGCGATCGAGGCGAAGCTCACCGAGGCGCCCGGGAAACGCGGCGCGGCGACCAGCACCGGCACCGGCTGGGCGGTGCGCACCTTGAAGGGCGCGTCGCCGTCGGCGGCGGCGAAGGTGGCGGAGAGGCCCACCGCAACCGCCTCGTCCTCGGGACGGTCGGCGGGCGGCTGGATGGTGTCGATTTCGACCGTTCCGGCCTCGTCGTCCCAGCTCACCGTGCCGCTGACGCGGGCGCCGCGGGCGAAGACGACGGTCCCGTCGACCACCACGTCCTCCGCGACGGTACCGGAAAAGGCGCGGCCGTCAGGCCCCACTTCGGCGGCGATCGTCTCCATCGGCTCGAGCACGAACTCGGTGCCGACCGGCAGGATCGCATGCATCATGTGCGGCTGGGGCTCGGGGACGACGCCGAAGTCGAAGGCGTCTTCGGCCAAAGCGGGCGAGGCGCTGAACAGGACGGCGGCAAACGCGGCAAGCTTCTTCATCGGGTACCCCCCGGCTGGTGCTTAACTGTGGGGACACAATAGGATGAAAGGCTTGCGAAACCGTTTCTATCAACCATGCGGACGGCAACAGGGGGTGCCAAGCGCCGCGTTGACAGCCAAGCGGCCTTTCGCCATTGAGCCGCCCTCCCTATCCGGGCCCCATGGACAGGTGGCCGAGTGGTTAAAGGCAGCAGACTGTAAATCTGCCGGGCTTCGCCCTACGCTGGTTCGAATCCAGCCCTGTCCACCACGGTCCCGGACCGCCGTTTTCTGCGGAAGACGGGCGACAGCGTGTGTAATTCTGATGTAAACCCGCCGGAGAACGCGGCGTCGGTCGCCGGGAGCGCCAAGTCGATCCGCTCGTCGTTGACGCGGGAGTAGTGCATTGATCCTCCCCCCAAGCCGCGTGGCCGTTAGCACGCGGCGGCTTCGACTTCCCGGCCAATCCGACGTAGGGGTAAAGTGCGGAGGTGGCGACCGCCTCGTGTCCAAACGTCAGGAGCGTAAGCCTTACAAGACGCGAGGACGATAACCCGCGATCTCGTGCTGCTCCTCCGGGGTGCAGATAGCCTTGATGTAGAGGTGGGCGTCCACGTCGGCGGCCGCCCATGCGGCGCGGCACTCATCGGAAATGCGGGGTTCGTATCCGGGCTCGCCCCACCTCGAAGCCGAAAATCCGGCGACCAGGAGCTTTCCGCTCTGGTCAATCACGCCCGGAAAGCGGTCACTCCCGCGCATGATCTTCTCACAGGAAGCGCAGCCGGATATGACGGAATTGTCCTCATAAACGTCTTTTATTAGGTCACTGAAGCCGGCGCGATCCACGCGGTCCGGGAGGTCAACTTCCCCACACGAAATTTGTATGTCGCCGCGCTTAAAGGCCTCCGTAACGTCCCCTCCGCCATCAAAGCAGCTGCCGGGATGATACTCGCATTCGCTGATGGCCCCGACCTCTATGCAAAGCCTCAGCGCGATGCGGCGTAAAGCCTCATCGTTCTCCATCCCGCTTGCTCCCCCGTTGTCTGCTCGGGCGATGTCTCTATCGCACGAGCGGCGTTAGCGCGGACACTCCGCTGGGGAGCCGCTACTCGGCCCGCCCACGACATAGCATTGTCCATTCGCGTCCGGGCCAGAAACGGTGCCGCCCTGGACTGCGGCGGTTCTGCCATCATAGACCCACTGGCCCATCCCAGGGGCGCCTCCAGGGGATTGGGGGCGAAACGGGGTTGTCCCACCGTTAGTACGGGCGTGCCACGCGGCGTAGTCCGGGAAGTTCATGGTGCCGCCGCCCGCGAGGTATTGGCGGTATTGCCACTGAACCTGGGGGTCTCGCATCGCGTCCTGGATCACCTGCTGCTCCATGCCCTGGAGCCGCGCGTTGTCGGCTTCCAGTTCAGCGAGCGCCGCGTCCGTATCGAAGTCCTGGCTGACCGCTGGCGCCGCGGCCAGGGCGGCCAACACGCAAACAACCGGTATGAACCGCGTCATGGCGACTCCTCCTCTAGGAACCCTCGACCAGGGTGCGCCTCGACCTCTGCCTAGTCAATCCTTGCGTCGTCGAGCGATTGGGCGGGGGTGTTGGCGTCGCGGTCGGGTGTGGGTGAACATCCTCGGCGGCGAAACGGGGCGCGGGGCTGCGCATGATGACCGCTTGTCTCTAGAGCCGCGATGAGGCTCACGGAGTGACTGAGGAAGACCCTTGGTCCGGGAGCCCCTGACCCGCTTTGGTGGCTATGCCGTCCGCACTCGGAGGGAACCGGAATGCGGCCCCCGCAGGCTAGCCCGATCGTTTCGATTACCTCCGCGCTTCAGGTTTGGGGTCTGGGGGCGCGGCCAGCAGGCTCATCGCTTATAGCAGAGAGTGGGCACTCTTTTCTGAGCGTAAAACTTGTGTAATTGCGCGCGGACACTCCCGGCACTAATAGGCACGCGGGGTTAGGAGCAGGCGCAGCAAAATCCGCAGAAAACCGGGAACCGAATAATCCGGCATCCGTGGGCATCGGTACACAAAGGACTGTAAATCTGCCGGAGTTGCTCCTACGCTGGTTCGAATCCAGCCCTGTCCACCACGGTCCCGGGCCAACGGAGCAGGCGGGTATAGCTCAATGGTAGAGCACTAGCCTTCCAAGCTTGTGATGCGGGTTCGATCCCCGCTACCCGCTCCAGCCTTTGCAATCACCTACTCGTGAGATTCCTGCCGGCGGGCGTGTTGGGGCAGCCCGGCGCCACGTCGGCCGACCCCCACAGCCGCGTATCGGCAATGCTCAGCTTCCCCGACTTTGCTCCTTCCGCATCGGCGCACGGCGCTTGACGGACGCCCGCCGCCGCGTCACCGCAATCTAACCCAGGTTAGGAGCGCCTTCATGCCCGACGCCGCCGCCCCCGCCCCCGCCGCCGCTCCGCTCGAGCCCGCCGCCGCCCTCGCCGCCCGCGCCTCGCGGCCCTGGCCGAACGAGCCCGCCCACTACCGCGCAGCGCGCGAGGCCTTGCTCGCCGAGGAGATCGAGCTCAGGCGCCACATCGAGGCCGTCGCCGGGCGGCGCCGCGCGCTCCCGCTCGGCGGCGAAGTCTCCGCGGATTACCGCTTCGAGGACCGCGACGGCCGCCAGCACCCCCTCTCCGCTCTGTTCGGCGAGCATGACACGCTCGTCCTCTATCTCTGGATGTTCGGGCCGCAGCGCGAACGCCCCTGCCCGATGTGCACCAACCTGCTCGGCCCGCTCGATTCCAACGCCCGCGACATCGAGCAGAAGGTGGCGCTCGCGGTGGTCGCCCGCTCGCCGGTCGAGCGGCAGGAGGCGTTCGCCCGCGAGCGCGGCTGGCGCGGCCTCACCTTCTACCAGGCGGTCGGCGACGATTTCCCCCGCGACTATCGCGGCCTCGCCCCGGACGGTTCGGAATGGCCGTCCCTGCTCGTCTTCGTGAAGCGGGAGGGGCGCGTCCACCTCTTCTGGGGCGGCGAGATGGACGGCAACACGATGGACCCGGGCCAGGACCCGCGCGGCGCGCCCGATATCGGCACGCTCTGGACGATCCTCGACCTCACCCCCGCCGGCCGCGGCGCCGACTGGTATCCGAGCCTCGACTATTGAACGTCCCGGCGCGCGCCGGCCCCGCGCTGCCGCGCGATCGTTTCCGGGGCGCAACCATCCGCCGCCTCCGCGCATTGACCTTGATCTATGTAAAGAGGTGTTCCCATGCGTAACTTCGTGCTTGCCGCCGCCGCTCTGTCGATGGCGCCGCTCTCCGCCTGCGCCACTTACGGCGACGATTACGGCTCCGACTGGTCGCGCGACTATCGCGCCGGCGACTACGAGCCCTATGCGATGGGCCGCGACGACCAGATCTACCGCGGCAACGACGGCCGCTATTATTGCAAGCGCCGCGACGGCACGGTCGGTCTGGTGGTCGGCGCCGGCGTCGGCGGGCTACTCGGCAACGTCATCGCGCCGCGCGGATCGAAGACGATCGGCACCATCATCGGCGCCGCCGGCGGCGCCGCGATCGGTTACGCGCTCGACCGCGGCGAGGTGCGCTGCCAGTAGGCGCTTTCGCGCCTGCCTCAGCTGCCCGGATAAGGCTCGCGCCGGAGCAAGGCGGCGAGGTGCGCGGCATTGGCCGCCGCCATCGCCGCCGTCTGCGCGACCTTGTCCGGTATCTGCGGCAGATCCTGGAAGTCGGTCTTGGCCATCGCCTCGCCCACCCAATAGCAGACCGCCGCCGCCGGGATCGTCCAGCCGGTGTCGTTCAGCGCCTGGTAGAGATCGGCGCTGACCCCGTGCGCCCCGTCCTCGTTGCCGACGATCGCCAGCAGCGCGACCTTGCCGTAGCTCGGCATCCGCCCCCGCTCGTCGGTCTCGGAGAGGAAGGCGTCCATCCGCTCAACGACGCGCTTGGCGAGGCTCGACATCTGGCCGAGCCAGATCGGGGTCCCGAAGATCAGGATGTCGGCGTCGAGGATGCGGCGGCGCAGGTCCGGCCACGCGTCGCCCGCCCCCTCGTCCGAGGTGACGCCCGGCTTCACCTCATGGTCCGCGATGCGGATCGTCTCCGCGAAGGCGACGCCCTTCTTCTTCAGCTCGGAGACGAGCAGCCCGATCATCTTGTCGGTCGAGCTGTCGGAGCCGCCGCTCGGCTTGAGGCTGCAGTTGATCGCGATCGCCGTCAGGCCCACGCTTGCCTCCTCTGGACTTCTGAGGGAGACGCGCTTGATGCGGCGCCGGTTCCCCTGCCGACCGCTCAGCCCCCCTGTCGCCGCCGCCAATCCTCCGCACGGATCCGGAAGACGACGTCGCCGCGTCCGTTGCGCTCGGTCGTGCCTTCGCGGACGCCGCCGATCTTCTCGACGGCGGCCTGCGAGCGGCGGTTGTCGGGGCCGACCACGAGGAGCACGCTGTCGACGAAGCGGAAGGCATGGTCGATCATCAGCCGCTTCATCTCCCCGTTGAAGCGCCCGCCCCAATAAGCCCGCGCCAGGAACGTCCAGCCGATCTCGACCTCGCTCTCCTCAAGCCGAAGATTGTAAAAGCGGGTGGAGCCGATCACCCGTCCGTCCGCGCGGTCGATCACCGCGAAGGCGCCGCCCGACGCGATCGCCCCCTCGAAATAGTCGCGGAACACCGGCTCCTGCCAGCGGTCGTGGTTCGGATGCTGGGCCCAGATCAGCGGGTCGGAAGCGGCGGCGTGGAGGGCCTCGAAATCCTCCTCGCGCAGCGGCCGCAGCGCCAGCAGCTCCCCCTCCAGCGTCGGCTGCAGCTCGAAGTCCCCGGTCACAGTCCCTCCCTGATCACGCATCGGCATTGTCCATCCGCCGCAGCTCCACCGGCCGCCCCTCGAACGTGCATCCGGGATCGGCGGCGCCCGCCTCGAAGCCGTCGAGCAGCCGCGCGTTGACGCCCATGCGGCCGAAATCCTCGCCCAACGTCTTCCAGTGGGTGATGCAGCCGCAGGTCGGGCAATGGTGGAGGCCGATCATCCGGTCGCCCCAGACGTAAACGGCCGTCTCCCCCTCCACCTGTACCGCCTCGTCCGGGTAGTAGGCGACCAGCCAGCCGAGCTTGCGGCAGATCGAGCAGTTGCACGAGCCGACCCATTCAGGCGGCTGCGGCGCCGTCAGTCTCACCCCTCCGCAATGGCATCCGCCGCGAACGTCCATCCTCGCCCTCCCGCCGCGCGAGGTTACCGCGCCGGAACGATTTCTGCTATGCCCGCGGGCGCCCATTTTTCGGCAGGAGGAACCCCTATGCCCCGCTACATGGTCGAACGCACCTTCCCCGAGGGCCTCCGCATCCCGATGAATGCCGACGGAGCTTCCGCCTGCTGCTCGGTGGTGGAGCGCAACGCCGGCGAAGGGGTGAGCTGGGTCCATTCCTACGTCTCGGCCGACAAGACCAAGACCTTCTGCGTCTACGATGCGCCCTCTCCCGACGCGATTCGCTCTGTCGCGGAGAAGAACGGCCTCCCCGTCGACGCCGTCCACGAGGTCCGGGTGCTCGACCCCTATTTCTACCACTGAAGCCTGCCGGCACGGCCCCGCGGGGGATCGAAACGCCCGCACCCGCGGTTGAGCAGCCGAGACGCCCCCCAGAGACGCCATGCCAACCACCATCGCCCCCGAGTGGCAGCAGATCGCGCTCTACGCCATCGGGGCGGCGCTGCTGCTGATCCTCCTCCAGAAGATCCCCTATGTCGGCCGGATCGTACGCTTCGCTCTGTCGTTCGCGCTGCTCGCCTTCTGCCTCTTCCTGCTCCTCCAGCAGGCGCCCTACCAGCCCCAGCTCGGCCGCATCGCCGACAGCCTCGGCCTCGACCGGCAGGAGGTGGTCGGCAAGGAGGTCCGCATCCCGATGGCGTCGGACGGCCACTTCTGGGCGAACGTCACCCTCAACGGGGTGAAGCGCCGGATGCTGATCGACAGCGGCGCCACCGTCACCGCCATCTCCGCGGCGACGGCGGCGGCGGCGTCGGTCGACCGCAGCGGCGACCTGGTGCCCGTCGTCCTGCGCACCGCCAGCGGCTTCGCCAAGGCCGACCCGGGCACGGTCGACGAGCTGCGCGTCGGCAACGTCACCGCGCGAGACCTCAAGGTCGTGATCTCCCCCGCGCTCGGCGACCTCGACGTCCTCGGCATGAACTTCCTCTCGAAGCTCAAGTCGTGGCGGGTCGAAGGGCGTACCCTGATCCTCGTCCCCAACCACCCGCAGCCCGCCTGAGCCGCGGCGCCTGAGCTACGCCCCCTCCTGCCCGTTGAGGCGGTGGGTGAAGCCGATCTCAGCCTTCAACAGCTTCGAGACCGGGCAGCCGGCCTTGGCCCCGCCCGCGATCTCGGCGAAGCGGGCGGGGTCGATGCCGGGCACCGTCGCCTCGAGGGCGAGGTCGGAGCGGGTGATGGTGAACCCGTCCCCCTCCTTCTCCAGCGTCACCCGCGCCGTCGTCTCGAGCGTGCCGTCGGCAATCCCCTCGCGGGCCAGTGCGAAGGACAAGGCCATCGTGAAGCAGGCGGCGTGGGCGGCGGCGATCAGCTCTTCGGGGTTGGTGCCGGGCTCCTCGCCGAAGCGGGTGCCGAAGCCGTAGGGCTGGTCGGCGAGCACCCCCGACTGGACCGAGAGGTGGCCGCGCCCCTCCTTGCCGAGACCGTCGTAGCGGGCGCTGGCGCTGCGTGTCGTCATCCTGTTCCTCCTGCCTGTCGATCCCGCCTCTCCGGCCCCGCCGCCGGCGCGTCCAGAGCGCGGGTGACGCGGCGTGGGAGAAATGCGGCGGGCCGCACACCCGCCGGAACGGCGGGCGCGCGCCGCCGTTGGTCGGGCGACGCGAAGGAGGTTCGAGCCATGCCCAAGATGAAGCCGGACAGGGACGACAGCCGCGGCGGCCTCGGCGCCGGAGGCCCGCAGACGGGTCCGATCGGCGGCAGCGACGACGACCGCCACGGCGACGGCGACGGCGCCCGCGGCGAAGGCGGCCAGCGCCACGAAGGCGGCAGCAGCCGCGATTCCGAGAAGCTGAAATAGGAGACGCGGCGATGGCCGATCAGGACAGCAAGGCCCCGGCCGACATTGGGGGCGGCCTCAACACGGCACCGCTCGCCGGCCGCGACAAAGAGGACCTCGGCGGCGCCGGCGGATCGAGCGGCGGCGGCACCGTCGCCGGCTCGGGCGAGCCCTCGGGCGGCGCGCTCGGCGGCACCGGCGGCACCACCGGCGGCGTGCCGGGCGACATGCTCGGCGGCGAGAGCCCGATGGGCGCGGCCTCGCCCAGCCTCGGCGGCAAGTCGGGCGCGATCGCGGCCGAAGCGGCTGCGCTCGGCGATGCCAGCGGCAGCCTCGCCGACGCCGCGGCGGCGCGCGAGCCCGGCGCGGAGCGGCTGAGCGGCGGCCCCACCGGCGGCGAGACGTTCGGCGCCGGCGCCGGCCGCGGCGACGTCGGCTCCGGCACGCCCGGCGACACAGGTGACCTCGGCGTCGGCGGCGCCGAGCGCGGCACCACCGCCACCGCCAGCCCCGGCGGCACCGGCCGCGCCTGAATTGTCGCTCTCGAGACGGCGCTGCTGGCTCAGGTCGTCAGGGCGGTGCCCCCGGCTCCGCCGCCGGAGACCGAGTGAGGCAAGAGCGGCGTTAACCACGATTTCATGCCTTGCGGCCACGGTGGCGCGACGGGGGCAGGCATGCAGAGGTTCCTCACTATCTATCTCGCCGTGACCGGCATCGGCGCGTTCCTCGCGCTTTTGATGCCCGGCCTCGTCGTGCTCGGCTTCTTCCTGCTGATCGTGCCCGGACTGCTGCTGAGCCTCGCGCCGACCGCATTCCTGTGGGGCGCGATCTTCGCCGTCGTCTGGTGGCTGTGCCGGAGCGCGATGGCCGACCTGCCGGCGGCGCTCGCGGCGCTTGCGGTCACGGCGGCCATCCTGTTCGCCATCCCCTGGCCGTCGCGGGTGGCCGGGCAGAGGCTGCTCGCGGCCTCGGTCGTCCCCGACGTCACGCCGGCGGCGGCGCTGAAGCCGGCCGGCAACGTCCGGCTCGACCTCGGCGGCCCCCGCTGGGACAACAAGAACCCGCCGGTGAGCGGCGCGGTGCGGGCATTCGCGTGCGACAATCTCTGCCTCGCCTTGCTGTTCGAGCCCGGGGTGACGAGCGTGACCGTGAACGATTCCGGCCCGTTCGCGCCCGAGCAGCACCGCGGCGGCGGCGGCGCCTTCGCGACGGGGGCGCAAACCTACCGGCTGATGCCGAAGGACCAGTGTGCCGGCCGGGAGATCGTGCCGGACATCGAGGGCCGGGTCGGGCTGTTCGGGGGCACGCTCGAGGAAATGCGCGCGGTCGACGCGGAATGGAAGCTGAAGCTCGCCACCGAATATTGCGTGGTCCGCGAGCCGCCGATCCGGGCGTTCGACTTCTTTATCCGCGAGGGCCGGTTCCACGAGCCGGCGGACGGGCCGCGCTCCGCGGGCGAGTGGTCGTTGCAGCGTTCCGCGGCCGAGATCAGCTATGTCGAGATACGCAGCGGCTCGGGCACGGTCCTGCTGCGGCGGCTGGTGAGCCGCGTCAGTGTCCTCGCACGGCCCTTCTCCATCACGCCCGAGGGCGGGATCGAAAATTTCCGCTTCGGCTGGAGCCGCAAGAGGCTTTCGAACGCAAAGCGCTACGCAGAGGTCGACCTGCTCGAGCTCCTGAAGGCGCACAGCACGCTCGGGCGGGCGAGGCCGGCGGCCGACCTCGTCCCGCAGATCCGCAAGCGGCTGCAGCAGGCCCTGGCCGACCCGGCGGTCCCGGGCAGCGACCCCTCGTTCGGCACGCTCGAAGTCTATTTCGCGGGGATCGGGGCCGGCCGCCTGGACGCGGAAGACATGGCGCTGGTCAAGGCGCTGGTCCTCGATGAAAGGCTCGCCTCCTATCCCGGCCTCCACCACCTCAACACGCTGCCGCCGGACCAGCATCGCGAGATCGGCGCGACGATCGTGCGCCGGATCCTCGCCACCCGCGACGTCCAGGCGCTGATCCGGTCGCGGCTCGGCACCTACCTCGGCCAGAGCCCGGAAGGCGCCCTCGCCGCGCTTTCCAGCGAGGAGCGGCGGCTGCTGGAGTCGCCGGAGCGGCGCGTCGCCGCGGCCGACCTGGTGGCGCGGCTGGCGGACGGCGGCGCCGCGACGACGCCCCTGCTCCTCGATATCCTGCGCCACCACGGCGCGGCGCTCGCGGCGGCGCTGGCGAGCCGGGAGAGGGACACCGACCGCTCCCAGCGCATCCACACCCACGCGCCGATGCTGAACGCGGCGCGCATCGCCTTTTGCAGGCTCGGCCCCGCCGCCGCGCCGGCGCTGCCGGCCATCGAGGCGATGATCGCCGACGGCACGATCCCGGCATATTCGGTGCGCGGACACGAGGGGACGGCGTGGAACCTGATGATGATGCGCCTTGGCAAGCCGGTGGAGACGATCCGCAAGCCGGAGAGCTTGTCCGGCTCCGAGGCCAATTACCGGCGCAACATGGCCGGCCGGCTCAGCCGCTTCGATCCGGAGCGAAGCTGCGGCCGGGTCTGAAGCCGGTGAGACTGGGCAGTTGACTCACCGGTCCCGCCCGTGCGTCAGTCGGGCGTGGACAAGATCGGCCTCGAGGAGAAATTCGCTTCGTTCGAGGAGCAGTGGCGGCCGAAGATCGTCGCCGCGCTCAACGGCCAGGAGGTGAAGCTCGTCAAGGCCCAAGGCGTTTTCCCGTGGCACGTGCACGAGGAGGTGGACGAGATGTTCCTGGTCTGGCGCGGCCGGTTCCGGGGCGAGTTCCGCGACCGGGCGGTGGAGATCGGGCCGGGCGAGCTGGTCGTCGTGCCGCGCGGGGTCGAGCACCGCACCGCCGCCGACGAGGAAGCCGAAGTGCTGATCTTCGAGCCCGCCGACGTGCTCAACACCGGCAACGTCACCGACGCGCGCTTCACCGCCCCCAAGGGCGCGACGGTCTAGTCCCGCCCCATGGAGCATCGGATCGAGCTCGTCGAAGCGCCCGGGGACGCGGAGCGGGCGGCGGTGGTGGCGCCGCTCACCGCGTTCAACGCGGCGAACGGCTACGCGCCGGACACACGGCCGCTGGCCGTGCTGCTGCGTGACGGTGCCGGCGAGGCGGTTGGCGGGCTCTGGGGGAAGACCGGCTATGGCTGGATGTTCGTCGAGTTCCTGTCGGTGCCCGAGACGCTGCGCGGGCGCGACTTCGGCTCGGCGCTGATGGCGAAGGCCGAAGCCGAGGCGCGGCAGCGCGGCTGCGCCGGCGCTTGGCTCACCACCTTCAGCTTCCAGGCGCGCGCCTTTTACGAGAAGCTGGGCTACCGCGTTTTCGGCGAGCTGGAGAATTCGCCCGGCGACAACATCCGTATCTTCATGCGCAAGCGGCTGTAGCCGCTCAGGCCGACAGGGCGGCTGCGAGGGTGCCGATCGCCAGCAGCCAGAAGGCGGCGGGGGCGAGCCACAGGCGGGCGGGCGTGGCGATCTCGGCCGCCTTTGGATCCGAGGCGGAGAAGGCGACGGGGACGCGGGTGCCCACCGGCCATTTGGCGGGGCTGGCGCCCATCCGCGACACGAACTCGCGCTGGCCGTGCTGGAGCGAACCGAAGCGGACGATCGGCATCCACGCGCGCCGTTCGCCGGCGCGGGAGCGCATCCGGGCGACGTAGCCCGTCACCTCCCCCTGCGCCCGCTCGCCGAAGCAGAGCCGCAGCCGCTTCACGAGCAGCCAGGCGCCGACGTTGAAGAACAGAAATGCCCAGAAAGCCGCGTAGGCGGCGAAGCCTTTGCTGAGAAGCGCGTCCACCGTGGCTCCTGTCGCTCGTCCATGGGAGCCTGATCGCCCCTTCCGCCGAGCATAAGCGGGTGGAGCTAATGGACGGTCAATTCGCGAACAGCACCCTCGGCACGGTGGGGGGCATCGCCGGTTCGCTGTTGCGCAATGGCCAGGTGCTCGATCCCGCGCGTTCGGGCCTTACCGAAGTATCGCGGACCGTGAATGCGGCCGGGCAGACGGTGCGCCGGGTGCGGAACGGCAACGGGCAGCTACTGGAGGTGGTGACCGACGCTGCGAACCGGATCGTGTCGTCGCGCTCGGTCCCCGGGTAAGCAGGGCGCTACCGAGCCCGCATTCGGATCCAGCAGCCTCAAGAGCCGAGTGCGAAACGGGCAGCAATGCCGAAGCCGTCAGCGGAATTCGTGTATCACCTCGATCGGCCCGACCAGGGCGGCGTTGAACTCCGCCATGTGCTCGGCGGGAATCCAATATTCGCGATGGGCGCGGCCGCCGGCTTCCTGCGGCCTATAGCGGGCGAGGAACTCCTCCCGCACTTCGAAGCGGGTGACGAAGCCGGCGCCGCTGGCGGGCACGTTCCAGTCGCGGGCGATCTTCACGGCATAGTCTTCGCTGAGGACGGGGTAGAAGATCGGCTGTTCCGGAAGGCGGGGCGGAAAGGCACGCATTCCAGCCGCCTCGATCAGGGCCAGCTCCTCCGGCCCGACCGGCCGCCAGAGCGTTACCGTCTTCGCTTCCATCCCGGGACCGCTACTGGACGACGATCTCACCGGCCATGCCGAAGGTCTTGTGGAAGGTGTGGCCGCATTTGAGGCGGTAGCGGCCGGCCTTCGGGACGAGGGCGATGTCGCGGGTCTGGTGGCCGGCGAGCTCGACGCTGCCGCCCGCGATGGCGGCGCGATCGGCGGAGCGAAGCTGGGCGGCGGCGAAGAAGGCGGGGGCGGTGAAATCGTGGCCGCCGCCGCTGGCGTTGACGAGGTGGAGGATCACCGGCTGTCCGGCGCGCAGGCGGATGGTGCGCGGCGTGAAGCTGAAATTCGCGAGCTGCACTTCGGCGCGCTGGGCGTGGCTCCAGTCGGGGCCCTGCGCGGCGGCGGGCGTAGCGGCGGCGGCCAGGCAGAAAGCGGCGAGGCAAAGGCGGAACATGCTAACGCTCCTCGAGCGAGAAACCCCTGTGGAGCCATCATAGCACAAGGCGCGCCGGCTTCCCAATGCGGGGTGCCGGGCGTAGTCGGAGGCGATGGGATATCTGATCGTCAAGGCTCTGCTCTCCGGCCTGATCATCGCCCTTGCCTCGGAGACGGCGCGGCGCTGGCCGGGTCCGGGGGCGCTGATCGTGTCGCTGCCGCTCGTCTCGCTCCTCACCTTCATCTGGCTGTGGCGCGACACCGAAGAGCCCGAGCGGATCGCGGCGATGGCGCAGTCGACCTTCTGGTATTTCCTGCCGTCGATGCCGCTTTTCCTGCTGCTGCCGGCGCTGCTGCGCGGCGGCTGGAGCTTTTGGGCGGCGCTCGGCATCGCCTGCCTGATGACCGTTCTGCTCTACCTGCTCCTGATCTGGACGGCGCCACGCCTCGGCCTGCGCCTCTGACAGCGCCGCCCCGCCGGTCGCCTGCGGCAGTCGCCATTCCCGGCTCACCCCTACCCTCCCCGGCAACAATCACTTGCGGACGATCCCCCTCGGCGCCTATATGCGCGCGGTCCAGCGGGCGGTAAGCGCCTGCGGGGGCTCAGGATCAGCGCGTGGGGCCAGGCGGTTGCGCCGGCCCGGACGCGCTCTTTTGCTTTTCCCCTGACCCTTTCCCGACGCGGGAGGGGGATGCCGCCGGAGCGGCAGGTGAGGGAATGGCGCGAGCTCCGCACAGCGCTCTTTCGCGCCCGCCAGGATGCTTCCGCCGCATGGGGCGGCGGGGGCGGAACGGTTCCAAGACCGTCGGAGACAACCGGCGGCCGGAATACGAAGAGACAAGGACAGACATTTTATGGCCACTGCGGCAATGCCGACCCGCGACGATTTCGCGAAGCTCCTCAATGAAACCCTCGGCGGCGAGAACGAAGGCTTCGAAGGCCGGGTCGTCACCGGCACCGTCACCGCGATCGAGAACGACATGGCCGTGATCGACGTCGGCCTCAAGTCCGAAGGCCGCGTCGCGCTCCGCGAATTCGCCAGCCCCGGCCAGAAGGCCGAGATCAACGTCGGCGACCAGGTCGAGGTCTATGTCGACCGCGTCGAGAACCACCAGGGCGAGGCGATGCTGTCGCGCGACCGCGCCCGCCGCGAGGCCGCCTGGGACAAGCTCGAGACCGAGTTCACCGCCGGCAACAAGGTCGAGGGCGTGATCTTCGGCCGCGTCAAAGGCGGCTTCACCGTCGACCTCGGCGGCGCCGTCGCCTTCCTTCCCGGCAGCCAGGTCGACATCCGCCCGGTCCGCGACGTCACCCCGCTGATGGACGTGCCGCAGCCCTTCCAGATCCTGAAGATGGACCGCCGCCGCGGCAACATCGTCGTCTCGCGCCGCGCCATCCTCGAGGAGACCCGGGCCGAGCAGCGCACCGGCCTCATCCAGAGTCTCGCCGAGGGTCAGGTGGTCGACGGGGTGGTCAAGAACATCACCGATTACGGCGCCTTCGTCGACCTGGGCGGCATCGACGGCCTGCTCCACGTCACCGACATCTCCTACAAGCGCGTCAACCACCCGTCCGAGGTGATCAACATCGGCGACACCGTCCGAGTCCAGATCATCCGAATCAACCGCGACACCCAGCGCATCTCCCTCGGCATGAAGCAGCTCGAGGCGGATCCGTGGGAGGGCGCGGCGGCCAAATATCCGGTCGGCGGCGTCTTCCGCGGCCGCGTCACCAACATCACCGAGTACGGCGCCTTCGTCGAGCTCGAGCCGGGGATCGAGGGTCTCGTCCACGTCTCCGAGATGAGCTGGACCAAGAAGAACGTCCACCCGGGCAAGATCGTCTCCACCAGCCAGGAGGTCGACGTCGCGGTGATCGAGGTGGACGGCGAGAAGCGCCGCATCAGCCTCGGCCTCAAGCAGGCGCAGGCCAATCCGTGGGAGGCCTTCGCAGCCGCGCACCCGGTCGGCACCGAGGTCGAGGGCGAGGTCAAGAACTCGACCGAGTTCGGGCTGTTCATCGGCCTCGACGGGGACGTCGACGGCATGGTCCACATGTCGGATATCGCCTGGGGCATTACCGGCGAGGAGGCTCTCAGTCTCCACCGCAAGGGCGAGACGGTGAAGGCGGTCGTGCTCGACGTCGACGTCGAGAAGGAGCGCATCTCGCTTGGCATGAAGCAGCTGGAGCGTGGCGGCGTCGCCAAGGGCGGCACTGCGGGCGCGGCCGGCGGCGTGTCGAAGAACGAGGTCGTCACCGTGACCGTCCTCGAGGTTCGCGATGGCGGGCTCGAGGTGCAGGTGGGCGACGACGGGGCGACGGGCTTCATCAAGCGCACCGATCTCGGCCGCGACCGCGACGAGCAGCGGCCGGAGCGCTTCCAGGTCGGCCAGAAGTTCGACGCGATGGTGATCGGCTTCGACCGCTCGAAGAAACCCAACTTCTCGGTCAAGGCGATGCAGATCGCCGAGGAGAAGCAGGCGGTGGCCCAGTACGGCTCCTCCGATTCGGGCGCGTCGCTCGGCGACATCCTCGGCGAGGCCCTGAAGCAAAAGCAGGACCGCTAATCTGGGAGGCGGGGGCCGGCGGCCCCCGCCTTTCCGCAGCGGCATCCAGTTTTTCTCGTAAAATCAATCTCGTGATATTGCGTTTCCGGCAAATCTGCTGTTTAACTTCGATCAGCGGCCGTCGGGGTGGGGGCCCTGCCGGTGTCCGCGTAGACCGATAAGCCTGGAGGAAGGGGGGAGCCGTGATCCGTTCCGAGCTGGTGCAGAAGCTGTGCGACGACCATCCCGATCTCACGGGAAAAGAGATCGAGCGCGTCGTCTCCGCCTTTTTCGATTCGATCATCGACCAGCTGCAGCAAGGCGGCCGGGTCGAGCTGAGGGGCTTCGGCGCCTTTTCGACTCGCGAGCGCGACGCCCGCAAGGGGCGCAACCCGCGGACCGGCGACACCGTCGATGTGGATGCGAAGCGCGTGCCCTACTTCAAGCCGGGCAAGGAAATGCGCGAGCGGCTGAACCTGGGACAGGTCACCGCCGAAGCGGCCGAATAGGGCCCGCTTTCAGAATTTTGTAAGGTTGAAAAACGGCGGCGCGGGCGGCGAGGCATCGCCCCCCGCGCCAACCCGTTCAGCCGGCTTTGCCGAGGTCGACGCCGATCGCTTCCCACTCGGCCCTGGTCTTGCACTGCAGCTTGGAGACGCGCGAGCCGGTGAAGCCCTCCATCTTCGCGCAGATCTTCTTCTCGCCCCCCTTGGCGGCGGAGTGGCTCTTGGCGGCGTCGCGGCCGGACCCCTCGGCGGCGAAGGCGGGCTGGGCGAAGGCCAGCATGGCGACGGCGGACGCGGCGAGCGCGATGTTCGAAACGCGGTTGGACATGATGCTTCCCTTCAAACGAAGATAACCCGCCCCCGTCGGGCGGCGGCAGCGCCTGCTGCCGGCTCCACCGTTGCAGGGAGCGTGCCAACCGGCCGCAGCGCCTCGGGGGCGGCCTGGCCGGGAGCGATGGCGCGGCGCACAAAGCCCGGACTGAACGGCTGCGGACAGCGTGTGTCCGCCCGCGGACGGCGCGGACACGAGCAAATCGCTTGCGTCGGACGGTGGCCTCGCGTCAGACCGGAGCACATGCGGACGTGGCGAAACCGGTAGACGCAGCAGACTTAAAATCTGCTTCCCCTCGGGGAGTGCGGGTTCAAGTCCCGCCGTCCGCACCAGCTATAAGGCGAGCTGGCCCTCCCCCCTCTCCTTGTCGATCAGCCGGGCCTTGCGCTCGAGGCCGTAGGCGTAGCCCCCGGGCGAGCCGTCGCCGCGGCGGGCGCGGTGGCAGGGGATGAGGACGGCGATCTGGTTCGAGCCGCAGGCCATCCCCGCCGCCCGCGCTGCGCCCGGCTTGCCGGCCCGCGCCGCCAGCACCGCGTAGCTGACGCTCTCGCCCGGCGGCACCCGGGACAGCTCCCGCCACACCGCCTCCTGGAACGCGGTACCGCGCACGTCGAGCGGCAGGTCGTGCGGCCGCGCCGGCTCCTCGACCGCCGCCACGGCCTGGCGGACGAGGTCGGCCATCGCCTCCCCCGCGGCCTCGATGCGCGCGTTTGGAAAACGCTGCCGCAACCCCGCCTCGTCCTCGTCGAAGGAGAGGCGGCAGATCCCCCTCTCCGTCGCCGCCACCAGCATGGTGCCGAGCGAGGTTTCGGCCTCCGCCCACCGGATCGTCTCGCCGCGGCCGCCGTCGCGCCAGGTGGAGGGCGTCATGCCGAGCCGGGCCTTGGCGTCGGCGTAGAAGCGGCCCGGGCCCGAATAGCCGGCGTCGTAGATCGCATCCGTGACGCGCCCATTGGTGTCGAGGCTGTCGGTCATCATCCTTGCTCTCCTCGCCCGCGCATAGCCGGCCGGGGTGAGCCCGGTGGCGCGCTTGAAAATCCGGTGGAAATGGAACGGCGAATAGCCCGCCGCCCGGGCCAGCGCTTCGAGCGCCGGCGCCTCCTCAGCCCGATCGATCACCCGCAGCGCCCGCTCGACCGCCGCCGCATCCCGGCTGACTTCGTCCGGTTTGCACCTGAGGCAGGGCCTGAGGCCCGCCGCCGCGGCCTCGGCGCCGCTCGGGAAGAAGCGGACATTCTCCCGCTTCGGATGGCGCGCCGCGCACGACGGGCGGCAGTAGATGCCGGTGGTGAGCACGCCGGTGACGAACCGCCCGTCCGCCGCCCTGTCGCGAGCGAGGACGGCCGTCCAGGCGGCGTCGGGGTCGATGCTGGTGATCTGGTCCATGGCCGACCTATACGGCCCCTCGGCCTCCCCCACATCCCGCTCCTTGCTTTCAAAAGCCGCCGGCCGCACCATCCTTCCGTGGAGCGATGGTGGATCCCAGCCGCCGCGGCGGTCGCGGCACTGGTCGGTGGCGGCGCGTGGCTGCTCGATGGCACGCACGTCCCGGCGGCACCAGCGCCGCCGCCCGCCAGGATCCAAAATGCTTCGCAGGCGCAACTCGACGCCCTCCAGCGCACGGCCGACGCCGCGTGCCGCTGCTCACGCGAGGCGGGCCGGGCTGACGAGCCTCGCTGCTAGGCCGAATTCGAGCGCCAGATCGCGCGCTACGACCATTCCGAATGGAGCAGTTCGTGCGGCCCCGGCTCCACCACGACCATCGAATTCCCCCCGTTCGATGATCCAGCCGGGCTGGGCGGGAGGAGCATTTGGCGGGACCGCGGCTACGGCGCGTGCAGCGATTCGGAGGAGCGGCAGGCGCGCTCACGAGCCGGCAACGAGAGCGACTGCAGCAGCGGCTAAGGCCGCCTTGCATCGCAACAAAGCCCCTGCTAGGGCGCCCGCGACCCGGACCGGGGCGCCCGCGCGCGCCCTTTATCATAGGTCAAACATCACGATCTGGAGTAGAGGCGCGCGTGGAGAATTCCGGCGGCATTCAGGCAAGCTTGGCGGGGCGCTACGCCACCGCATTGTTCGAGCTGGCCCGCGATGAAAGGCAGCTCGAGGCTGTCGGCACCAGCCTGGCCGCCGTCCGCGAAGCGCTGCGCGATTCGGAAGAGCTTCGCGCGCTCACCACCAGCCCGCTGATCGGCCGCGACGAGGCGGTGAAGGCTGTTAGCGCCGCCGCGGCGACGATGCGGCTCGATCCGATCACCGCCAACTTCCTCGGAGTCCTCGCCCAGAACCGCCGCCTCGGCCAGCTTCCGAACGTGATCCGCGCCTTCAACCTGCTCGCCGCTCGCCACCGCGGCGAGACCACCGCCGAAGTGGTCTCCGCGCGGCCGCTCAGCGACGACCAGGTCCAGGCGGTGCGTACCAACCTTCGCAGCCGTCTCGGCCGCGAGGTCACAGTCGACCTCTCCGTCGATCCCGCGATCCTGGGCGGGCTGGTCGTCAAGATCGGCTCCCAGCAGATCGACGGCTCCATCCGCACCAAACTCAATACCCTCGCGCAAGCAATGAAAGGCTGACGGCGAAAGGCTGTCAGTGGGAAAGGCTGAAAAATGGACATCCGCGCCGCTGAAATTTCCAAGGTCATACGCGACCAGATCGCCAGCTTCGGCACCGACGTCGAGGTCTCCGAGGTCGGCACCGTGCTGTCGGTCGGCGACGGCATCGCGCGCGTCTACGGCCTCGACAACGTCCAGGCCGGCGAGATGGTCGAGTTCACCAACGGCATCAAAGGCATGGCGCTTAACCTCGAGGCCGACAATGTCGGCATCGTGATCTTCGGCTCCGACTCCGAAATCCGCGAGGGCGACACCGTCCGCCGCACCGGTACGATCGTCGACGTTCCCGTCGGCAAGGGTCTGCTCGGCCGGGTAGTCGACGGCCTCGGCAACCCGATCGACGGCAAGGGCCCGATCGAGGCCGCCGAGCGCCGCCGCGTCGAAGTGAAGGCGCCGGGCATCATCCCGCGCAAGTCGGTGCACGAGCCGGTCCAGACCGGCCTCAAGGCCTTGGACGCCCTTGTCCCCGTCGGCCGCGGCCAGCGCGAGCTGATCATCGGCGACCGCCAGACCGGCAAGTCGGCCGTCGCCCTCGACACCTTCATCAATCAGCGGCAGGCCAACCAGGGCGACGACGAGAGCCAGAAGCTCTACTGCATCTACGTCGCCATCGGCCAGAAGCGCTCGACGGTCGCCCAGATCGTCCGCGCGCTCGAAGAGAATGGCGCGATGGAATATTCCATCGTCGTCGCCGCGACCGCCTCCGAGCCGGCGCCGCTTCAGTTCCTCGCGCCCTACACCGGCTGCACGATGGGCGAGTATTTCCGCGACAACGGCATGCACGCCGTGATCGTCTATGACGACCTCTCCAAGCAGGCCGTCGCCTACCGCCAGATGTCGCTGCTGCTCCGCCGCCCGCCGGGCCGCGAGGCCTATCCGGGCGACGTCTTCTATCTCCACTCGCGCCTCCTGGAGCGCGCGGCGAAGATGAACGAGGCGAACGGCTCCGGCTCGCTTACGGCGCTGCCGATCATCGAGACCCAGGCGGGCGACGTGTCGGCCTACATCCCGACCAACGTCATCTCGATCACCGACGGCCAGATCTTCCTCGAGACCGAGCTCTTCTACCAGGGCATCCGTCCAGCCATCAACGTCGGCCTCTCCGTGTCGCGCGTCGGCTCCGCCGCCCAGACCAAGGCGATGAAGAAGGTCGCCGGCTCGATCAAGCTCGAGCTCGCCCAGTATCGCGAGATGGCCGCCTTCGCCCAGTTCGGCTCGGATCTTGACGCGGCGACGCAGCGCCTGCTCAACCGCGGCGCGCGCCTGACCGAGCTGCTGAAGCAGCCGCAGTTCAACCCGATGCCGGTTGAAGAGCAGGTCGTCTCGATCTTCGCGGGCGTGAACGGCTTCCTCGATACGGTGCCGGTGAATGCGGTCACCCGCTTCGAGAGCGCACTGCTCAGCCACGTCCGCTCCGACCATCCGGACGTGCTCGGCCGCATCCGCGACACCAAGATGCTCGACGACGACACGGCGGGGCAGCTGCGCACCATCGTCGGCGATTTCGCAAAGTCGTTTGGGTAAGTCCTTCGATACGCCGCTTCGACTTCGCTCAGCGGCTACTCAGGATGAGCGGAATGGCAATTGATCCGCTCACCCTGAGTAGGGACTGAGCCCAGGCGAAGGCCCGTATCGAAGGGTCAAAGGGAACGAAGAGAAAGAAGAATGGCCAGCCTCAAGTCGCTCAAAGGCCGGATCGCGTCGGTCAAGTCGACGCAGAAGATCACCAAGGCGATGAAGATGGTCGCCGCGGCCAAGCTTCGGCGCGCCCAGCAGGCGGCGGAGGCCGGCCGCCCCTATTCCGAGCGCATGGCCGAGGTGATGGCGAGCCTCGCCGGCCGCGTCGCGATCAGCGACCAGAGCCCCAAGCTGCTCGCCGGCACCGGCCGCGACCAGACCCACCTCCTCGTCGTCGCCACCTCCGACCGCGGCCTCGCCGGCGCGTTCAACTCGAACATCGTCCGGGCCGCCCGCAAGAAGGCCGACGACCTCATCCGCGAAGGCAAGACGGTCTATTTCTACCTGGTCGGCCGCAAGGGCCGCGCGGTGATCCAGCGCCTCTACCCGCGCCAGATCGTCCACCAGCACGACACCAGCGCGATGAAGTTCGCAAGCTTCGCCGACGCGCAGGAAATCGCCAACGACATCGTCGACCGCTACACCACCGACGGCATCGACGTCGTCCACCTCTTCTACGCCCGCTTCCAGTCGGCGCTCGTCCAGGAGCCGGTCGGGCAGCAGATCATCCCGATCCCGCGCGCGGCGGCGGGCGGCGAAGGCACCGGCGGCGGCAATGCGGCGATCGAATATGAGCCGGACGAGGCGGCGCCGGCTTCGGGCATCTTCACGGGGATGATCTGCTGGCCGACGGGCTCCTGGACGAGGGCGGAGCGGAAGCGGGCGTAGAAGAGGTGGACGACATCGATGCCGTCCGTCGTGTAGCGCTCGATCAGATCGTTCGCGATGGCCTGGGCGTCGGCGAAGCTGACGTACTTGATGGCGCCGGTGTCGAACTGGTGGACGATCTGCTTGGGGTAAAGACGCTGGATCACCGCGCGGCCCTTGCGGCCGACGAGGTAGAAATAGACCGTCTTGCCCTGGCGGATGAGGTCGTCGGCCTGCTTGCGGGCAGCGCGGACGATGTTCGAGTTGAAGGCGCCGGCAAGGCCGCGGTCGGAGGTGGCGACGACGAGCAGGTGAACCTGGTCGCGGCCGGTGCCGGCGAGCAGCTTCGGGCTTTGATCGGAGATCACGATCTTGCCGGCGAGGCTCGCCATCACCGAAGCCATACGCTCGGAATAAGGACGGCCGGCCTCGGCCGCCATCTGGGCGCGGCGAAGCTTGGCCGCGGCGACCATCTTCATCGCCTTGGTGATCTTCTGGGTCGACTTGACCGAGGCGATCCGCCCTTTAAGTGCCTTCAAACTTGCCATCGTACCTATCCCCCTCTCCCTGGAGGGAGAGGATATGCAGACTAGGCGGCTATGCCGCCTAGTCGA
>DASVVY010000192.1:0-7442 GCA_036386335.1 Allosphingosinicella sp. | reverse complement strand
GATCGAATATGTCCGGGATGGGCGCGAGACAGTTATCGTCGCGACGCCGCAGCCGAAGCTGGAGCGGGATCAGTTCGGCAACGAGTTCAAGCGCGGCGTCCTCGGAGTCAGCCAGAGCCGCAGCCAGATCGTCGAGCCGGTGCCCGTCAGCGAAGTGCTCGGCGCCTCGCTCCAGACCACCTGGCAGATCGTCTCGACGACGATTGAAGGACTGGGCCAGATCATTACGGGCCGCCGCTCCGTCGAGGAGCTGGGCGGGCCGCTCAAGATCGCCAAATTCTCGGGGGAGCAGGCGAGCCTCGGGTGGATCGCCTTCCTGTGGTTCGTGGCAGTGATTTCAATTAATCTGGGATTCATCAACCTCTTGCCAATCCCCCTCCTCGACGGAGGGCATCTGCTGTTCTATGCGATCGAGGGCATCCGCCGGAAACCGCTGAGGCCCAAGGCGCAGGAATGGGCTTTCAGGACAGGCCTCGCCCTGCTCCTCATGCTCATGATCTTCGTCACGTTGAACGACTTGGCCTCTTTTGGCCTGTGGTCGAAGCTTGGCGGGTTGATCGGGTGAGGATGATCGGGCAGGGCAGCGGCGACAGGGGAAGGCGACCGGCGCCGGGTTCCGGGCAATATACCTTTAAGGGCGGGGACGCGTGACACCTACCACAGCATTTTCGAGCAGCCGGCGCGTGTGTGCGGCGCTCCTTGTCGGGACGATCCTGGGCGGCCTCGCAGCCCCGGTCCAGGCCCAGGCGCAAGCGCAGGCCCAGGTCGCACCCGGGACGGCGCAGCCCATTCCCGAGCCGGCGCCGCTCGCCCCGGCCCCGGCGCCGCAGAGCAGCACGATCCGGTCGCTCAGCGTATCGGGCAACCAGCGTCTCGAGCCGGAGACGGTGATCTCCTACATGAAGCTGCGCGTCGGCGAAGACTATACGCGCGAGCGGCTCGACGAGGCGCTGCGCGACCTCTATGCGACCGAGCTCTTCCAAGATGTCCAGATCCGCGACAACCAAGGCAATCTCACCGTCGAGGTGCAGGAAAATCCGGTCATCAACCGGATCATCCTCGAGGGCAACAAGCGCCTCAAGGACGACAAGATCAACCCGGAGATCAAGCTCGCCCCGCGCCAGATCTTCACCCGCTCCAAGGCGCGCGCCGACGTCGCCCGCATCATCGAACTCTACCGCCGCCAAGGCCGCTTCGCGGCCTCGGTCGAGCCGAAGATCGTCAAGCTGGAGCAGAACCGCGTCGACGTGGTGTTCGAGATCCACGAGGGGCCGAAGTCCAAGATCCGGCAGATCAACATCCTCGGCAACGAGCGCTTCTCCGACCGGCGGCTGCGCTCCGAGATGGTCACGAAGCGCACCGGAATGCTGAGCTTCCTCGGCTCCGGCGACGTCTACGACCCGGACCGGCTGAACTACGACCAGCAGAAGCTGCGCCAATATTACCTGACCGAGGGCTATGCCGACTTCCGCGTCGTCTCCGCAGTGGCGGAACTGACGCCGGACCGGCGCGACTTCATCATCACCTACGTCGTCGAAGAGGGCGAGCGCTACAAGTTCGGCGACGTGAAGGTCGAGAGCAACATCCGCGATTTCCAGGCGGCGACGCTGCAGCGGCTGGTGCCCTTCAAGAAGGACGACTGGTTCAACGCCAAGCTGGTCGAAGACACGATCACGCACCTGAACGAGAGCCTGGGCCTGTTCGGCTACGCCTTCGCAGACGTCCAGATCAACTACGACCGCGACAAAGAAACACATACAATGGCGCCGACGCTGACGGTGGCGGAAACGCCGCGCGTCTATGTCGAGCGGATCGACATCAACGGCAACACCGTGACGCGCGACAAGGTCATCCGCCGCGAGTTCCGTCTCGCGGAGGGCGATCCGTTCAACAGCGTCCGGGTCAAGCGTTCGAAGGACCGCATCCAGTCGCTCGGCTACTTCCAGGAAGACCTCGAGATCGAGCAGACCCAGGGCTCGGCCGCGGACCGGGTCGTGCTCGGCGTGAACGTCGAGGAAAAGTCGACCGGCGAGCTTCAGGTTTCGGCCGGCTTCTCGAGCCTTGAGCGGTTCCTCGTCAGCCTGTCGATCCGCCAGCGCAATTTCATGGGCAAGGGCCAGGAGCTGCGCGCCGCGGTCAATTATTCGAGCTACTCGAAATCGGTCGAGCTCGGCTTCACCGAGCCTTACGTCTTCGACCGCAACATCGCGGTGGGGTTCGACCTCTATCGCCGTGACTACCGGAACTTCAATTTCGTCAGCAGCAACGAGCGCAACACCACCTACAAGCAGATCACCACCGGCGGCCAGATCCGCGCCGGCGCCCCGCTCACGGAATATCTGTCGGCGGCGGTCCGCTACGGCCTCAACTACGACCAGGTGGGTCTCGACGAAAACCTGTTCTTCACCGATCCCGACGGGGCCGGTCCGCTCGCCCCGGAATGCGATCCGCTCAAGGCCGGCCGGTATCTGTGCGAGGCGATCGGCAACCGGATCACCTCCTCCATCGGCTATTCTCTGGCGTACGACTCGACCGACAACCGGATCAGGCCGACGCGCGGCCAGCGCTTCTCGCTCAGCCAGGATTTCGCCGGCCTCGGCGGCAGCGTCCGTTACCTTCGCACCCGCGCCAATGCCGGCAAATATTTCAAGCCGTTCGGCAACTTCATCTTCTCGGCGACCTTCGAGGGCGGGTACATCCACAGCTTCGAGCAGCCCCGAACCCCGACCTCGGATCCGGTCCGGATCATTGACCGCTTCTTCCTGGGCGAGCCGCAAATCCGCGGTTTCGACATCCGCGGCGTGGGGCCGCGCATCCAGCGCCGCCTCTACAATGCGGACGGTACGATCGACCAAAGCAAGGAAGGGCTGATCAGCGACGATTCTCTCGGCGGACGGGCTTATTATCTCGGCCGCTTCGAGCTCGAAGTGCCGCTCAGCTCGAGCCTGCGTGAGCTTGGCCTGAGGCCGTCTTTCTTCGTCGATGTCGGCGCGCTGTTCGGCCTGCGGCGCCCGGAGACGCTCGACATTCCGCCGGGCGATCCGCGGATCACCAAGCCGAAGACCAACGCCACCGGGATGTGGCTGTGCCAGGCGAGCGGCTCGACCACCGAGACGCCCATCCCGGCCAACGGCACCTGCCCGGCGGGGACGACGCTGGTGACCGTGCAGACCGGCTCGGCCTTCCAGGAGCTGTTCCTCGGCAACACTCCGAAGCCGCGCGTGTCGGTGGGCTTCGGCGTCAACTGGAACTCACCCTTCGGTCCGTTCAGGATCGATATAGCAAAGGCGCTGGTAAAAGCGCCCGGGGACGACACGAAGCTCATCACATTCAACGTAGGGACCGCATTCTGATGAAGAAACTCGCTTTTGGCGCGCTCGTCGCGCTTTCCGCCGCTGTGCCGGGCGTCGCCCTGGCGCAGCGCACGCCGGCTGCCGTGATCGTTATCGTCGACACGGACCGCATCTCCGCCGAATGCACCGCCTGCCGGGCTGCGAGCACCCAGATCCAGGGGATGATCACGCAGTATCAGCAGCGCGCGCAGGCTCTCGGCACTCCGCTCCAGACGGAAGCGCAGGCGATCAGCACGGCCGCGCAGGCGCTGCAGGGTCAGGCAGCCGGCGCTGCGCGCACCGCCAGCGAAAACCAGCTGCGCCAGCGGGCGCAGGCCCTGGAGGGGCGTCAGACCGCCGCTCAGCAGGAGCTGTCGCGTAGCGAGCAGAACATCCAATCGACCCGTGCGAACGTCGGCCGGCAGATTCAGGCGCGCCTGAATCCCATCATCAACCAGGTGATGACGGCGCACGGCGCGAATGTCGCCGTCGACGTCGGCGCGACGCTGGCCCATGCCAACGCCCTCGACGTCACCACCGAGGTGCTGAACGCGCTCAACCAGCAGCTCCCGTCGGTCAGCGTCACCCCGCTGCCGCAGCAGCAGCAGGCGCCGAACCAGCAGCGCCCGCAGGGCCGCTAGGTGGCGGACGCGGCAGACGCCGCCCTCGGCCCGCTGGACGTCCGGCGGGTGATGGCGGCGCTGCCGCACCGCTACCCGATGCTCCTCGTCGACCGCGTCGAGGAGCTCGTCCCCAATGAGCGTATCGCCGCGATCAAGGCGGTGACGATCAATGAGGACTTCTTCAACGGCCACTTCCCGGGCCGGCCGATCATGCCGGGCGTGCTCATCGTCGAGGCGCTGGCGCAGGCGGCCGGCGTTCTGGCGGTGGAGTCGCTCGGCCTCGCGGGTTCGGGCAAGCTCGTCTATTTCATGGCGATCGACGAGGCGAAGTTCCGCAGCCCGGTCGAGCCCGGCGTGCTCCTCCGGCTGGAGGTGGAGTTCCTCCAGAAGCGCAGCAGTGTCTGCAAGTTCGCCGGGCGCGCGCTGGTCGAGGGCAAGGTTGCCGCCCAAGCCAATTTCACCGCGATGATCGCCGATCCGCCCCAGGGCTGATCGCGCGCCACCCTTCGGCGAACCGTTCTATACCGAACACATCGGCCATCAGGCTGCTGCCGAGCAGGCGGCCCGGTTCGCCGTCGGCCGCGATTCGCCCGCGGTGGATGACGATCAGCCGGTCCGCAAAGCGGCCGGCAAGGTCGAGGTCGTGGACGGCGGCGACGACCGCGCAGCCGCTGTCCCGGCAACGTGCGCGGAGGAGTGCCATCAGCCGCAGCTGCCAATAGGGATCGAGGTTCGACACCGGCTCGTCGAGGAGCAGGAGCCGCGGCTCCGGTGCGAGCGCCCGGGCGATCAGCACGCGGCTGCGCTCCCCGGTCGAGAGCTGGTCGGCGCGCCTGTCGAGGAAGGGCTCGAGGTCCAGCGCCGCGGCGGTGTCGTCCAGCGCCCTCTCCGGCGCGGTGCGCGGCAGGCCGAGGCGGATGAGGTCGCGGGCCGCGACCGGCCAGGGAAGCTCGCGGGATGCCGGCAGGAAGGCGAGAAGCCGCTTGCGCGCCTCCGGCCCCGCCGCCGCGGGATCGGCGCCGTCGAGGCGCACCGCGCCGCCCGGAATGCCGATGCGGGCGATGGCGTGGAGGAGGCTCGTCTTGCCTGCGCCGTTCGGGCCGATGACGCACACGAGCTCCCCCGCAGCGACGCTGAGGTCGGTCGCTTCGAGCCGGTTGGGAAGCGACAGGTCCTTCGCCTGGAGGAGCGCCGTCATCGGCCGAGCCTCCAGCGCATGTGGGCGACGAGCCAGAGGAAGAAGGGGGCGCCGAGCAGGGCGGTGACGACGCCGATCGGCAGCGTCCGGCCAAGCGGCGCGAAGCGCGTGACGAGGTCGGCCGCGAGCAGCAGCATGCCGCCGAGGAGGCTTGCCGGGAGGATCGCCCGGCCGGGATGGCCGCCGGTGAGGCGACGGGCGAAGATCGGCGCGACCAGGCCGATGAAGCCGATCGCGCCGCAGATCGCCACGCAGGAGCCGACACCGATTGCGGTGAGGCAGACCACCTCCAGCCGCAGTCTCGCGACGTCGTGGCCGAACGATTGCGCCACCTCCTCGCCGAGCGTGAGGCTGTCGAGCGCGGGCCGAAGCCGGAGCAGCAGCAGGATCGTCGCCAGCGCGGGCACGCCCGCAAAGGCGGCCTGGGAGAGGCTGCGGTCGACCAGCGAGCCCATCAGCCACTCATAGGCGTCGTAAAAGGCGAAGGGAGAGGGGGCGAGGGCGAGGGCGAGGGTGGTGAGCGCTCCCGCCAGCGCGCTGATCGCGAGGCCGGAGAGGAGCAGGGTCGCCGTCTCGGCGCGTGGGCCGGCGAGAGCGATCAGCAGCAGCAGCGCACCAAGGGCGCCCGCCACCGCCCCGGCGGAGAGCGCCAGCGGAGCCGAGAAGCCGAATGTGTAGGCGGTGAGCACCGCGCCGAGCGCAGCCCCGCTGGTGGTGCCGGTGAGGTCGGGGGAGGCGAGGGGGTTGGCGAACAGCGCCTGGATCGCGGCGCCCGAAGCCCCGAGCATCGCGCCGTAGAAAAGGCCGAGCAGCGCCCGCGGCAGCCGCAGCTCGCGCAGCACATCGGCGGCAAGGCCGGGATCCTGCTGCCAGAGCGCCGCGAACGCGCCCCACGGGAGCAGAAGGGAGAGGAGGAACAAGGCTCCCGTCAATGCGGCGATCAACGTCGCGGCTCGCCCGCTCATCGCGCCGCCTCCGTCCGTAGCCGCGCGATCTCGGCGACCATCAGCGGCCCCATGCAGGTCCACAGCCGCCCGTCGGTGCGCAGCGCCCTTCCGGCCCGGGTCATCTGCGCCAGCGGGTGGGCGAGCCAGCGCTGCTCGCCCGAATATTCGCCGCTGCGATAATCGCTCCTGAGCAGCACCTTCGGCGGCGCGGCGAGGAGCTGCTCCAGCCCGACGCGGTCGCCCCTGAGCGGCCGCTGCCTGAGGCCGGCGAGCCGCATCCACTGGGCGGCGAGGCTCTGCGCGCCGACGCTGCGGCCGCCGCCGCCGAGCCAGATCGTATCGGCCGCTCCCGCGGGCATGGCGCGGCGGAGCCGGCGCATCGCCTCGACGGTCGCGGCGGCGCGGCCGGGATTGCCGAGCGCGGCGCCGACGCTCCGCACCGAAGCCTCGATGTCGCCGAGCGTCTGCGGGTAGGGCAGATCGAGGATTTTGAGCCGCAGCCGCTGCGCGATCCGCACCCGGTCTCGCGCCCCGCCGCCCATGGTGAGGACGAGGTTCGGCCGCAGCCCGACGACGGAGACGAGGCTGCCGTCGTTGCGCCCGTACCGCCTCGCCGCGCGCCAGAGCGGCGTCTCCGCGGGGCTCTGGGCGAGGTGCGTCACCGACACGATCTGCCGCGGCGCGCCGAGCAGCAGCAGCAACTCGTCCGTGCACAGGTTCAGCGAGGCCGCGCGCACCGGCGCCGCCGCCTCGGCCGGCGCGGCGACGGCCAGGCTAATCGCCCAGGCGAAGGCGAAGCCCCGCATAGACCCCCCGTCCCGGCGTCGCATAGCCGATCACGTCCTGATACTCCGCGTCGAACCCGTCCTCGACCCGCGCGAAGGCTTCGATTTTCTCCGTCAGCCGGTAGGCGACGCGCGCCGACGCCAGAACATAAGGGTCGAGCCGCACGCGGGGCGCGGGGAACAGGTCGAAGTCGCGGTCAATGCGCGCGCCGACATAGCTGAGGGCCGCGCCGAGGGTAAACGGCCCGCCGCGCCAGTCGGCGAATACGTTGGCGGTGTGGCTGGGCCTGCGGACCTCGCGCAGCGTCCCGGCGCCCGCTTCGTCCCGCTCGCGGGTATCGATGTAGCTGTAATTTCCGCCGACGTGCAGCGCCGCGACGGGAGTCCATTCCGCCGAGACCTCGATCCCGCGGCGGCGGCTTTTCCCAGGCGCGTTGACCACCGTGTAGAACGGATAGTTGCTGAAATCCTCGACGATCTCGTCCCGCAGCGCATTGGTGAAGGCGACCGCTTCGACCGCCGCGGTTCGCCCGGACCAGCGCAGCCCCGCCTCGTAA
>DASVVY010000191.1:0-23512 GCA_036386335.1 Allosphingosinicella sp. | reverse complement strand
CGATAAGCACTGGGAGCTCGAGGCATGTCTCGATTACAACGATTGCCCTTTGGACGCGCCCACGGTAGCCAACCTACGTTTTCTGATCACCATTCGTCATGAGATCGAGCATCAGCTAACCTCTAGGATCGACGACGCAATCTCCGCCAAGCTTCAGGCCTGTTGCCTAAATTTCAACAGAGCGATCAAAGACGTCGCCGGTGCCCAGCACGGGCTCGATCGCGAACTCGGTTTCGCGCTTCAGTTTAGCGGCATCATGCGTGACCAGCGGGACCTACTGCTCTCCGAAACGGACATGCCAGCCCACGTCCGGGCCGCGCACACAGCATTTGAAGACGCGCTAACCGATGAGATGATCACCGATCCGCGTTACTCCTATCGCGTCGCGTACATCGAGCAGGCCGTGAACTCCCGCGGCAAGGCGGATCAGGTGGTTGAGTTCCTGCGCCCAGGAACAGAGAAAGGCGACCATGTGCGTCTGGCGCTGAAGGAGGTGGAAAAGCCGAAGCTTAAGCCCGGTCAGATTGTGGACCTCATGAGGGCGGAGGGTTTTCCACGGTTCAACACGTATCACCACACTAAGCTGTGGAAGGACGTGGACGCCAAGGGCCCTGGCAAGGGCTTCGGAACGACGCTCGCCGATGGTGCGTGGTATTGGTACCCGGCTTGGGTCGACCAAGTGCGCGCACATGTGCAGGCGAATGCGCATCTCTACGGCCCAGCCTGAGTCCACAACGGCTTGTGCGCCGCCAGGAATTGAGTCGGTCGTCCGGTACTTGGCGTCTGAAGTGGACCTCAGGAGTCTCCGGCGCGTCAGAGCGCTCGTCTCGAGACAGGAGGCGGCCCGCCAGAATCCCAAAGGATCCTTCGTACCTACTTCTGCACAGTCTGACGACGCCAGCTTTCGACAGCCTGAGTCAGGTCGCTGCCTCCGGTCGGCTCCGCCCAGTGATCCCAGAAGTCTATCGTCCCGGAAAGCGGCCGATTGCGAGGTTCCGCGATCCTAATTCGTGTAGGCAACAGGATCGCGTCGCCGACCACAAGGGCCTCGCCGGTGTCCAAGACTGGCAGAAGATCGCTGAAGCCGCCTAACGTGTCCGGCAACAGCCGCCGAACCACGGCCTGATCGTCCCCGTTCGTCAGACGCATGGCGATCAAATTGCTACACTGACTTACAACAGTGCGGTTCACCTCGGAAGGCCGTTGGCTAATCACGACCAGTCCGACACCATATTTCCGCCCTTCCTTGGCTACGCGCTCGAAGACCGCGATAGCATTCTCGGCGGCGCCTGACTCAGCGTGTTCAGGGATGTAGAGATGCGCCTCGTCGCAAAACAGGGCGACGGGGTGACGCTGCCCACTCGGAAGCCACTGTTGAACCGAAAATGCAAGACGCGCCACCATTCCCACGATCAGCGGGAGGATGTCAGATGGGACTTCCGAGAAGTCGATGACCTTCACACCGCCCTTGCCGCCCTTTGCCGAGCGGCCGCCGAGCAATGCCGTGACGATCGTATCGAGCCAGCTGTAGTCGAGCGTTCCCTTTCCTGACGGGAAAAGGAAACCAAGCCGGCGATCCATCCGCTTGTTCTCAAGGCGCTGGATGAGCCGGCTCAGCTTGCCGTTGAACTCGCCCTGCTTTTCCGAGTTCGCCCGCGCTCCCGGCACCATCTCCTGGTTCAAAAGCTCAAGGCGGGCGAGAACGGTGTCGATCTCGAATGGCACCGGGCTGTCGATGGTGAAGTTGGCGAGGACATCCTTATGATCGCCCGCTTCCAAAAAGGCTCGCTTCGCGTCAATGATGGTCCGCGACATGATCATGGCTTGGTTCGGGGCGTTCGTGTCGGACCGGTCCACGAACATTGAGACGAGCGCTTCATAGGCCATCAGCCAGTAAGGCAGATGTAGGACGCCGTCCGCAAGGCCACGCCCGGCGTCGATGTCGCCCGGACCCGCCACGCGGAAATGCTGGAAACCGTCGCCTGCCATGGAAGCATATTCGCCGTGCATGTCGAACACGATTGCGTTGCCGCTTTGCAGGTCCGCGACCTGCTCGAGCAGGCGCGCAGTGGTCCAGGATTTTCCGGAGCCGGTACTGCCGACCACGATGGCGTGACGTTGGAAGAGCTTGTTGCCGTTGAGGAAGGCTTCCGCCGCCGTATCCAGCGTGTAGGCGCCAAGCGAGAGGTGCTGGCCATCGCCAGAAACAGCTGAGATGACCCTCATGAAGCGAGTTAGCCGGTCGCCCTCGAGGGCGAAGCAATTTGCCTCGATTTCCGGAACGCTTTCGAGCGTTCTGCGAAAAACGTTGGCCTGCAGGCCGACGCGGTCGATGAGCGTGCCGATGAGCGCAATCCGCACGAGATTCACCTCGGGATAGGCCTTTTCGGTGCCCTCCTCGCCATGCTGCTTCTCGTCAATTGCCGTCCGGGTGATCTTCTGAATGATGCCGATCAGATGCTGCCCGGCGCGGCTGCTCTGGAGAGCGACGAGCCGGTTGACCTGCAGCGTGCGCAGCGCCTCGATATCAGCAACTCGGACCATGACGGTGGCGGTGTCGACCGACTGCACTCGACCGAGCGCCTCCGCATCCGAATAGTCCAGAAAGCTCATATGTCCGCTCCGAGTGCGAGGTCGAGAAACGCGCCGAGTTGCCAGATCGGCTGCCCCGGCAGGTCGATCCCGCCGGGCTCTTCGTTGGTGTAGGCGCGGGTGCCGGTCTGCGCCTCTTCGAGGGCTAGATACTTGCGGCACCGGCCGCCGCCCAGGAAATTCTTGGCTGGGTCCGAAAGCGTTTTCGTGATCACGATGATCGGCACGGACTCGGCGTCGCAGCGCTCGATGAGCTTCGTCTGCAAATGCTCATCGTTGAAACCGTAGCCGACGCAGAGATAGGAGCGAGCCGTCTCGAGAGCTGCGTCCGAACAGCTGAAGATGGTCCGAAATGGTTCGGCATGCGCCAACCGGTACTTGTCGATCCCCGGCGTGATCATGAGCGGTACATATCCGGCAGGCGTTTCGCTGACGGAACGGGCGCCGACGATCTGGTGGTGATCATCCTGAAACCAGTCGAGCGAGCCGTGCACCTTCCAAACCCGAACTGTCCTAACAGTGTCGGCTGAGGCCGCGCTCCGACCGGACGGCGCCTTGGCACGGGTTTGCAGGTAACCGCTGCTGAAGCCGGTGAAATGGCAAAACTCACCGGCATCCGCCGCATATTCGGCGAGGCGATCGTAATTGGGCGTAATCACGTCGAGCGTCCGATGCGTGCTCTTGAACAAGTAGCGATAGAGACGTGTCAGCGGCAACGCGCGCCGATCGCCCAGCAGCTGGGCGAAGACGGCCTCATCGCTGGGTAGGAGAAAGGCGCGCGTAGCGCCCGCTACCCGAGCAGTCTGACGTTCGGTGAATCGAACTTGTCCGAGCGCAGATTCGAGGTCGATGTCGGCAGCGAGCTTCGACTGGAATGAGTTCCACTCCGTCAACTCCTCCACCGTCCAGCCCGTCCCGGGGGCGAGCGTCTGAAGATGCTGCGCAAGTGGCCACATGCCCGGAACCCCATGCGCCGCCGAGGCGCCGCTGCCCAGGATAACAACCGGTGTGATCGCAAGCGTTGCCTGGGCAAACTCAAGCACTTTGTCTAAATCGGTCTTCATCGCGCCCTCGCTCTCGCACGGCCGGGATTGTTATCAAAGAGCAAGTCGGGAGCACTGAATCCGACCTGTCACGCTTCCGAGTGTTGAGCCGCCGCCAACCCCTAAAGAACCGGTGCTGATTTACCATCTGCTTTCGGCAATTTCGCTGGCGGCCTCGAACGGTGAGTTACGGCGCAAAGCTGAAGTTCACCCACCGGCTATCGACAGCTAAGGGCCCGTAGCAATCGCTGGCGCACCGCCCCCACCAAGTTCACAGGAACCGTACTATGCCCCCCTCTTGCGGCGCGGACCAAAATACCGCAGCGCTGTCTCGGTTCATCTCGTATCGGAGCCAACCTCCGTCAACTTCGCGAGTGGGGGTACTTTTGGGGGTACACACCTATGCCGTGTCCGAAACAATCGGCGGTTCGCCTCATTCATCCAAAGCCTTCGATTCCGCCCCTGGGCACCATCCCCTGTTTCAGGGGCTCCCAAGCAGCTTGATGGCAGCCGAAGAACTGCAGGCTTCTGCCGTTTTGAACTCAGCTAAGACCCTTGCCTCCGTCATGCGCAAGGTGTGCGCCCCAAGGCGGCGCGGCTCAGGGGTCGGTGCGTGATCGGTAGAACCTGCGCCAGACGACGATCGGCACTGCGATCATGACGAAAAGCATCAGCGCCGCGTAGACCCAAACCTCGTCCATCCGCTGCTGCAACAGGGCGATGGCTATCATCGCCGGGACAGCAAGGATCGGGGTGATCTTCGTCGACCACCACAGACCCATGCTCCATCTCGAGGCGAACCACGTCTCCTTGTCTCTGGTGAGGAGGAGCAGGGTCGCGGCCACCTTGAGGCCGAGGAGCAGCACGATGGACCAACTCAGCACGTCGATCGTCGTGGAAAATCCGAACGTCACGAGCCGTTGTCTAAGCCGATTGCAGGATCGTTGATAGCGGCACCCATAGACGCGCTCAGCGTGCTTGCCTGTCGATTGACGGCCAAGCCGTCGCCCAGGCGCTGTAGTGAGCGGGCCGAAGGACCAAATCCGAGCCCGCGGAAGCGCCTTACCTGAGCCGGTCGAAGGGCCCGCCCCGTGCGCCGAACGGACTCGCCTGGCGCGTTATAGTGGGTTAAGCTCAGCCCCGCCGAATGCGTTTTTCAGCTTCCGCATTCGAACCTGCCGGGCGGGCAAGTTAATGCAGACGGGGTGGGGGACTTGCCCGCCAGCGCAGCCCGCCCGGTTTTTTTCGCCGCAACCTCTCACGTCATCGCCAGCGCGATGCTGCGCGGACCGCGGAACGGGGCCCGGCCGTGGGCGGCAAGGATATTGTCGAGAACGAGCACGTCAGCATGCCGCCAGCGGTGCGGCACGGTCTCCGCCCGCAGCACTTCGCGGATGTGGGAGAGCGCCGCCGGGGCGATGGCGCCCCCGTCGCCGAAGGTCACGGTGAGGCGGAAATCCTCCTCGCTTCCGCAGAGCGCCAGCTGCTGCGCGTGGACGTCCGGCGCGAGCGCGCTCGGGTGGAAACCGTCGGCCTGGTTGAACCACACCTCCTCGCCCGTCTCCGAATGGATTGCGGTGGCGGGCCGCGTCTGCGCGATCCTCAACATGCCGCCCGGGCGCCATTCGGCCTCCGCGCCAATCGCCCGGCAGCGCGCCGCCGCGTGGGCCGCGTCGCCGGTCTCCAGCGCCTCCTGCCACGAATAGCCGCTGCCCTCGTCCCCAGACAGGTTGCGCACGTAGCGGATACCGCGGCGGCGGAACTCGTCGACCATGTCGGAATCGAGGGCGGCCAGGATCCTCCGGCTATCCCCCAAGGTCGTCTCGCCCCCCTCCTCAGGCGCGATCAGGCAGAAGAAGAACAGCCGCCGTGGATGGACGGCCGCGTAGGAGAGCTCGTTGTGGAGCGAGAGGGGCATGTCGGCCGGATATTCGGTCGAGCTGTAGACGCCGTCCGCCGACAGCGCCTGCCGGGGCGAGGCGCCGCCGGCATAGCCGAACAGCGGCGCTCCGTCCGAAAAGGCCGCGACGAAGCGGGAGAAATCGTCGAGGCCGGCGAGGCCCCAGCCGCGGAACAGTAGCGCGCCGTGGACGAGGAGCGCTGCCGACCAGCGCTCCCGTTCCGCCGCCGCCCGCTCCGCCAGAGCGGCGGCGCCTGCGGCGCCATCCGGTTCGATGCTGAGGGGAAGCCCGGCCATCGCCCGCAAACGCTTCCCGGCGCGGGCGGCTCCGGCTACGGGGCGGGGATGGCGAACCGGACCGAGCGGCCCCCTTCGGCGCTGCGGCGCTTCCTCGAGAGCGAGGCGGCGGGCGGCGTCCTGCTGATGGCCGCGGCGGCGCTTGCGATGCTCGCCGCCAACAGCCCGCTGGCCGACGCCTATCACCATCTCGTCCACGCGGAGACCGGCCCGGTTCTCGCCCCGAAGATCGGATCCATGAAGGTTCACAACTGGATCAACGATGGGCTGATGGCCATCTTCTTCCTGCTCGTCGGCCTCGAGATCAAGCGCGAGCTGGTCGACGGCCGCCTCGCCACCTGGGAGCAGCGCCGCCTGCCCGTCATCGCCGCGGCGGTGGGGATGATCGTTCCCGCCGGCATCTACCTTGCCGCCGCCGCGCGCGAGCCGGGCCTCACCCCCGGGTGGGCCATCCCGGCGGCGACCGACATCGCCTTTGCAATCGGCGTCCTCGCTCTCCTCGGCAAGCGCGCCCCGACCTCGCTCAAGCTGTTCCTGACCACCGTGGCGATCGCGGACGACATGGGCGCGGTCGCGATCATCGCGCTCGCTTATACCGGGGCACTCGACACGCTCGCCCTCGGCGCCGCGGCCGCGATCCTCGTCCTCATGTACGTGCTGGGCAAGAGCGGCGTCAGGGCTCTCTGGCCTTTCCTGCTCTGCGCCGCCGCCCTTTGGTACGCGGTCCTCCTCTCCGGCGTCCACGCCACGGTCGCGGGCGTGCTCGCGGCGATGATGGTCCCGATCGTGAAGACCCCCGGCGCGCCCGATTCGCCCGACTCGCCGGTCCACCGCCTCGAGCACGCCCTCGCCCCGTGGGTGGCCTTCCTGATCGTGCCGCTGTTCGGCTTCGCCAATGCCGGGGTGACGCTCTCGGGGGTCGGCGCCGGCGCGCTGCTCGCGCCCCTCCCCCTCGGCATCGCCGCCGGCCTGTTCGCGGGCAAGCAGCTCGGCATCTTCGGGGCGGTTTGGCTGTCGGTGAAGCTCGGCGTCGCCCGCCCCTTCCGCGGCGCCACCTGGCTGCAGACCTGGGCGGTGGCGATGCTGTGCGGGATCGGCTTCACGATGAGCCTGTTCATCGGCACGCTCGCTTTTTCCCACGATTCCGCCCTCGTCGAGGAAGCGAAGCTCGGCATCCTCGCCGGCTCGCTGCTCTCCGCCGTGGGCGGCTACCTGATCCTCCGCTTCGCCCCGACGGCTCCCGGCCTGGGCGCGGAGGACGCGCAGTGCGAGGCGGAGATCGCGGCCGACGGCGATGTCGCCGGGGTCGAGGAGACACGACGATGAGACCGGTCCTGCTGATCCTGCCCCTCCTTCTCCTTCTTAGCGCCTGCGCGGGGCTCGACAGCCGCGGCGACACGCTCGACCGCATCGCCGCCGACTACGTGCGCATGCAGCTCGAGGCGGGGGAGCGCGAGGCGGGCTATATCGACGCTTATTACGGGCCGTCCGAGTGGCAGGCGGCGGCAAAGGCCGCTCCCCGGTCGCCGGCCGCGCTCACCGTCGCCGCGGCCGCGCTCGCCAGCCGCGCCCGCGCCATCGAACCCGCCCGCCTCGACCCGATGGAGCGCCGCCGCCGCGACTTTCTGCTCGCCCAACTGCGCGCCGCCGAGACTCGGCTGCGGATGATGAACGGCCAGAAGCTGAGCTTCGCCGACGAAGCGGAGGGGCTGTTCGGCGTCCGGCCTCAGCTGAAGCCGCTCTCCACCTACGATCCCGTCCTCGCGCGTCTCGAGAGCCTCGTCCCCGGCCCCGGGCCCTTGGCCGAGCGGGTGGACGCCTATCAGGCCCGCTTCACCATTCCCGCCGACCGTCTCCGCCCGGTGATGGACGCTGCGATCGCCGAATGCCGCCGCCGCACGCTCGAGCACATCGCGCTGCCGCCGGAGGAGCGCTTCACGCTCGAATTCGTCACCGGAAAGAGCTGGTCGGGCTACAATTGGTACAAGGGCCAGGCGACCAGCCTCATTCAGGTGAACACCGACCTGCCCGTGCGCATCGGCCGCGCCGTCGATCTCGGCTGTCACGAAGGTTATCCCGGCCACCACGTCTACAACATGCTGCTCGAGCAGAAGCTGGCGGAGGCACGGGGCTGGGTCGAGTACACCGTCTACCCGCTCTATTCGCCGCAGTCGTTCATCGCCGAAGGCTCGGCCAATTACGGCATCGACCTCGCCTTTCCGGCGCAGGAGCGGCTGCGTTTCGAGACCGGAACCCTTTACCCGCTCGCAGGCCTGCCCCCCGCCGACGCGCCGCGCTACCTCGCCCTGATGGAGGCGACCGAGGCGCTCGCCGGCGCCCGCTTCACCATCGCCGCCGACTATCTCGAGGGCCGCATCGCCCGCGCGCGGGCGGTGGAGCTGACGCAGAAATACCAGCTCGTCTCCAAGGCGCGGGCCGAACAGTCGGTCGCCTTCATCGACCAGTATAGGAGCTACGTGATCAACTACGGCCTCGGCGAGGAGATGGTGCGCACGTGGGTCGAGGCCGCCGGCCCCTCGCAGGAGGCGCGCTGGCGGCGCATGGCCCAGCTCCTCTCCGAGCCGACGCTGCCCAGCGACCTCGCCCGCCGCTGATGCTGCGGGTCCGAGGCAGCGGCAGCGACTCGTGCAGCCCATACCCTCTCGCTCAGGGAGAGGGCAGGGTGAGGGTGTTCGGACGAGGAGAGCAGCCGCGGACTCTCAGCCCCCTCACCCCAACCCTCTCCCCAGGGGAGAGGGGGTAGAATGCGGCTCTTCTTCGACGATCGGCAGCGGCTCCACGCCCCTGCGGTCGAGCTCCACAACGGTGCGTTCGAGCCCTATGCCGAGCACCCGGGACGGGTGGAGTCGATCCTCGCCGCCATCGGCCGGACCGAGGCGCCGCACGACTTCGGTGAGGAGCCGCTGCTCAGGGTCCATCCGCGGCCGTATCTGGACTTCCTCAAGTGCGCCTATGCCGATTGGCGCGCCGCTGGCCGGCCGGGAGACGCCGTCGCTTACACCTGGCCGATCGTCCGCCGCCGTCCGCTCGCGCTCGACCGGATCGACGCGAAGCTCGGCCGCTACAGCTACGACGCCTCGACGCCGATCGCCGAGGGCAGCTGGGAGGCCGCCTACGCCTCGGCCCAGACGGCGCTCGCCGCCCTCCATGGGGTCCTCGCCGGGGAAGCGGTGGCCTTCGCCCTGACGCGCCCGCCCGGCCACCATGCCGGCGCCGACTATCTCGGCGGCTATTGCCACCTCAACCATGCCGCCATCGCCGCCGAAGCCGCCCGCGCCGCCGGCCGGGCGAGGGTCGCGATCCTCGACGTCGACTATCATCACGGCAACGGCACGCAGGACATCTTCTACGCTCGCGGCGACGTATTCCTCGCCTCGATCCACGCCGACCCGCGCACCGATTACCCCTTCTACTGGGGCCATGCCGACGAGACCGGCGAGGGGGACGGCGAGGGCGCGACGCTCAACCTCCCGCTCCCGCGCGGTATCGGGATGGCCGACTACGAGCCGGCCCTCGACCGGGCGCTGGAGGCGGTCGCCGGCTTCGGGCCCGACCTGCTCGTCGTCTCCTACGGCGCCGACACGTTCGAGGGCGACCCGATCAGCCACTTCCGTCTGCGCACAGCGGACTACGCCCCGATCGCCCGACGCATCGCTTCGCTAGCCCTGCCAACCGTCATCGTCATGGAAGGCGGCTATGCCGTCGACGCACTCGGCGCCAACGTCGCCGCTTTTCTTGGCGGCTTCCGCTGAACGGGGTAAGATCGGGCCGATGAAGCTGCGGCCGATCCTCGCCTGCCTGCTCACCCTCTCCTGCTCGCGGGAGGGCAATGCCGGCGCCGGCAACCACCTTCTCGCCGGCCAGCGCGCGGAGACGCAGGCGCGGGCCGGCTTCGGGCTGAGCTCGTCGAGCTTCCCTTCGGGCGGCACGATCCCGCTCGCCTACAGCGCCTATGGCGACAACCGCTCCCCCGCTTTAGCGTGGTCGGCCCTCCCCGCGGGCACGAAGAGCCTCGCGCTGCTGGTCGAGGATCCGGACGCGGCGTCCGCGCGGCCATTCGTCCACTGGCTCGCCTGGAACATCGATCCAGCCGCCGGCCGTCTGCCGGAAGGCACCGTCCCCGCCGGGACCGTCCAGGGCCGCAACAGCCGCGGGACCGCCGCCTGGTTCGGTCCGCGTCCCCACGGGCCGAAGCCGCACCATTACCACTTCCAGCTCTTCGCCCTCGACGCGCCTCTCAATGTCCCCGGCGGGACGGAGCGCGAGCCGCTCCTCGCGGCCATGCGCGGCCACGTCGTCGCGCAAGCCGATCTGGTCGGGCTGTTCGCTGCGCCGCGCGCCCGCAAATGATCGCCCGAGCCTCCGCCCTCCTGCTCCTGCTCGCCTTCTGGCTGTCGGCGGCGCCCGCGGAAGCGGCGGTCGACGACGCGGCAGGCCTGTGGGCGCTCACCGCCGAGGGACGCACGCTCAGTCTCCTCGAGCTGCGGCGCGATGCGCGCGCGCCGGGCGGCTGGACCGGGACATGGACTCGGCCCGAGCATATGGTCGTCAGCGACATCGGCACCGTTTCCGGGGTCAGCGGCCCCACGGTCGCCCGCCGGATTCGCGCCGCCGCCGTCCAGGGCGATGCGCTGGCGCTGACGATCGACGCCGCGTCGACCGACGGTCCCGCCGACATCTTCACCTTCCACCCGCTCGGCCGCGACCATTCCGATTTCAGCCGGCCCGGCATCCCCGTCCCGCCGCTCGCCTTCGCCCGTGCCGCGGCGGCCGCGACGATCGCCGGCGGGTGGGACCCGGAGCGCAGCTACAGCCTCGATTCACCGCGCCCGTCCAATCCGGAGATGACGGCCATCTTCACCGCCGACCAGGACGCGCGGAAGGAAGGCGCCGACATCGACTGGAGCAAGGTCGGCCCGGAAGACGACAAGCGGCGGGCGCGCACCAGGGTTCTGCTCGAATCGGGGGCGCTGCGCAGCGGTGACGATTTCTACCACGCCGCCTTCATCTTCCAGCACGGCGGCACGCCCGCCGACTACCTGCTGGCCCACACGCTCGCCATCGCGGCGGTCGCCCGCGGCCGGCGCGACGCGACCTGGATCGCTTGGGCGACGCTCGACCGGTACCTGCAGCGCATCGGCCAGAAGCAGATCTACGGGACCCAGTACAACGCCGTCCCCGGCGCTCCGGTGACGCAGGAGCCGTACGACAGGAGCGTCATCCCCGAGGGCATACGCGAGACCCTCGGCGCGCCGACGCGCGAGCGGCAGGAGGCGCAGCTCAAGATGTTCGAGGACATGTACCGCGAGAAGCCTCAGCCCAAGACGCAATAGCCCCGTCCCGGCCGCTCAGCCGCCGCCGCTGCGCCGCTGCTGAATCCCGAACCACAGCATGACTGCCGCCATCGCGACGCCGAGGCCGGCCTTCAGCTCGAAGCCGCGCCTGGCGAAGCCGATCGCCGCGGCGAGCAGGAACAGGGCCGCGGCGACGAAGAAGAGCAAGTGCTTCGTCCCTTCATCGCGAGCCCCGCTCCAGCTCCTTGCGATACGCGTCCGCCGACCAGTCGCGGCCGAGGAAGCTCTTCGCGAGGACGTTCATCGATTGCGACCCGCCGGGCGCGAGGATCAGCTCTCGGTAGCGGCGAGCGGTGGCCGGGTCGCGCAGGTCCGCGGCGCGGAAGGGACTGAGGAGGTCGCTCGCCAGCGCCTTGGACCAGCTGTAGGTGTAATAGGCGGCGCCGTAGCCGCTGAGGTGCCCGAAAGAGGCCTGCGGATGCGCTCCGGCCGGATCGTGGGCGAGGGCGTAGCGGCCGTAGGAGGCCTGATAGGCCTCGGTCAGGTCCTTCGTCCCGAGGTCGCCCGAATAATAATCGAGCGACACCGCCGAATAGCCGAGCTGGCCGAGCGCGCCGAACGCCTCGCCAAAGCGGCGGCCGGCATTCATCTTGGCGACGAGGTCGGCGGGGATCGGCTCGCCCTTCTCGTTGGTCGCGAAGCGGTTCAGAGTGTCATAGTCCCACACCCACTCTTCGAGCAGCTGCGAGGGCGCCTCGATCACATCATTCTCGATCTCGCCGAAATTCTGCGCCGCGTAGGCCACCTGGCCCGAGAACATCCAGTGGAGGAGGTGCCCGAATTCGTGGAGGAAGGTGACGACGTCGCCGTGCTCCATCAGACCGGTGGGGAAGTTGCAGATCAGCGCCGCGACCGGCAGCGAGCGGTCCTTGATCCCCATCCGGATCGGGAACATGGCGGCGTGGCTGTACTTCTTCTCCCGCGGGTGGAGATCGAGATAGAAGCGGCCGATCACCTTCCCCTGCTCGACGAGCTCATACGCCTCCACCTCCGGCGACCAGACGTCCGTCTGCCACGGCCGGATCTCGACCCCGAACAGGTCCTGCGTCAGGGTGAAGATGCCGCCCTTCACCTTGTCGAAGGCGAAATACTGGCGGACGACTTGCGGATCGACCTGATATTCCTCGGTGCGGATCAGCCGGCTTGCATAAGACGAGCTCCACGCGCCGAGCTCGCGGACCGCGGGATCGTCTTTCTTCAGCCGTGCCAGCATCCGCGCCGCGTCCCGCTCGCCCATCGGCCGGGCGGCGCTGGCGATGTCGTCGATGAAGGCGCGGGCTTCGTCGGGGCTGCGCGCCATGCGGTTGGCGAGGTCGTAATGGGCGAAGCTCGGATAGCCGAGCAGCTTCGCATATTCGGTCCTCAGCGCCGCCAGCCGGCGGAACACGGCGTCATTCTTCGGATAGGCGCGGCTGAGGAAGGCGATCAGGGCCCGCTTCCGCAGCGGCTCGCTCTTCGCGTAGCGCAGCACCGGGATCATGTCCGGGTAGGCGGTGGTGAAGGTCACCTTGCCGTCGGCGCCCGCCGGATGCGCGGCGAGATAGTCGGCGGGCAGGCCCTCGAGCTCGGCAGGCGTGGCGGTGAGGGTGATCAGGCCCTCGTTGATGTTGCGGTCGAATTCGAGCGCGGTCTCGGTGATCTGCTTCTGGAGGTCGGCGATGCGCTTGCGGGTCGCCTCGTCCTTGGCGACGCCGGCGCGGCGGTAATTGTCGACCTGCCGCGTCACCATGTAGCGCAGCTCCGGCGGCGGCCCCTGCTTCTCGACGGCGAGCAGCCGCTCGTAGATCGGGCGCGACATCATCACCACCGTCTGCACCTCGCTGGTCCGCTGCAGGCAGTCCTCGGCCGCCTTGCGGATGTCGGCGTCGGGATGCGTGTCCTTGATCAGCCCGGGTTCGGTCGAGGCGGCGGTCTGGGTCAGGTTGTAGAGATCGTCATAAGCGGCGAGCAGGGTCGGCGCCGGCGTGCTGAGCGGCATCTGCTCGAGCTTCGCCTGCAGCTGGCGGATGCCGGCGATGCGCTTGTCGCACATCGAGCCGACCTCGGCGGGGCTCTTGGGATTGGCGAGGATCGGGCCGACAATCGCGTCGGAGGCGGGTTGGGGCGCCGCCAGCGCAGGCGCAGCGACGCCGGTAAGGAGCGCGGCCACGGCCGCGGTACGGAAAGCATGCATGGTTCTGGTTCCCCGGAAGCTCAAATGCGGCGATGCTAGCACGCCGGCCCGGGGCGCCTGAAGAGGCTAGAGCTTCTCGGTCAGCTCCGGCACCAGCTTGAACAGGTCCCCGACCAGTCCGAAGTCGGCGACCTGGAAGATCGGCGCCTCCTCGTCCTTGTTGATGGCGACGATGGTCTTGGAATCCTTCATGCCGGCGAGGTGCTGGATCGCGCCCGATATGCCGACGGCGATGTAGAGCTCCGGCGCGACGATCTTGCCGGTCTGGCCGACCTGATAGTCGTTGGGCGCATAGCCCGCGTCCACGGCCGCGCGGCTGGCGCCGACGGCCGCCCCGAGCTTATCTGCCAGCGGGTCGATATACTGGTGGAATTGCTCGGACGAGCCGAGCGCGCGGCCTCCGGAGACGATGATCTTGGCGCTGGTCAGCTCCGGCCGCTCCGACGCAGCGACTTCCGCGCCGACGAAGCTCGAAAGCCCTGAATCGCCGCCGCCGGAAATGGCCTCCACCGTTCCCGAGCCGCCTTCGGTCGCCGCCTTCTCGAACGCGGTGCCGCGCACCGTCAGCACCTTCTTCGCATCGGACGAACGGACGGTGGCGATGGCGTTACCGGCGTAGATCGGCCGCACGAACGTGTCCTCGCCCTCGATGGCGATGACGTCGGAAATCTGCATCACGTCGAGCATCGCCGCCACGCGCGGTGCGACGTTCTTGCCCGTCGTGGTCGCGGGCGCGACGAAGGCGTCGTGGCCCGCCATCAGCTGCGCGGCAAGCGGCGCGACATTCTCCGCGAGCTGGTGGCCAAATTCCGCACCGTCCGCGACGTGCACCTTGCCCACCCCGGCGATCGTCGCCGCCTGCTCGGCCACCGTGCCAACGCCCTCGCCGGCGACCAGCAGATGGACCTCGCCCAGCTTCGACGCCGCCGTCACCGCGGCCAGCGTCGCGTCCCTCAGCTGCCCGTTTTCATGCTCGACCAGTACCAGGCACTTCATCCGATCACTCCCACCGTGCGCAGCCGGTCGATCAGCTCGTCGACCGATCCGACCTTGATCCCCGCCTCGCGCTTCGATGGCTCGCGAACGCCCAGCGTCGTCAGCCGCGGCGCGGTGTCGACGCCGTAATCGGCGGGGCTCTTGGTCGCGAGCGGCTTCGATCGCGCCTTCATGATGTTGGGGAGGCTCGCATAGCGCGGCTCGTTGAGCCTGAGGTCGGTGGTGACGATCGCCGGCAGCTTCAGCCGCACCGTCTCCAGCCCGCCGTCCACCTCACGGGTGACGTTGACGCTCTCGCCCCCGACTTCGACCTTCGAAGCGAAGGTCCCCTGAGCCCATCCCAGCAGCGCGGCGAGCATCTGGCCCGTCTGGTTGGCGTCGTCGTCGATCGCCTGCTTGCCGAGGATCACCATCCCCGGCTGCTCCTCGCCCGCGATCTTGGCCAGGATCTTGGCGACGGCGAGCGGCTCGACCTCGTCGTCCGTCTGGACGAGGATTGCGCGGTCCGCGCCCATCGCCAGCGCCGTGCGCAGCGTCTCCTGCGCCTTGGCCGGGCCGATCGAGACCGCGACGATCTCCGTCGCGACGCCCTTCTCCTTCAGCCGGATCGCCTCCTCGACCGCGATCTCGTCGAACGGATTCATGCTCATCTTGACGTTGGCGAGGTCGACGCCCGTCCCGTCCGCCTTCACCCGCGGCTTCACGTTATAGTCGATCACCCGCTTCACGGGCACGAGAAGTTTCATACTCAGCTCCACCGGCCCAAAGCAGGCCTTGCTTTCCGCTCAAGTCCCCAAGTCGAGGTCTCGGCCCTATCGAGCCCTTCGTTTTGGCACCACATCCTTGTTGACGAACTCGGCAAACGCGGCGCTGGTGCCCACCTTCAGGCCTTCGGCCACCTCCTGGAGGGGCGCTGCCGGGTCGCCGGACGGCAAGCGGCCCGACCGCCGGTGGCGGATCGTGAGCGGCCTTTCACCGGTTCCTTCGAACCGGCGAAACGTGAAGATGATCTCAACCCTCTGACCACCCACCAACAGGGCGCCAATCGGCCCCGCGCGGCTGGACGCTTCGGCGCGGTTCGGGAAAATCGCAAACACGTCAGATAGGATCAGTTCGGCATGGCAGGCGCTCTGCCGCGGAAAGAGGAGCCCCCGTGCCGCCTTGAGCCCGGCTTTGGTCAGTCCTTCGTTATGCCGCACGATCTTGACCGGGAGGTCTGCGGGGAATAGCGTCTTCAACTCCGCGTCGGTGAGCGTCAGGGCCCTGGTCACCGGATTGTACTGAAACGCCTTTGTCGCCGGGTCGTCCATGTTCGGCGGCGGCCCCTTCACTTTCATGAAAATGGTCGACCGCAGCGGTGGCGGCTTGGCGCCACTCACGTGCAGAACGCAACCTCCTGTCGCCGGTAGGGCTGCGCGAGCGGGTGCCGCCACAAGCGCGGCGGCGAGAACCAACCCGAGCGCGCAGCCAAATGTCGCGCGCAGGAGTGGGAGCGGATCGGCCATTCCTAAGCCGCCTCGCCCACTGCCGCGACGATCTTCCGCGCCGCGTCGCCGAGATCGTTCGCCGGCACGATGGCGAGGCCGCTGTCGGCGAGGATGCGCTTGCCTTCCTCGACATTGGTGCCTTCCAGCCGCACGACCAGCGGCACCTTCAGGTCCACTTCCTTCGCCGCCGCGACGATGCCGTCGGCGATGATGTCGCAGCGCATGATGCCGCCGAAGATGTTGACCAGGATGCCCTTCACCGCCGGGTCGGAGAGGATGATCTTGAACGCCGCCGTCACCTTCTCCTTCGATGCGCCGCCGCCGACGTCGAGGAAGTTGGCGGGCTCCGCGCCGTTCAGTTTGATGATGTCCATCGTCGCCATGGCGAGGCCGGCGCCGTTCACCATGCAGCCGATATTGCCGTCGAGCTTGACGTAGGCGAGGTCGTGCTTCGAGGCCTCCACCTCCATCGGGTCCTCCTCGGTCTCGTCGCGCAGCGCCTCCAGGTCGGGGTGGCGGAAGGCGGCGTTCGAATCGAAGCTCATCTTCGCGTCGAGGACCATCATCCGGCCGTCCTCGGTCTCGACCATCGGGTTGATCTCCAGCATCGAGCAGTCGAGGCCGAGGAACGCCTCGTAGAGCTGCCGCGCCAGTTTCTGGCCCTGCATGTTGCGGTCGCCCTCCAGCTTCAGCGCGTGGGCGACGGCGCGGCCGTGGTGGGGCATGAACCCCTGCGCCGGATCGATGGTGATGGTCGTGATCTTCTCGGGCGTCTCGTGGGCGACCGTCTCGATGTCCATGCCGCCTTCCGTGGAGGCCACCATGGCGATCCGGCCGCTGCCGCGGTCGACCAGCAGAGCGAGGTAATATTCCTTGGCGATGTCGACGCCGTCGGTGACGTAGAGGCGGTTGACCTGCTTGCCCTCCGGCCCGGTCTGGATGGTGACGAGCGTCCTGCCGAGCATCTCCTCGGCGTTCGCCCGCACCTCCTCGGCCGAGCGGGCGAGGCGCACCCCGCCTTTGGCGTCGGGGCCGAGCTCCTTGAAGCGGCCCTTGCCGCGGCCGCCGGCGTGGATCTGCGCCTTCACCACGTAGAGCGGCCCGGGCAGCTTCTCCGCCGCGGCGACCGCTTCCTCGACGCTCAGCGCCGGATAGCCGGCGGGGACCGGAATGCCCGCCTTGGCAAGCAATTCCTTGGCCTGGTATTCGTGGATGTTCATGGCCGCGCGCTAAAGCACAGCCCCCGGCGGAATCCAACACCGATCCGGCATTCGCCGCCGCCCTGCAACCGGGGGCCTGCACGGCCGTTCCGCCGTCCATGACCTGGAGCGTCGTCAACTGGACCGTGCGCGTGGCCATGATGGTCCTCGCCGGCCTGGTGTCGCTGTCGATCCTGGGTGCCGTCGCGACCATGACCACCGACACGGGTCCGCGCGGCTTCCTTGTCGAGTCGCAGCCGCAGCCGCTTCCCGGGACCATTCCTGAAGAGCGGGCGAGTGAGTCGGCGCAGACGGATCCCGGCAACGTCTTTGCGCCGGGAGAACGGCAGGAGGCGGCGTCTTCATCCGGAACTGGCTCAGCGGTTGTCGCCGCGCCGCCGCCGCCGGAGGATCGGTCGGAACGTTGGCTGGAGGCGATCGCCTACGCGCTGCTGGCGCTCGCCGGCCTCGCCGCTATCGCGATTCTGCTGCTCTGGCGCCTGGTCCGCGAGCTTCGCCGGATTGCCGACGCCCGCGGTTGACGGAACCATGACGTTGCCGCAACATTTTGCGGAAACAACAGGAGGGCCGGCCGTGACGTCAAACCGCATCCTTATGCGCGCCCTCGGCGCAACTGCCCTTGTCGCGCTCGCCGCCGGGCCTGCGTTCGCACAGGATGAGGAAGGCGGGCTGCCCGACGATCCCTACAGCCTCACCCTGGGAGCGGGGGTCGGCTACGTTCCGTCTTATGAAGGGTCGGACGACTATGTGATCACGCCGATCGGGGTGGCCTTCGGCCGCGTCGCCGGCTTCGGCTTCGCCACCCGCGGCACCGGCCTCTGGGTCGATCTCATCCCCGACAGCTCGAACGCGCCGGTGAGCTTCGAGCTCGGCCCCGTCGCCTATGTCCGCCTCGACCGGACCAGCCGGATCAAGGACCCGCGGGTGCGCGCCCTCGGCGAGATGGACACGGCGATCGAGCTCGGCGCCCATGGCGCGATCACCAAGAACGGCGTCTTCCACCAATATGACCGGCTGACCGCCCGCGTCACCTGGCAGAAGGACGTGACCGACACCCACGACAGCACCGTCATCACCCCCGCGATCGAATATGGAACGCCGCTCAGCACCCGCACCTACGCCCAACTCGGCCTGCAGGCGGAGCGGGTGGGCGACGGCTATGCCCGGACCTATTTCAGCATCGACGCCGCGGGCGCCACTCGGAGCGGCCTCCCCGCTTATGCGGCGGACGGCGGCTGGAAGAACTGGCGCGCGAGCCTGTTCCTCGGCCAGGTGCTGACGGGGGACCTGCGCGATCCGGGCCTGTCCCTGTTCGGCGGCTTCGCTTATTCGAAGCTGACGGGCGACTTCAAGCGCAGCCCCATCGTGTCGATGGCCGGAGATCACGACCAGTTTTATGCCATCGCGGGACTAAGCTACACGTTTTAACCCATTTTCGGGGGAACCTACCGCCTTCTCCGGGCGCTTAACCTAAAACAATATTGGGAGCCCGAAGGTGATCAGATCCTTCACCGGGCTCGCCGTAACGGGGTTGATCCTGTCCCTCGCGTCGCAGGCGGCGGCGCAAGGGCAGGTGGTGGAGGGCGGCGAGTATAATCGTTACGGCCCGCCGCGCGCAGACGGCGCCGCGCGGCCCAACTTCTCCAACACAGGCCCCGGCCTCAACTTCAGCCGCGAGAACGTGATCCGCGAGGACGGCAGCGCAGGTTCACGGACGAGGCTGATCGGCAGCGTACCGGTCGCCGACAATGTCGATCTCGGCGTCGGCCTCTTCTCGGTGGTTGGTGAGACCGAAAAGGAGACGATGCGCCGCCGCACCGATCCGATGCGCGACGCGCGGCCGCGCGACAGCAAGGTTGCCGCAATCGGCCTCCAAATACGTTTCTGACTCTTTCGCGGAGCCTTCGCGCACGCTAAGAACACAGTGTGAACGGGCGCGCGCGCAAGATCATCCACGTCGACATGGACGCTTTCTACGCGTCGGTCGAGCAGCGCGACGATCCGGAGCTGCGCGGCAAGCCGCTGGCGGTGGGCGGCGGCGTCCGCGGCGTGGTGGCGGCGGCGAGCTACGAGGCACGCAAATACGGAGTCCGCTCGGCCATGCCCGCAGTGACGGCGAAGCGCCGCTGCCCCGAGCTCATTTTCGTCAAGCCGCGCTTCGATGCCTACCGCGCCGTCTCCAACCAGATCCGGGCGATCTTCCTCGATTATACGCCGCACGTGGAGCCACTGAGCCTCGACGAGGCGTATCTCGACGTCACCGAGGACCTGAAGGGCATCGGCATCGCCACCGCCATCGCCGAGGAGATACGCGCCCGCATCCGGGCCGACACCGGCCTCACCGCCTCGGCGGGAGTCTCCTACAACAAGTTCCTCGCCAAGCTCGCCTCCGACCAGAACAAGCCCGACGGCCTCTGCGTCATCACGCCGGGCCGCGGCGCAGCCTTCGTCGAGACGCTGCCCGTCTCCCGCTTCCACGGCGTCGGGCCGAAGACGGCCGAGAAGATGGCGCGCCTTGGCATCGAAACCGGGGCGGACCTCCGGGCGCGGAGCCTCCAATTCCTCGCCGCCCATTTCGGCAGCTCCGCCCAATATTATCACGACCTCGCCCGCGGCATCTGCAATCGCGAGGTAAAGGCGGACCGGCCCTACAAATCGGTCAGCGCCGAGGACACGTTCCTGACCGACCTCAGCGATGGCGAAGCGCTGCTCGCCGAGCTGGAGCGGATCGGCCGCCACGTCTGGGAGAAGAGGGTGGAGCCAAAAGGCCTCGCCGGCCGCACCGTCAGCCTCAAGGTCAAATATGCCGACTTCCAGATCGTCACCCGCGCCCGCTCCCTCGGCCGTAATGTCAGCGGCGTGGACGAGTTCCTGGAGGTCGGCCTGACGCTGCTGCGCTCCCTCCTCCCGACCCCCAAGAGCATCCGCCTGCTGGGCCTCGGCCTCTCGGGTCTCGCCGAGGCGACAGGTGAGGAGGCGGCGCGCGAACTGGTGCTGCCACTCTAGAGGCGGTCGACGGCGCTTGCCCGCACCACTATCTCCTCCTGCCGGAACCGCCGCTCCAGCGCGGCGCGGTACGCGGCCCACCAGCCCCGCTCCAGCGTGTCCGCCATCACCTCGAAGATGACGATGTCGTCTCGGCTCCGCTCGCCCTCCTCCTCCCACAGCCCCTCGGCCGGGGTGCGGCTGAACGCGGTGAGGCCGCCGAACCGCTCCACCAGTTCCTCCCGCACCCGCGCGTAGAGCTCTCGGCCGAAGCGGCGCCCGTCATTGTCGTAGAGCGGAAGGAAGATTTCGACGACGTGCACCGGCGACCAACCCGCCGCGCGCCGACTCGATCCGGCTTCATCGCAAGGTGGAGACCAGCATCATGACCCCCACCGCCGCGGCGGCAATGCTGGCGAGCAGCACCGCGCCTGCGGCCGCATCCTTGGCGAACTTGATCTCCTCGGCGATCTCCGGGTGGACCTTGTCGACTAGGTATTCGAGCGCGGCGTTCGCCATTTCCAGCGCCAGCACGAGCCCGATCGACAGCGCCACCAGAGCCGCCCAGACGAGGCCCGGCCGCACGGCCGCCGTCACGGCCGCGGCGCCGAACGCCATCGCGACCTGCGTCCGGAAGCTCTTCTCGCGCCGCCAGGCGATCCGGATTCCGGCGAGCGCATAGCCGAGGCGGGCGCGGAAGGAGCCGCTCTTCATCGCCGGAACTTAGCCGCCGCCGCGGCGATGGCAAATGGCGCCGCGGGCCCAAAGGATCGGTATGGGCGGAGCGGCGCTAGACGGTGGCGATTAGGTCTTTCGCCGCGGCTGCGCTAAGTTCCTCGCGGGGGAGGAATATCGAACATGTCCTATGATGAACGCTCGCTTCGGGGGGTCGGCGGCTGGCTCGCCTTTCTGGTCATCGTGCTTGCCGTGTTCACCCCGATCCGCGTCGTCTTGTCGGTGGTCGGCATCTATTCGGATTCATCGATCGCGGCCGCTTTGGGGGATAATTGGCCGCTCCTCCAGGCCGTGGAGCTGGGGCTGGCGGCAGCGAATATCGGCATTGCCTGGTACCTGGCCTGGCGGCTCAACAAGGTGCACGTGCCGCAGACGGTGCGCATCGTCATCGCGGGCCTGTGGCTGATGACGTTCGGAATCATCGCGGTGGAGTTCACCGCCGTCGTCCTGATCAGCGGGATCGGCATGGGGGCGCTGATCCAGAATAGTGTCGGCGACCTCGTCCGCTCGCTCATCTTCTGCACCATCTGGACGGCCTACCTCCGGCTTTCCCGCAGGGTCGCCAACACCTACACCGAGGATACCGACGAGATGGGCGAGGTCTTCGCCTGAAGCCTAATTGCCGCTTCCGCTGCGGCGCTCCCGGGTCTACACCCGCGCCATTCCCCGGGGGGACGCTGTGGGCGTCTGAGAGGCTCGGCCGACCGAGCGACCCGTCGAACCTGATCCGGCTGACACCGGCGTAGGGAGGGCGAGACCCGCAGCCGGTCCGGGGACTGGCGAGGACCGAGCCCGGCCTACGGAGCTTGGAGAATCTCGAATGGCCGATATCGACGTGCGCACCGAAACGTCCCTCTCCCTCCAGGGGAGAGGGACAGCCGCGAAGCGGCAGGGTGAGGGCCTCTCGGTCACCACCGGCCCGATCCGCGGCAGCCGCAAGGTCCATGTCGGCCCGCTTGGTGTGGCGATGCGCGAGATCGACCTCGAGCCCTCCTCCGGCGAGCCGCCGCTGCGCGTCTACGACTGCTCCGGCCCCTATACGGACCCGGCCGCGGCGATCGACATCATGGCGGGCCTGCCGGAGCTCCGCCGCGACTGGATCCGCGGCCGCGGCGACGTCGAGGAAGTCGACCAGCGCGAGGTGAAGCCGGAGGATAACGGCCAGCTCGGCCCCGACCGCTCCGGCGGCGTCCAGCCCTTTCCCAACGTGCGCCGCAAGGTGCTCCGCGCCCGCCCGGGCGCGAACGTCAGCCAGATGCACTACGCCCGCAAAGGCGTCGTGACCCCTGAGATGGAATATGTCGCCATCCGCGAGAACCTGGGCCGCGAAGCTCTCCGCGACGGGGGAGGCCGGGGACAGTTACTAGTAACTGTCCCCATTCAGGCTCGCGACGGCCAGGATTTCGGAGCGTCGATCCCTGATTACGTCACCCCCGAATTCGTGCGCGACGAAGTGGCGAGGGGCCGCGCCATCATCCCCAACAACATCAACCATCCTGAGTCCGAGCCGATGGCGATCGGCCGCAACTTCCTGGTGAAGATCAACGCCAATATCGGCAACTCCGCCGTCGCCAGCGACGTCGCCGCCGAGGTCGACAAGATGGTCTGGTCGATCCGCTGGGGCGCCGACACGGTCATGGACCTCTCCACCGGCCGAAACATCCACGACACCCGCGAATGGATCATTCGCAACAGCCCCGTGCCGATCGGCACCGTCCCCATCTACCAGGCGCTGGAGAAGGTGGGCGGCATCGCCGAGGACCTGACCTGGGAAATCTACCGCGACACCCTCATCGAGCAGGCCGAGCAGGGCGTCGACTATTTCACCATCCACGCCGGAGTGCGCCTCCCCTACATCCCAATGACGGCGAAGCGAGTGACCGGCATCGTCAGCCGCGGCGGCTCGATCATGGCCAAATGGTGCCTCGCCCACCACAAGGAGAGCTTCCTCTACACCCGCTTCGAGGAGATCTGCGAGATCATGAAGGCGTACGACATCGCCTTCTCCCTCGGCGACGGCCTCCGCCCCGGCTCGATCGCCGACGCCAACGACGAAGCCCAGTTCGCCGAGCTCGCCACCCTGGGCGAGCTGACGCAGATCGCGTGGAAGCACGACGTCCAGGTGATGATCGAGGGCCCCGGCCACGTGCCGATGCACAAGATCAAGGCCAACATGGACAAGCAGCTGGAAGCGTGCGGCGAGGCGCCCTTCTACACGCTCGGGCCGCTGACCACCGACATCGCGCCGGGCTACGACCACATCACCTCGGCCATCGGCGCGGCGATGATCGGCTGGTTCGGCACCGCCATGCTCTGCTACGTCACGCCCAAGGAGCACCTCGGCCTGCCCGACCGCCAGGACGTCAAGGACGGGGTGATCGCCTACAAGATCGCCGCCCACGCCGCCGACCTGGCCAAGGGCCACCCGGCCGCGAGAGCCCACGACGACGCCCTCTCCCGCGCCCGCTTCGAGTTCCGCTGGGAGGACCAGTTCAACCTGGCGCTCGACCCCGAGACGGCGCGCGAATTTCATGACGAAACGCTGCCCCAGGAGGGCGCCAAGGTCGCCCACTTCTGCTCGATGTGCGGCCCACACTTCTGCTCGATGAAGATCACGCAGGACGTGCGCGCGTACGCCGCCGCGCAGGGCGTCTCCGACGAGGAGGCGCTGACCGCCGGGATGAAGGAGAAGTCGGTCGAGTTCGTCGA
>DASVVY010000190.1:0-2572 GCA_036386335.1 Allosphingosinicella sp. | reverse complement strand
CCCGGGCTTCGACGAACCCTATCTCTATGTCTCCGACGTCGCCGGGCTGGTCGCGATGGTCCAGATGGGGGTGCTTGAAATGCATCCCTGGGGGGTGAAGGTGGAGGCGCCCGACCGAGCCGACCGGATCGTCTTCGACCTCGATCCCGCCGAGGGCCTCGGCTTCGAGGAAGTCATCCGCGCGGCCAGGGAGGTGCGCGACCGGCTCGCGCCGCTGGGGCTCCAGAGCTTCGTCAAGACAACCGGCGGCAAGGGCCTCCACGTGGTCGTGCCGGTCGAGCCGACCGCCGCATGGCGGGAGGTGAAGAGCTTCGCCAAGGGCGTCTCGGCGCAGATGGCCGCCGATTCCCCCGACCGCTACCTGACCAAGATATCCAAGGCGGAGCGGACGGGCCGCATATTCATCGACTATCTGCGCAACGACCCCACCTCGACCGCCGTCGCGCCTTATTCCACCCGCTCCCGCGCCGGCGCCCCGGTGGCGATGCCGCTGCGCTGGGACCAGGTGAAGAAGGGCCTCGACCCCTGCGACTACACGATCCGCACCGTCCCCGCCCTGATCCGCCGCCAGCGCTCCGATCCCTGGGCCGAGATGCTGGAGGTGCGCCAGCACCTGCCGGAGGGGCCGCGGGCCTGAAGCACCGCGCCCTGCGGCGGTCGCGCAGCGCGACAATCCAACGCGAGAGCCTCGAAAGTCACGACAGGCGCGAATGTCGCGAGAGTCACATGGAACCGCGGGGGGTCCTCCGCCCCGGGCCGCGCGCAGCAGCGGCCGCGACCGCACCGTTTGCGCTGCGGAAGGTGACAAAGTTGAGGAAGTTGAGGGTTGCCGAGAGGCGGCGCCGGGCACCCCGTGTTCGTGCGTGCCGCGGCGACCGTCGAGACGTGACGGACCAGGAGCGGAAGTCAGGAAAGTCAGGGGCGATCGCCCGAGCGCGCGCGTACGCGAGGGCAGCCATAGCCCGGCAAGGCGCGAATCGCGGCGGAGAGAAGGGGTGGCCATCCGGAGTATGGATCACAAATGAGGCGGTGTAGGAAAGTTCTTTTTTTGTTCCAGCGCCTGTGGAGGCCGAGGGCGCCCCGCCTATTGCCCCCAAGCCCCGCCGCCCTATCTCCTCTCTCAAAGGAGAAACGACATGGCCGAAGAGCAGGCGACGCTGGCGGGCGGGTGCTTCTGGTGTACGGAGGCGGTGTTCAAGGACGTGATCGGCGTCTCCCAGGTCGAGAGCGGCTATATCGGCGGGCATGTCGACAACCCGACCTATCGGCAGGTGTGCGGCGGCGATACCGGCCACGCCGAAGGGATCCGGGTGACCTTCGATCCGGACGCGATCTCCTACGATGATATCCTCGACCTGTTCCTCGCGACGCACGATCCGACCCAGCTCAACCGGCAGGGCAACGACGTGGGCACGCAGTATCGCTCGGCCATCTTCCCCCACTCGCCCGAGCAGGAAGACGCGGCGCGGCGGGCGATCGAGCGGGCGGGGGCGGACTGGCCGGCGCCGATCGTCACCAGTATCGAGCCGCTCGGCCAATGGTGGCCGGCCGAAGATTATCACCAGGATTATTGGGAGGGCGAAGGCCAGCGCAATCCCTATTGCCTGGCGGTGATCCCGCCCAAGCTCAGGAAGCTGCGCAAGAGCTTCGCGCACCGGGTGAAGGACGCGTCGATCAACGTCTGATCACGGAATTATTCCGCCTCGTCCTAAAAAAGTTGTTGTCCGACAAGAACTTCCGTGCGACCTAGACGGTGCGGCAGCGGGGGCTGCCGATTCGAAGGGGACTAATCGTGAAATCCTATGCAATGATCTGCGGCGTGGCCGTTGCCACGCTGCTCCTCCCTGCCTGTGCCACCGTCACGCGCGGCAGCAAGCAGCAATTCGTCATCGAATCCACGCCGAACAAGGCCGAAGTCGCGCTGTCGACCGGCGAGAAGTGCGTCACCCCGTGCAAGCTCAAGCTGAAGCGGAAGAACGCCTTCGTCGCCACCTTCAACAAGCCCGGCTACGAGACGCTGAAGGCCGAAGTGAAGAGCAAGTTCTCGGGCGGCGGCGCAGCTGCCGGCGCCGGCAACCTGCTCGTCGGCGGCATCATCGGTGCGGCCGTCGACGGTTCCAGCGGCGCGCTCAACGACCTGAAGCCGAACCCGCTGCGGGTGACGCTGGTCGCCTCGGCGGATCCGATGGCCGCGACCGGCGATCCGGTTCCGGCGGCGGACGCCGCTCCGGCTCCGGCCGACACGGCCGCTCCGGCGGCTGCCGCGGCTCCGAGCGGCGAATAAAGCAATTTCGCTTTTGCGAAATACGGAAAAGGGGCGGCTTCGGCCGTCCTTTTTTTGTCTCGCGCCCCTCTAGCCGCCGAGCTTCGACAAAGCGAAGGCGACGAGGAAGCCGGTGACCGAGATCAGGCCGGCGAAATCGTGGGTGCCCTCGAACGCTTCGGGGACCATCGTATCGACGATCATCGCCAGGATGGCGCCGGCGGCGACGGCCTGGACGGCGGCCACCGCCGCCTGCGGCAGATCGTCGAACGCGACGTAGCCGAGCAGCGCCGCGGCCCCGGCGGTGAG